>JANXRM010000280.1 GCA_025353015.1 Hyphomicrobiales bacterium
TCGAGCGTGGCCGGCGGATCGCCGGGCATCTGCTGGACGTGCGGGCGCAGGACATCGCATTCGCCGACGGCGTGTTTGCTGGAGGCGGCCGCGAGATCGGTATTTTCGAAGTGGCGCGAGCGGCGGAGACACTGAACTCGCTGCCGAACGATCTGCGCGGTCCATTGCGTGGAATTGGCGATCACACCGTATCGGTCGGCGCATTCCCGTCTGGAACGCACGTGTGCGAAGTCGAGGTCGATTCCGACACTGGACACGTCCAGATCGTGCGCTGGTCCGGCGTCGATGATGTCGGACGGGCGGTCAATCCGCTGATCCTGCATGGCCAGACGCTTGGCGCGGTGGCGCAGGGGGTGGGACAGGCGTTGCTCGAGGATTGTCATTATGACCCGGACAGCGCGCAATTGCTGTCGGGCTCGTTCATGGATTATGCGATACCGCGAGCCGACACGCTGCCAGCGTTCGACTGCGAGCTCGTCGAGGTGCCGGCTGCCAGCCACCGTTACGGCATCCGTCCGGGCGGGGAGGGCGGCACGATGCCGGCGCTCGCCGCCGTCATCAACGCGATCGTCGATGCGCTGTCGGATCTCGGCGTTCACCATGTCGAGATGCCGGCGACGCCGGAACGCGTATGGCGCGCGATCGAGGCGGCGAAAAAGCAGGGTCGCTAAAGCTTCGGACGGCGGCGGTTGTAATACCAGCCTTCGCTGACACTGATACCGACCTTCACTGAGATCGACCGACCTTTGCCCAGACCCGGCGGCCGATCGAGGCGATGCGGCCGGCCTCGGCCGTGAGGTTGTTCCAGGCATCGCAACAGGCATTGCAGATGTCTTCGTAGCTGTCGAACACGCGGTTCGACAGCCACGTCTGGCGCAGATACTGCCAGATGTTCTCGGTCGGGTTCAGCTCGGGCGATTTCGGCGGCAGGTGGACGAGCACGATATTGGCGGGCACGACCAGCTTGCCCGTCGTGTGCCAGGCGGCCTTGTCGAGCAGCAGCGCGGCGACGCTGCCCGAGGTCACGTGGCGGCTGATCTCGTCGAGATGGGCTTGCATGGCAAAGGTGTCCGCATACGGCATGACGATCGCCGCCCCGATGTCGCGCGCCGGGCAGATGGCGCCGAACAGATAGGCGTTGGCGTAGCGCTGATCTTGCGGTTGTCGCGGCCGCGTGCCCGTCTTGGCCCACTGATAGACGAGGCCGTTCTTCTGGCCGATGCGTGCCTCGTCCTGGAACCAGATTTCGATCGGGGTGGCGAGCGAGATCCGCCTCGCCATCAGCGCTTCAGCCACCCGGATGTTGAGTTTTTTTTAAAGTCCTCGATCACGCCCGGCTTCTGGGCGGGATGCAGCGGACGCGCGCTGATATGCGAGTATCCCGCAGTCTTCAGTAGGCGGCCGATCGACACCTCGTCGAGATCGATGGCGTAGCGCGCGAGGATCAGGCGCCTGAGATCGACGCAGCGCCAGCGCACCACGCGGTCGGTCTCGGGATCGGGCCCGGCCTCGACGATGGCGACGATCTCGGCCCGTTGCGCGAGCGACAGCTTCGGCTTGGCGCCCGGCGCCTTGCCGTTGACGAGACCGTCGGGGCCGCGGACGTTGAACGCATGCACCCAGTCGCGCAACGTCTGGCGATCCATGCCGCCGACCCGGGCAGCGTCCTCCCGGCTCATGCCGTCACGCACGGCGGCCAACGCGAGCAGGCGGCGAGACTGGTTCGCGTTGCTGGTTCTCGCCGCCATCCGGCGCAATTCGTCCGCACTAAAATCATCGCGAAGCTCGACCGCTGCCGGCATCCTCATCCCCCGAATCAGTTGCCCGATCCGGGGAGGGAATCACAGCTTGATTCGCAAGGGAATCCCTTGCAGGAGAGTCAGTCTCAGCGAAGGTTGGTATAAGTGCACGTAGGGAACATCGCCAAATGCCTCGCTAGCTGTGAAGTCACGGACCTGTTGAATAGACAAATCCGCTTTCGCCGCTAAGTGGTGAACATGTCGATGAGATGTGATCTCCTCCCGCTCTGCGTCTAACTCGCGTTTGTAAAGCTGAGTAAACTTTGTTCCGCTATCCCGTTCTCGCACGCGAACGGCGTCAAGCGCATTTGCAAGATGGGCGCGGCGCACAGCTTCATCTTTGAACATCCAATCCGAGATGACATTGATATCGAACTGCGGCGGCGGGTCGTCAG
>JANXRM010000459.1 GCA_025353015.1 Hyphomicrobiales bacterium
AGCAGCCATTCGTCGGCCCGGAACGGCCGGTGGAACCACATGGAATGATCGAGAGTCGCCAGCTGTACGTCCTGGTCGAACGACAGCTTGCCGTGCGCGATGAGGGCGGTATCCAGCAGCGTAAAATCGGAGGCGTAGGCAAGCACACACTGATGCAGCGAAAGCTCGTCTGGCAGGCGGCCGTTGGCGCGCATCCAGATCGTCTGCTGCGGCGTGCGCGGTTCGCGATCGAGGTAGCGGGAAATGTCGACCGGTCGCATCTCGATCGGCCGTTCGCGTTCCCAATAGCTCTTCATATTGTCGGGCAGGTGCTGCATCAGCCGGGCCTTGAGTTCGGCCTCGCTCGGCAGGTCTTCCGGCGCCGGTACGTTGGGCATTTGTGCGGCGTGGTCGAAACCCGTCTCGGTTTTGTGGAACGAGACGCTCATGGCGAACGTCGCCCGGCCGTGCTGGATCGCCTTAACGCGCCGGGTCGTGAAGCTCGCGCCATCGCGAATACGCTCGACATCATAGACGATGGGTTCGGCGGGATCGCCCGGCAGCAAGAAATAGGCGTGCGACGAATGCGCGATGCGGTCCGGCGGCACGGTGCGAACGGCGGCAACCAGGGCCTGGCCCAGCACCTGGCCGCCATAGACGCGCTGCCAACCGACCTTCGGGCCGCGGCCGCGATAGAGGTTCTGCTCCAGCGTCTCGAGATCGAGAAGGCTGAGGAGCTCGCCAATGGCCTTCGACGTCTTTGGCGCGCGGGTCGCGGGATGTGGCTTCGAGGGGCGGGGTGGCATCGTGAGCACTTCGCTGATTAACCGTCTTGTGCGATTGAACGTAGAGTGTGGACGGTGGATGGTGTCAAGGAAGGTCTCCTGATTGCTGCCCCATTGCCACGGCCCTATTGATACCATCTCGATGACGGATCATGCGAAACGACGATGCACATTGAGCAGCCTGCCTCGATTTTTGATATCGCGATTGCCGGCGGCAGTCACGCCGGGCTGGCTTTGGGCCTTTCGTTGAGCCGTCTTCTCGGTCCCGATATCAAGATCGCAATCATCGAACGCCGCGAACTCAATGTGCAGGTGCCGGCCGCAACCGATCCGCGCGCCTTTGCAATATCGGCCGGCTCGCGCAACCTGCTGGCCGCGATCGGTGTGTGGGCTGCGATTGAAGCCCATGCCGAACCGGTGCGCACGATCGAAATCACGGACTCATCGCTGGCGAATGCCGTGCGTCCCGTGCTCCTCACCTATGACAATCACGTCGTATCCGGCGAGCCGGCGACGTTCATCGTCGATGCGGAGGCCTTGCGGACCGCGCTTCTTGCGGCGGCTGCGGCGTCGAGTTGCATCACGTTCGTCGCGCCAGCGGAATTGGTGAGCTTCGATGTCCGACCAACGGGCGCCATTCTGAAGCTGGCGTCAGGGGACCGGCTGCGTGCCAGTCTCATCGTTGCAGCCGATGGCGCGCGGTCGCAGGTACGGCAAGCCGCCGGCATCCGTTCGATGACATGGAGTAGCGGGCAGGTCGGGCTCGTCACGACGGTCGAGCATGCGCGTCTGCATCACGGTTGCGCCGTCCAGCATTTCCTGCCCGCGGGGCCCTTCGCGATGCTGCCGCTCAAGGGTAACCGGACGTGCGTGACGTGGACGGAAGGAGCGGAGCGCGGCGCCAGGATCATGCAACTCGACGATGCGGGTTTTCTCGCCGAGGTCGAACGGCGGTTCGGCTTCAAGCTCGGCGCCATCAAGGTGGTTGGTGCGCGGGCGTTCTGGCCACTGGAATTCCACGTGGCGCGCGCCATCGTTGGCACCCGCATCGCACTGATCGGCGATGCGCTTCGCAGCGTGCACCCGCTGGCGGGGCAAGGATTGAACCTGGGCCTCAGGGATGTCGCAGCCTTGGCCGAGGTGGTGGCGGATGCGATGCGACTGGGGCTCGACCCCGGCGACGCGGTGGCGCTGGAGCGGTACGAGCGTTGGCGGCGTTTCGACTCGACGGGCGCGGCTGCCGCGTTCGCTGCCCTCAATACGCTGTTTTCGAACGACTCGACGGTCTTGCGCGCCGCCCGCAGCCTCGGCCTCGGCGTCGTCGA
>JANXRM010000295.1 GCA_025353015.1 Hyphomicrobiales bacterium
CGGGCATCTTGAGCCGGCGGCGAGTGCAGTATTATCTTGAGCCCAGCACGGCTATTGCTGGCACAGATCGTGCTTCCTGCGTTGATGGTTCATCTCATTGTCCGAGGGCAGAAATGGCAATCAAAAAAATTACCGGCACCAGTCTGTTGAAGTTGGCGGATATCAGCGGCTCGACGATTGTCGGTGGTACGGGACTCGATACGCTCGCCATCGCCGAGACGGGCGGATACACATTCTCGTCCAGTTCCTATTCGAGCCTGTCGCATGTCGACGCGCTCGACTTCAGTGCGCACACGAGCGGCGTTCTCAATGTCACGTTGTCCTCTGGCATGATGGCGCAGTCCGATGCGGCGCGGTTGACGGTCGTCTCGGGCGCGGGAGGGATCGACACCTTGAAGGCCGGATCATCCGTTGGCGGCACGGTGGTCGTCGCCGGCAGCGGTAACGTGTTCCTGGACAATGCAACCAACAACATCGTCACGGTGCAGGGCGGCGCTGCCGTGCACGTGACCGGTGGCATCGGCCGGGACACGATCACGGCCGGTGCTGGCGGCGCGCTGCTCGACGGTGGCGCCGGCAATGACCAGCTGATCGCTGGTCAAGGCGCCGACACCATCGTCTTCGGCCCTGGCTATCAGGCCGATACAGTCACGGGCTTCAATGTCTGGCAGGATGCGATTTTGCTCAAGGGCTCGCCGTTCACGTATGTCAGCGAGGCAATGGCCAAGGTGCGCGACACCGTCGCTGGCGCCGTGCTCGATCTGGGCCAAGGCGATACGCTGACTTTGGCGGGCGTCACGAAGTCACAGCTTGGCAATGCGAACTTCTCAGGCCTCATCGCGGGCGCCCAGATCACTACGATCGGCACGAGCGTAACGGCGGCGCAGCTCAATCAACTTCTGGCCAACGCCGGAGACGGCGCCAAATTCATCCTGAGCGACGGCCTGCACGTCTTCGATCAGCAGATCTTGATCACACGCAACAACGTCACTTTCACGGGCCAGAGCCAGGCGGGAACACTCGTCCGGTTCCAGTTTGCGGCAGGTAGTGAAACCGACGGCATCCACGTGCAATCTGGCAAAAGCCTGAGCGTGGGCCTGGCGACCACCGACATCGCGGCGCATCAGACGTTCCTGACGCTGGCTGACGCGTCGAAACTGAAAGCTGGCGATACGCTCCGCATCGAGCAAGCGAATGACGCAGCCTACATGGCCGCCAACGGTTGGACCAACGTTTCGGCCGCTGACGCCGCGGCGCATCCCTTCCGCGTGGCCGAAGTGCAGGTCGACCACATCACGGGCAACACGGTCTACCTGACGCACGAAATTCCCTACGCCATGAACGCTGGGCTGGCGCAGGTCTCGCAAACCAATCTGGTGCGCGGGCTGACGCTCTCGAACTTCACGATGGACAGCGGCCTTGGTGCAGCAAATCCCTACAACTTCGCCAATGTATTGCCGGCTTATGACGGCATCGCCGATATCCGGACCGACGGCACGCTTGGCGCTAATATCAACAACATCACGCTGATCAACGCTCCAAGCCTCGGGTTCGATCTCCACGGCGGCATCGATATGTCGGCGAGCAACCTCACGGTCCGCGGTGCTTGGAACAAAGGTCCGAACGGCAACGGTTACGGCGTGCAGATCGCCGATACATTTAATTCGACCTTCAGCGGTCTCGACATCACGGACACGCGGCACGGCGTGCTGTTCTCGGGTTGGGATTCGGAAGCCAACAACACGATCCAGGTCGTGAACACCAATCGGGATATCAACTTCCACGGCGGGCCCGACACCGGCAACGTCGTCACCGTGCTCAACGACGTGCTGACATATGATCCGAGCCAGAACACAGGCCCCGAGCGCGGCTATTGGCCGATCGTCGGCGACAACGTTTCGACGCACGCGAATATCAATTTCTACGCCGTCAATACCGTCAAGTTCCAGCACGCCGAAGGCTCGGCAGCCGACGAGACGATCTACGGCATGGATGGCGGCGCCACTCTCGACGGTAAGGGCGGCAACGACACGTTGGTCGGCGGCAGCGGCGACGATCGCCTCATCGGCGGCGCCGGCAACGATTGGCTGACGGGCGGTGCCGGTTCCGACTCCTTCGCGTTTGCTTCTGGCTTCGGCCGTGATCTCGTGACCGATTTCAACGCAACATCACCATTGCACGATGTCCTGGAGTTCTCGAAGGCGGTGTTCGCTGATGCGGCCGCAGTCCTGGCATCCAGTGCGCAGATCGGCACGGACGTGGTGATCACCAAGGACGCAGCCAACAGCTTGGTCTTGGCCAACACGTCGCTGACCGATCTCGCGGCGCGCCCGGAAGACTTCCGCTTCGTTTAACAACCGGTCCAGGGACCAGTCCGCAACAAGTCTATGGGCCAGGGGAGATCGAGGGGCTGGAGCCCGTCGTCTCCCGGGCTCGGCGCTCAACTCAGCGCCGGCCAGTCGCGGTCAGAACCGGCGGCGGAGACCCCGCGATCGTCGCAGTGCCCTTCAGCCCATCATCGCGTTGCCAGTGCAGGCGCGCGCCGTCCTGGTGCACACGCAGGCAATGCGTCTCGCCGGCAAACCAACGAAAAAATTTCTGGCAGATCCGGTCACCCTTCACGGACCAGCGGCCGTTGTCGCTCGGCGAACCGAGATAGCTAGCGAGACTGCCCTTGGCTTGGCCGGAGAGTGTGCCATCGGCCCGGAATGAAACAGGCAGCGTGCCATAAGGTGACTGGAGCAGGACGGTCTGGTTTGTCGCGAGCTGACGGAGCGCCTCGCCGTTGAGCGCGACTGTTTCCGCGCGAACCGACGTTGCAAGGGTGGCAACAACCAAACTCGATACAATGAGGCGTCGCATGCACTGATCTCCAGCCCTGCCGAGGCGGGGTTCTGCACCACGGGTTCCAGAGCTGGCTCAGCGATAAACATTCCGCGCGGCCGGAATGCGACTGATATCGGGCATTTTCAAGCCGTGTCGTACACGACCAGGAGCAGTCCAGGGCGCGCCGGGTCAACTCCTGGTGCATGATCAGGATAGCGGGAATATCTCACGGCTGCGACAAACGGCTTGGATCAAGATAAACGCGCGCCGAAAAAAGCCAATCAATTGCAGCCGAGAGATCAGTAGATCGTGACGCCGCTGTCGACCGACATGACCTGACCGGTCGTGATTGCGGCCTCGTCGGAGGCGAGGTAGACGGCCATGTTGGCGATATGGACCGGCTGTCCCAAGCCGAACAGGTGACTGTCACCCATTTGCGCCAAGGCGGGGTTTTGATCGAGCAGCGCTTTCACCCGGTTTGACAGCGTCACTGACGGCGCGATCGCATTGACGCGGATTTTCTGCTTGGCGTGATCGAGGGCCATGGCGCGCGTGAGCGAAGCGACGCCCCCTTTTGCGGCACCATAGGCAGCGCGGCCGGGAACAGCCATCAGCGCCAGGTTCGACGACATGTTGATGATGGCGCCGCCGCCTGATTTGGCGATGTGCGGAATGGCGACCTTGGAGCACAGGAACGTGCCGAAGAGGTCGAGCTTGATGACGCGCCAGAATTCCTCTTCTGACGCATCCACCACCGTGCCGTCCTGCGGTGTCGAGCCGCCGGCATTGTTGTGCAGGATGTGGAGGCCGCCGTAGCGCGCGACCGTTTCTTCGATGGCCTTGGTGACGCTGGCCTTGTCGGTCACGTCGCAGCGGATGAAATGGGCGTCGCCGCCGCCATTGCCGGCTTTCGCGCGCGCGGACGCTGCTGCTGCTTCACCCAGTTCGGCGTTGATTTCGGCGACGACGACCTTGGCGCCCTCTTCGACGAAACGCTCGGCCGTTGCGCGGCCGATGCCGCCGCCAGCGCCCGTGATGAAGGCGACTTTTCCGGCAAGACGTGGTCCTGGCATGAAGGGGCTCCGAGCGTTGGGTCGGCGGCCGGTTATTCGGCGGCCATGATGGATTGGGATGTGCCTGCTGCAATGTTTCTGGGGTAACGCGCCTCGCTATCGGCGAAGGCGGTGGCGCGGCGTTCAGCGGGGGCATCGCCATAGAACGTTGTGCGCTGGCGTGGTTGCCGCCCGGCTCGGGCGATCATGGCTTCGAGTGCCACGGGCGTCATCTCCTGGCCGAAGGCTGCACCGGCCGCACGTGTGATGGATTCGTTCATCAGCGTGCCGCCGACGTCGTTGCAGCCAGCGTCGAGGCAGGCCGAAGCTCCCTCAGGCCCAAGCTTCACCCAGGACGCCTGAATATTCGTAATGACCGGGTCGAGCACGAGGCGGGCGATGGCGTGCATCAGCACGGACTCGCGGAACGTTGGGCCCTTTCGCGCGTTGCCTTTGAGATAAATCGGCGATTCCATGTGCACGAAGGCGAGCGGCACGAACTCCGTGAAGCCGCCGGATTTTTCCTGTTGCGCGCGCAGGCGCAGCAGATGGCGGGCCCAATGGCGGTAACGGTCAACGTGGCCGAACATGATCGTGGCGGTGGACTTGAGGCCGACGGAATGGGCCGCCGCCATCACCTCGAACCATTGCGCCGTGTTGATCTTATCGGGGCAAAGGATCTGGCGGACCTCGTCGTCCAGGATCTCGGCGGCGGTGCCCGGCAGGCTCGAGAGGCCGGCCGCCTTCAGTTTCGCGAGATACTCCGCCAGCGGTAATTTCAGTGTCGTGGCGCCGGTCCACACTTCCAGCGGCGAGAAGGCGTGGACGTGGATGTCGGGCGCACCGAGCTTCACCGCTTCGACGATGTTGAGATAGGTCTGGCCGGTGTAGCGCGGGCCAATGCCACCCTGCAAGCAAACCTCCGTCGCGCCGCGCTCCCAGGCTTCGCGCGTGCGGCTGGCGACTTCCTCGAGATCGAGATTATAGGGCTTGTCGCGGTGATCCGTGGACAGGCGGCCCTTGGAAAACGCACAGAACTTGCAGCCGTAGGTGCACAGATTCGTATAGTTGATATTGCGGTTGACGATGTAGGTGACGGGATCGCCAGACCGGGCTTTGCGCACGGCGTCGGCAGCCGCGCATATGGCGGAAAAATCGGCGCCACGCGCTTCGAACAGCGTTACGATCTCGAGCTCGGTGGCGACGTGGCCAACAGCGATCCGGTCCAGCAGGCGCGTTATGGACGCCGTCCGGGCGTTCGCTCGCGTGGCGATGAGCGCCAGATCTTTTGCCGGAACTGCATGCGTGCCGTCACCCGGCGCCCACTCGGTCTCGCGGGCGAAGCCGGCGGTATCGATCGATCGGAGCAGCGGCGTGAGGAGGGGCTTGGACGCCCACGTCTTGGGCTCCAGCGCAAAGGCTGGATAGATCGCGGTACGTTCGGTGAGCGTGCGGCCGGCCGCTTCGGTCATTGCCGCCAGACGGTCGAGATGCGGCCACGGCGCTTCCGGATTGACGTGGTCGGGTGTGACGGGCGAAACGCCGCCCCAATCGTTGATACCGGCGCGGATCACGTGCGCGAGCGCCTCCGGCTGCAGGTTCGGCGGCGCCTGGATGCTCATGGTGGGCCCGAGGATCAGCCGCGCGGCAGCGATAGTCCACAAGTGCTCATCGAGCGAGGGCTCCGGTGCTGTCGCCATGCGCGTATCGGCCTTGGCGCGGAAGTTCTGGATGATGACTTCCTGGATATGGCCGTGCCGTTCGTGCGCGGCCCGGATGGCCAGCAGCGATTGAATGCGCTCTTGCCGCGTTTCGCCGATGCCGATGAGGATGCCGGTCGTGAAGGGGACGCGCGCAAGGCCGGCGGCCTCGATGGTGGAGAGGCGAACCGCCGGGTCCTTGTCGGGCGATCCATGATGGGGCCCGCCTTTTTCGGAGAGGCGTGGCGACGCCGTCTCCAGCATGAGCCCCATGCTGATGGAGACCTCGCGCAGGCGGCGGATCTCATCCTCGCTCATGACGCCGGGGTTGAGATGCGGCAGCAGGCCGGTTTCTTTCAGCACCAGCTTGGCCATGGCTTCTAGGTAATCGAGTGTGGTGGCGTAGCCGAGGCGCGCCAGGGCCTCGCGGGCTGCGGAATAGCGGAGTTCCGGCTTGTCGCCGAGCGTGAACAGAGCTTCCTTGCAGCCTTGCGCCTGTCCGGCACGGGCAATCGCGAGCACCTCGTCCGGCGACAGGTAGGGTGCTTTCACTTCGCGCGGCGCGTGCGCGAACGTGCAGTAGTGGCAGACGTCGCGGCACAGTTTCGTCAGCGGGATGAAGACTTTCTTGGAGAACGAGACGACGGTGCCGTGCGCTGCGACCGTCATCGCTTCCGCGCGCGCCATGAGTGCGGGGAGATCAGCGTTGTCGACGAGCGCCAGGGCTTCGGCGTCGGTCAGGCGAGCGGTGCCAATTGCGGCCAGAAACGCATAACCCGCGCGCTCCGCCAGTACTGCGAGATCGGCTGACGTATCTATGTCCTGGCCAAGGCGGGCATTGCGAACGATCTCGAGATTGATACCGGCTGTCCGAGCTGCTGCCTGATGGCGTTTGGCGCTGGCAGGGCCATAGGCTGGCGCAAACGGAGCGGGCAGCGGCAGCAGCAGGGCATTGCTGCCGTCGCCGTCCAGCGAGGGCGCGAGGACCGCGGATTCCGCTCCCGTTGCGGCGGACAGAATGGCGCTGAAATCGGCAGGCGTTGCGAGTGGCACGTCGCCAGGCACGATCAATGCGCGGGTAGCAGCAGCCGTGTGGGCGACGGCGAGACCGAAGGCGATGGAAGCGTTGAGGTCGGCAGTCTCAGGCTCGGCTGCCACATGCGCGCCGAGTTCGCCCGCGAGCATGGTCACCTGTGGATCGCGCGACACGACAAGGATGCCGCCGAGCCCCGGAACCTGCTTGAGCGTTTGCAGGACGTCGCGCAGCATGGCCAGCACGAGCCGTTGCCGCTGATCTGGGCTGAGGGCCTGGCCGAGCCGCTGCTTCGCATGATCGAGCCGTTTTATCGGCACTATGGCTATCGTCGATCCCGGAGCTACTGGCAACGCAGTCATCAGGTGGTCCCCTTGGACACAAGGCGGCTGCCGGAAAGCGAGCGGCAAAATGCGATCGTTGCCCGCGCCAGACGGATGCGGTCGTCGAGCGTGCGCATGATGGTCGGAGCGGCCATCGCTGGCAAGCCGAGATCGGCGGATTGCGCGGCGTCGGATTCGTCCAGCATGAAGCCGTCGATCAGGCCGCGGTAGTGGGCGGCGATCGACGCAGCGGAGACATCAAGACCAAACTCGGACATGATTTTTGCAGTCGGGCCTTTGATGGCGCGCCCGCCGATGATGGGTGTTACGGCAACACGAGGCACGTGCAATTCCGAAAGCGCTTTCCGCCAGCTTGGGATGGCGAGCATGGGATCGACCGAGAGCCACGGGTTCGATGGGCAGATGATGAGCCCCGCGAGATCGGGGCGGGCGAGTGCCGAGAGCGCTGCGGGCGTCGGTTTGGCCGCGGCGGCACCCTGGAACTCGATCGATGTTACGCGTGGCCGGCACTGTTGTGCGACGAAATAGGACTGGAACGGCAGGCGACCGGCGTCCGTCGTGACGAACGTGGCGACGGGATCGTCGGTCATGGGGAGAATTGCCGGCGCAATGCCCAGCTTGCGCCGAAGATGGTCCGTCACCGCGGTGAGCGTGTCCCCGCGCTTGAGCCGCTCGGTTCGCTCGATGTGCGTCGCCAGATCCTGGTCGCCGAGACGGAACCATGTGGGGCCGCCGAGCCGCTCCAGTGCCCCCATGAAATTCCAGGTTTCGCCGGCAAGACCCCAGCCCTGCTCGGCATTGGAAAGACCAGCGAGCGTATAGAGCACGGTGTCGATATCAGGCGAAACATGCAGGCCCAAATGCTCGAAGTCGTCGCCTGTATTGACGATGATCGAGAGCTTGTCGGCCGGCAGCACGTTTGCCAGGCCCAACGCCAATTTCGCGCCGCCAACGCCGCCACAGAGCGCGACATAGCTGCCGCCGGCTGTTCCGGCCGCGTGGATGCCAGCGCTTGTCATCGAAACATGTCCTCGGCTTTCGCGCGGATCAGCGCGCTGGCCGGTTTTTCGGCCGCGGTCCAGGAGAGGCCGCTGACGAGCGCGGCGGGTGTGCCTTCGGCGGCTTCGCCCATCATCAGGACGGCGGCGGAAGCAACTGAATCCGCGAAGGCTGTTTCCGTCACCTCGAGCGCGCGGCCGTCGAGATCCGGCTGGCCGCGCT
>JANXRM010000306.1 GCA_025353015.1 Hyphomicrobiales bacterium
GCTGGCCCTGTCTGCGCTGACCTGGACACGCCGCGCAGGCCGCACCCAACCCTTCCGCGCCGAAAGGGACACACCCTCCCGGCCGCACCGTCAGACGATCCCCAGCAATCTGCTGGGCATGTCGCTTCCCACTCGCGCGGCTCGCCGGAATCACTGGATCACCGATCCAACTTCGGAGGTCCGGATGATTGCCTATCTCGCGATACTCGCAACAGCCTTCGCCGGTATGGCCGGTGTAACGTGGTGGACGGCCGTCGTCTGCGGCTGCCTGCTGACGCTGATCTCGATCACCGAGCAGCAGAAGCTCGCCGCGCGGTTCGAAGCGATCGGGGCAAGCCACGTCCTCAGCGCCGCCGCCTTCGCCAGCCTCGGCAACGGGTTGATGGCGGGTGGGGTGGCTTATGCGGGTGGTTGGGTGATTAGATTGCTTTAGCCATCTGCGACAACATGACGACCACCTCTCACTTGCTCGCCGATTGATCTTGGTTCAGATTTTCATCGCGGAAGCTATTGTCGGGCGTTGGGGTTGTGATGTCGCGTTTTTACGAGCGGTATGGTCATGTTATTGTTTGGGTGTTGACTGCCATTCTTGGAACTTTGATCTGCACTTGCGCCATTTTTTACGCCGCGAACAAGGGGTATCTTTTTTACCTCAATAAACCTGCGCTAATCGTGCAAAATTTCCTTTTTGAGCTCGCAAAGACAACCGTCAAATTTGTGCGAGCTCATGCTCCAGTTATCGGGGCAATTGCGACGGTCGGGACATTCATTTTCGGCCTAGTCAATGGCGTCATGCAGGCGCGACGATACCTCCCCACTCGATTGACGAAGCTGATGCAGACGGCCTTGGCGCCAGTATATGCCTCACCAGATTTATTGTTGGCTGCGATTCCCGTTCCATCAGCCAGCATGTCTTCTGAGCGAACGCTATTCGTGAAAGCATCGCTTGACGGGGCACTCGATACGTTGGCTGGCCCTTGGAGGCCAAGGAAAGAGTCAAGCCTTGATGAAACGATAGCAGAAGCCGATAGCCATATCGCATTGACAAAAACGCGCTTGCAATGCTTGGAGGATTTGCGGTGTCATGCGTTACTTCTCAGGGGAACCGTGCGAAGCTGCAATGCTGGCCCTTCCGATGACGCAGGCTCGATACTGAATCTATCCGAAGCAGACTTTACGTCTGCAGAGGCGTGCAACACAACGAAGGTCGCAGCTATTGAGCTGCGCGGCATGCTGCGCTCGAGATTGGGCAACTTGAGAGGAGCGGCAGAGGACTTTGACAGGGTCGCTGCAATTGCAGCGACGACCATGGACGTTTTGCGCGGAGCGCGAGCGTCTCGGTTAAAAGCGGAAATAAAGACCCGGCAATCAAATGAGACAGGAACAGTGAGCTTAGACAGCACACGCACCCAACTCAATTCAGCCCGGGACCTCCTGGACGATGGCCGAACGCTTTCGAGCGCCGAACTCCTTGAACTTGGCCAAAATCGCATTGCTTACGGCATGCTTCAAGAGCGTATGGACGAGGTCAATGGCGGCCGCATACACTTAGCGCGCGACGCATACAGTCTGGCAATTGACAAGTACCTTACCAAATCAAGCGACCCAAGAGCGCCACTAATTGCAGATGAAGCGCGGCGTCGGCGGAATGCAATTACTGGTCAAAGCCTTTCATAGGTTCAGAGACCCCAGATAAGTGCCGATGCCCTCCCCGCCGCAAATGCTGCAGGCGCTGCAACGGCAGGTATCAAAAGGCTCGACGAAACGATCGAAAATTCCGAAATTGCGGCCTTGCCATGACGCCCCTCAGATCTGCCATCTTCGAATATGAACAGCAACGCCAGCCCACATCCCCCGACAACCGCGATCCACCACGATGCGTTAAATAGACCAAACAAGCCGATTGCGAATAGCGCAAGATAGAGCAGCATGGTTTTTACGTATGCCGCGGTCGGCATATCCCGAATCGAACGCGGGCACATGCGCTCACTGTCGTTCTTCGCCTCATATGCACAAGGTCGGCTGCTCCTTTTGCGGTGAACAACTCCGGCATTGGTCGTCCTGTCTGCGCCCGTGCGCAAATCTAGACCGCCCTTTCACAAGGCGGGTCCAGGGACTGCGTCCCTGGTTGGGGAGTTTGAGGGGCGAACAGCCCCTCATGGCCGCAAGCCGCGCCTCGCGGCCTGCCTATCGAATTGGTGCCGGGTCTCGAAGACTTTTTGGGTGGCGGATTTCCTGGGCATCTTGTGTGCCGAAGCGCACGGGAACGACACCCCGCGCCGCTTATCTCCGACCCACTGCCACCGTTCGACGCCTCCGCGTCGCTGCCGTTTGACGCCTCCGCGTCGCTTGCGTTTGACGCCTCCGCGTCGCCCCGTTTGATGCCACTGCATCGCCCTCTTTCGACGCCGCCGGATCACTCCCGTTTGACGCCCCGGCGTCGGCGGTGCACAAAGCTCGGCTGAGATTCCCGTGCATTGCCGCCGGACGCGGCCTGCACGCCCGGCCTCCGCAACCGAGACCCGTTTTCAACCCGAACAGAAAGCCCGCTTCCATGTCCAAGGCTCCAGCTGCTGCCACGTCGAAGAAATCCAACACGCTGAAGATCGCCGTGATCCCCGGCGATGGCATCGGCAACGAGGTGGTGCCGGAGGGCATCAAGGTGCTGGAGGCAGTCGGCCGCAAGTTCGACATCGCGTTCAAATGGGACCATTTCGGCTGGTCGTGCGAGACCTACAAGAAGACCGGCAAGATGATGCCGGACGACGGCCTCGACCAGATTAAGAAGCACGACGCGATCTATCTCGGCGCCGTTGGCTTTCCCGGCGTGCCGGATCACATCTCGCTGTGGGGCCTGCTGATCCCGATCCGCCGTAATTTTCAGCAGTACATCAACCTGCGGCCCGTACGGCTGTTCGAGGGCGTCGCCTGCCCGCTCGCCGGCCGCAAGCCCGGTGACATCGACTACTGGGTCGTGCGCGAGAACAACGAGGGCGAGTATTCGTCCGTCGGCGGGCGCATGTACGAAGGCACCGATCACGAGATGGCCGTGCAGCAGGCGATCTTCTCCAAGCGCGGCTGCGACCGCGTCATGCGGTATGCGTTCAACCTCGCCGCGACGAGGAAGCGCAACGAGGTCGCATCGGCCACCAAGTCCAACGGCATCTCGATCTCGATGCCCTATTGGGACGAACGGTTCGCCGCCATTTCGAAGGAATTCCCGAAGGCGAAAACCAGCCAGTATCACATCGACATCCTGACCGCGCATCTGGTGCGTAATCCGCAGTGGTTCGACGTGATCGTGGGCTCGAATCTCTTTGGCGACATCCTGTCGGATCTTGGCCCCGCGACCACGGGTACGATTGCGATTGCACCCGGTGCCAACATCAACCCGGAGAAGGATTACCCGTCGATGTTCGAGCCCGTGCACGGGAGCGCGCCCGACATCGCGGGCCAGGGCATCTCGAACCCGATCGGCCAGATCTGGTCGGGCGCCATGATGCTCGAGCACTTGGGCCACAAGGACGCGGCGGATGCCATCGTCGGCGCCATCGAGAAGCTGTTCAAGGACACCGACATCCGCACCCGCGACCAGGGCGGCAAGGCGATGTGCAAGGAACTCGGCGACGCCATCGTGCAGCTGTTGCAGTAGGATTGATCTCGCGTCTGCGGCATCCCCTTCCGTGCCCCCGGGACTGCACTGTCTGGCGTCTCGAGGTGCGGACGCGCCGTTCCGGGGATTTTCATGTCCGAAGGCGGTGAGACGCCTGCAGACCCCGCGCAACCGGGCGCCGCGTCCATGCCATCTTTCCGCGTTAGGCTACTGTCGCTGGCTTTTCGCCGGCATAGGGTACGCGAAGGAGATTGGCATGACGAAAAAACTTCACGCCTGCATTGTTCTCGATCGCTCGGGCTCCATGGAAAACTGCCGCACGGACGCGGTCGGAGCGGTGAACAGTTACCTGCGCCAAACCAAGGATGATACGACGGTCGACGCCCGCATCAGCCTGATCATCTTCGACAGCGAATCAATCAATATCATCCGCGATCGTGCACCGGCCGGTTCCTGCAATGAATTGTTGGCGAGCGAGTATGAGCCGCGCGGCGGAACCCCGCTGCTCGATGCGGTCGGCCATGGCGTAGCCCTGCTCGACAAGGCGCCGGACAAGGATGAGCGGCACGTGCTCGCCATCATGACCGATGGGATGGAAAACGCCTCGCGCGAGCATACGAAGGAGTCGATCAAGGCCCTGCTCGACCGCAAGCAGCGCGAGGACGGCTGGCTGGTCATGTATCTCGGCGCCGATCACGATTCGTGGTCGCAAGCCGCGCAGCTCGGTCTGTCGGCCGGCAACGTCGCCTCGTTCGCCAAAAGCGCCATGCGTGCATCAATGCAGTCGATGAAAGTCAGAGAGAAGCGATACGTCGATTCCGCGACCCCTCACCTCGAAGCGTCGCGAGGCGGCTTCACCAATGCGGAACGGCAACAAATGTCGCCTGCCGTATTGCCTCGAAAAGGCACCAAGACGACTTGACGGCGGTGCGGGCTGCCGGTGCGGACATCACGCACCGGTCGGCCTTAAGTGGTGTTGCCGGTTGGCACGTGCCCGCAAAAGTGTTTTCCTGGCAATCAAACGCAAGCACGACGAGAGGACCGCATGGTCGTAACCGCCCAAGACCTCGTCGGCGCGTGGCGGCTCGAGAGCTGGTCGCTGGTCTATGAGGATGGGCGGGCCGACGAATATCCCCTAGGCCGGAAAGCGACCGGCTTCATCCTCTACACCGCCGACGGACACATGAGCGCGACGCTTGCCCGAGCTGACCGCTTACCGATGTCCCGCGACGATGCCGAAGCCAAGGCCGAGGCCTACGACGGCTGCTTTGCCTATGCGGGGCGCTACGAGGTGCGCAAGGGCGTCGCTTACCACTCGATCGAAGTCGCCACCAATCCGGCCCTAGTGGGCGTCACCTCGACGCGGCATATCCTGCTCGATGGCATGCGACTGACGCTCTCCGGCCCCGACTTCTCGCCAGGTGCGCCGCGGTTTCATCGGATCATCTGGCGAAAAGGTAAGTAGCATTCGAGCTGCGCTCGAAATGGGGCCAGCCCCACACCCCGCCGGAGGGACACCCTCCGGACCGCCCGTCTTTTATTATCGGGGTCGCCGTATCCACGCGCCGGGTGCGAAGTGGGCAGCCGAAGGCGCAACTAAAAAAGAGGGGGTTTGGGGGACACGTCCCCCAACGGGGGCGGGGTCGTGCTGGAAGCGCGTTTTAGACAGGCCCCCGCTCGCGTAGCGACACCGGGCCTGCGCCGCGCTAAGATTTGCCATGACCCACGACTCGCACGTCCAAGGCGAAGAGAGCCTGATCCAGGAGTTTCTGGCGCCCCTGGCGGCTGGCTATCAGGGTGCCTTTGGATTGACCGACGATTGCGCGGCGTATTCGCCGACGCCCGGACATGATGTGGTCGTGAAGACGGATCCGGTGGCGGCGGGTGTGCATTTTTTCGCCGATGATGCGCCCGAGGATATCGCCTGGAAAGCGCTGGCGGTGAACGTCTCGGATCTGGCGGCGAAAGCGGCTGTCCCGCGGGCATACCTGATGGCACTGAGCTTTCCCGAGGCGCCCCCGCGCGACTGGATGCGGGCCTTCGCGGCTGGGCTGCAAGCGGCACAAAGCAAATTCGGCATGCATTTGATTGGCGGCGATACGGACCGGCGGCCGGGCCCGCTGACGATTTCGATGACGGTGTTTGGCGAGGTGCCGGCAGGGCGGATGCTCCGGCGCGGGACGGCGCAACCGGGCGATCAGATCTACGTCACGGGTACGCTCGGTAGCGCGGCCATCGGGCTGGCGCTGCGACGCCGGCCGGACATGGCGCGCGATTGGAAACTTTCGCCGGGGGAGGCCGCGGCGGCGGTGCAACGCTATCTCAGGCCCGAGCCGCGGCTGGCGTTGCGTACAGCGCTTGGCCATGCGTCCGCCGCCATGGATGTCTCGGACGGGCTGCTCAAGGATCTCGGTCGCATGGCGAAAGCCAGCAGCGTCGCCGCCAAACTCTCGATGGCCATGTTGCCGCTGGACAGTTTCACGCGCAAAGCCGTCAACGCCGATCCCGGGCAATGGTCAGCGGTGGTGGCAGCCGGCGACGACTACGAAGTGCTGGCGTCAGTCCCGCAAAGCCGGGTCCGCGATTTTGTTGCGGCGGCCCAGGCGAGCGGCACGGCTGTCAGCCGCATCGGTAGCATCGGTGCCAACACGAGTGGAGCCGGCAGCAGCGTCGAGATCACGGGGCTCGATGGAAAACCGGCAGCCTTCGACCGGACCGGCTGGGATCACTTCTGAGTTGGGGATGAGCCTGAGTTGGATCTCAATCGCGCAGCAAACGGCCGGCGCGATTCGCAGCCGAACTATGACATCAGGCGTCACAATGTTGCGCTGCTGCATCACCCACAGGATTGATCACCGAATTAACCAATCGAATCAAATCTGCTGAAGAATGTCTTAAGATCCCGTGTTGCAACGGCGCATCCCTTGGGGCATGGTCCGCCTCGAATCCTGGCCTTTTTGGGGCGGCCGGCCGTGTTGTTTTGTATTGCGCACTGTTGTGTGTGTTGCGCAGTTCCGGGTTGCATATGGCGTCGCCGCTCCGCGTGTCAGTTGATGAATGTCGGGACTGAACCACGCGACTGAAATCACGCTACAGAAATACTGGGCAACGAAACTTCAAACAGGGGGAGTTCCAAGCATGGATTCCGTGATGTGGGCTATTATCCTCGGCGGCTTGCTGTCGCTCGTCTACGGCGCATGGACGATCAAGTCCGTGATGGCCGCCGACGCCGGCAACGCGCGCATGCAGGAAATCGCAGGTGCCATTCAAGAAGGCGCGATGGCGTATCTGACACGCCAATATACGACGATCGCCTACGCGGGCGTGCCAATCTTTTTTCTGGTCGCCTATCTGCTCGGCTGGCGCGTTGCGTTCGGCTTCCTCATCGGTGCGGTGCTATCGGGGATCGCCGGCTTCATCGGCATGCTCGTCTCGGTTCGCGCCAACGTGCGCACCGCGCAAGCCGCAACGCATTCGCTCGGTGAAGGCCTCTCGATGGCATTCCGCTCGGGCGCGGTCACCGGCATGCTGGTGGCGGGCCTGGCGCTCCTGGGCGTCGCCGGCTACTTCTTCTTCCTGACCAACGGCGTCGGCCTTGCCGGCACCGATCGCGTCGTCATCGACAGTCTCGTCGCACTCGGGTTCGGCGCGTCGCTGATCTCGATCTTCGCCCGTCTCGGCGGCGGCATCTTCACGAAGGGTGCCGACGTCGGCGGCGATCTCGTCGGTAAGGTCGAAGCCGGCATCCCCGAGGACGATCCGCGCAACCCGGCGACCATTGCCGACAACGTCGGCGACAACGTCGGCGATTGCGCCGGCATGGCGGCCGACCTCTTCGAGACCTATGCGGTGACCGTCG
>JANXRM010000316.1 GCA_025353015.1 Hyphomicrobiales bacterium
TCATGCACGTCGAACCACGATACCTGTTCGGCGATATGGGCATGGCCGGTCGGTGGCCAGTGTCCGGGATCTTCGAGCGTGCCGTGGAACAGGTGGACCTCCTTCGGCCAGCGCGACCCCGCATAAGCCATCGGCGCGCCGCAGGTCGGACAGAAATACCGTTTCACACCCGGGGATGATTCATAAATCGCCGGTTCGCCCTTGAGATAGCGGAACTGGTCGATGTTGACGCCAACGTAGGTTGCCACGGCCGATGAGACCGCGCGCCTGCAGCTCTCGCAATGGCAATGCATGACCCACTTCGGCTTGCCCTCGAATTCGTATTCGATTTTGCGGCAATGGCAGCGGCCCCGAGTAACTTCTGGCTTCGTCACTGCTGGTTTGGTCGCTTCTGATTTCGAGGCAGGCATCGATCTGATCCTTCGGCAACGCTCGGTTGGGAGGCTACGTCTCCCACTAGTGTAGGCGGGATCTCAGGACTTGTCCCACGCTCGCAATAATTAGCTTTCGGATGCCGGACGGCCAATCGGGTTGTCGTCAACGTGCGAAATAAAGCGCCGTCATCGCGACCACGATGGCCACGAATTGCAGGCCCACCCGCCACCGCATCAGCTTCTGGCTGAGGTTGGCGCTGCTGCCCGAGCGCCCCTCGGATTGCGCAGCGGAACGCCCCATGCTCCAAATGCCGGCCAGCAAAACCGCGAACACTGCGATCGCAACCAAGACCGTTAGGTTTGTGAGCAGCGGCTGCATTTGGAACTCCAACTCAGGACCGAGGGCCGGTTTGGCCATCGATACTACGGGCGCCCGACAACGCCAACCCGTTCCGGCGGCCAGATTCGAGTACATGTCGTGTCATGCATGGCACACGATAGGCCGCAGTGGGCAGGCTGGTGCAAGGTAGCGCGCGACCAGGACAAAGATTAACAAATTGCAACCTCCTGGCTTAAATATTGATCGTTACGCCACACCATTAATGCCGTAATCTTGGTGCTCTGAATCGAGAACAGAGCGCGGTTATTAAGTCGTCGAGCCTGACGAGGGCCGACACGTCGTGAACCCCAAAGAGGCGCCTTGCCGATATCGTCTCCACCGTTGGTCAGGTTCCGCCGAGGCGCGCCCGCGCTTCTGGCGACGATCGCTTGCGTGTGGATGATGCTGGCGCCGCTTGCCGCCCAAACGCCGCAGATCCAGTCGACCGACGAGGCCCAGCGACGCCTGGAAGCCACGCGTCAACAACTGGACGAGCGCAAGCGACTGGAAAAGGGGATCGCTGCGGATATCGGTCAACTCCGTGCCGAAAGCGCCGAGCTCAATAAGAACCTGGTGGATACGGCACGGTTGATCCAAAGGGGCGAGGCCCAGCTGACTGGCATCGAGTCCCGGATGGGCGAACTCGAAGCCCAGGAAAAGCTGCTCCGCGGTTCGCTTTCGCAGCGACATGATTCGATTGCGCGGTTACTTGCCGCTATGCAGCGCATGGGCCGCAATCCGCCACCGGTCATGATCACCCGCCGTGAAGACGCGCTGCAAATGGTGCGCAGCGCCATGGTGTTGGCCACGGCATTCCCGGAGTTGCGCGAGCAGGCCCTGGCGCTCGCATCCCGCCTCAGCGAGTTGGCGCGGGTCATGGGCGACATCAAATCGGAAGGCGATAAACTCCGCGCCGAGACCGTCAGGCTGAACGAATCACGCACCAGCCTCGCCATTCTCATGGAGACGAAGCGGCAGACGCTCGCCGAGCGCCAGGTCGATCTGGAGAAAGTTCGCCGTGAGGCCATGGAGATCGCCAGAAATGTCAGCGATCTCAATGAATTGATCACAAAGCTGGATCGCACCGTCGCGGCACATACGGGCCACGATATCGCGATTAAGCCGACACAGCCACCAGGTGCTGACGCCCCGGCGTTCACGTCGTCACCCGTGCCGCCGCCGGCTGTCGCGCCGGCTCCCGGGACCGAAATTGCTGCCGCCGAGCTGAAACAACAGTTTGCCCTCAAAGCTCCGGAGCGGCCAGCCGCCGCTCCTGCACCAGCGGTCACACCAGCACCCCCACAGGCACCCGCCGTCGAAATCGCACCGAAAGGTGGCCAACTTGCCGCTTTCAACCCTGGCCGCCTCAAGCCTGCCATGCCGTTCGCGCAGACTAAGGGCCAGCTGCAGCTACCAGCTCAGGGTCGGCGCGTGCTCGCATTCGGAGAGAAGACCCAGTACGGTGGCCAGTCGAAAGGCATGGTTCTTGAAACGCGGGTGGGAGGCCAGGTGACGGCGCCAGCCGAGGGTTGGATTGTTTTCGCGGGAGAATTCCGCAGCTTCGGCCAGTTGTTGATCGTCAATGCCGGGGACGGCTACCATCTTCTTCTGGCGGGATTATCGCAGATCGACGTACAAGTTGGCGAGTTCGTGCTCGCAGGCCAGCCCGTCGGCGTTATGAGCGGTCCAGCAAAAGGTGCAAAGCCGAAGTCAGCGGACGCGGCCCCAGTCCTCTACATCGAGTTCAGAAAAGACAGCAGGCCCATCGATCCCGCTCCCTGGTGGGCGGAACACAAGTCTTGAGAAAGGGTGCAACAATGATGCGCAAGTCCGACTACGCGTTCTGGACGTTCGTGACCCTCGCCGGCATGGCGGGTCTGACGACGGTCTTCAACGTTTCCCGCACCTACTCGGCGACGTCGCCCAATGCTGAGATTTACAAGCAACTCGACCTGTTCGGCGACGTCCTGGAGCGGGTCCGCTCCGACTATGTCGAAAAGCCCGACGACGCGACTCTGATCGACAATGCCATCAACGGCATGCTGGCGGCACTCGACCCGCACTCGTCCTATCTCAACGCCAAGCACTTCCGCGACATGCAGATCCAGACGCGCGGCGAGTTCGGCGGCCTCGGTATCGAGGTGACGATGGAGAATGGCATCGTCAAGGTCGTATCGCCCATCGACGAGACACCCGCGGCCAAAGCCGGCCTGCAGGCGAACGACCTCATCACGCATCTCGACGGCGAACAGATCGTGGGGCTGACCCTCGAGCAGGCCGTTGAAAAAATGCGCGGCCCTGTCAACACGCCGATCACGCTGACCATTGCCCGCAAGGGCAAGGACGAGCCGATCGACATTCGCATCGTTCGCGACGTGATCCGCATCAACGCGGTGAAATCGCGGCTCGAGGGTGACGTGATCTACGTCAAGATCTCGACCTTCAACGAACAGACGCACGCCAACCTCGTGAAGCAGGTCGACGCGCTGAAGAAGCAGCTCGGCAAGGCTCCCGTGGGTTACGTCATCGACCTCAGGAACAATCCGGGCGGCTTGCTTGATCAGGCCATCAGCGTCTCGGACGACTTCCTCGAAAAAGGGGCGATCGTTCTGACCAAGGGCCGCAATCTCGAGGAAACACAGCGCGCCAACGCCCGTCCCGGCGACATCACGGACGGCAAGCGTGTGCTCGTGCTGGTCAACGGCGGTTCGGCTTCGGCATCGGAAATTGTTGCCGGCGCCCTGCAGGACCACAAGCGCGCGTTGATCCTCGGTACCCGGTCGTTCGGCAAGGGCTCGGTGCAGACGATTATCCCGCTCGGCCAGAACGGCGCTATCCGTCTGACGACGGCGCGTTACTACACACCCTCGGGCCGCTCGATCCAGGCCAAGGGCATCGACCCGGATATCCTGATCGAGCAGGAGCTGCCGCCGGAACTGAAGCCGAAGACGCCTGAGAAGCCGCGCGGCGAAGCGAGCCTCAAGGGCCATCTCAAAGGCGAGAAGGGCGAAGCCGGCAAAAAAGAAGAGCGCAAGGAAGAATCCGGCTCTTCGGCATACGTGCCGAAGGAACCGGAAAAGGACATGCAGTTGCAGTATGCCCTGAAGCTTCTGCGTGGCGAGATGGCCGAACCCGCCGTCGGCACCATTGTCAGGGCAGACGGCACGACTGAAATGCGCAAACCGGAGCCAGCCGTGGCCGAAAAGCCCGATGCCAAGCCCGAGGACGCGAAGAAAGACACGCCGAAGCAGTAAGCGCCGCCGTCTGCTTCGAATTGAGTTGCATCGGGCGCCCATCGTGGCGCCCGATTGTTTTTTCCGACCCAGGACGGCGGCATGAAACGGCATTTTGTATCGTGCATCGGGCTTATGGCGGCTTGCCTAGTCGTTGGCGGGTCGCTGTTGCTGCCGCTTTCCGCGCAAACGCAAAGTCCTGACGACGCCGCCGAAGCGGCGCTGACGCCGCGCCTGAAACAGATGCTGAATGTCATGCGGATTGCCCGCAGCCGGCATCTGTTGAAGCCCGAAAACCCTGAAATGATTGACGGCGCCATCCGTGGACTGCTGGCCCGGCTCGATCCGGACGCCGAACTCTATATGCCCGCTGACATGGCACGCATGGGCGCTACCGCGCGTGCAAGGAGCAATTCGAATAGCATCGGTATCGACGTCAGAAAGCTGGCGATGCCGCCCCGCAGCACGGGGCCGGCCTACCGCATCGTTGGCACCGCCGATGGCTCGCCGGCCGCCCGCGCTGGGCTGCGCGAGGGCGACCTCGTCGCCAGAATCGACGGCATACCAACCGCAGAATTGCTGTCGGCCGATCTCGGTTTCGACAAGCGGCCAAGAAACCGCGGCGCGTTCGAGTTCTCGATCGTTCGCGGCCCGTCGAACGTTCCCATCGAAATAGTTCTTGGCCCTGAAGCCCGGCGGTCCGATGCCGTCGTCGCCACGCCGCTGCCGATGGGCCTGCTGCTACTTCGCGTCGGGCAATTCGACGCTGAGATGACTGCTGGCCTGAAACGCTGGCTCGAACCAACTCAGGCCACACTCGATGCACCCCTCCGCGGTCTCATTCTCGATCTGCGCGATATATCAGCCGGTCTCATCGATCAATCGATCGGCACAGCCGACCTTTTCCTCGACACGGGGATCATTGTAACTCTCGAAACCCGCAGCGCTGCTGCAATCCCATATCCCGCCAAACCGGGAGATATCATCGCTGGCAAGCCGATTGTCGTGCTGATCAATGCTGGCACTGCGGGCGCCGCGGAAATTCTGGCGGCTGCGTTGCAAGACAACAAGCGCGCGACGCTCATCGGCAGCAAGAGCGCTGGGCTCGGCTCGGTGTCGTCATTCGTTTCTCTCCCCGGCAATCGCGGCGCCATCCGCATGAAAACCGGCCGTTATCTCTCGCCGTCGGGCCGGCCGCTGGACAAGGCCGGCATCAAGCCCGACATCGAGATCAAGCCGGCCGCGACTGATGCAGCAGCAGCCTGCCGCGAAGTGGACAAGCCTGCAGACGACGGCGATGGGCAATGCGAACGCTGCGCTGTCGCGGACGACACGGTCATGCAGGCGGCCATCGCCTATCTCTCAGCCATCTCCACGGCAACCAAGCCTTGACGGAGGCGCCCCTTTCGCGACAAACCGGACGACGTATCCGACTGGAGGCCACGCCATGGACATCTCGAAGCTCACCTATCGCCCGTGCGTCGGCCTCATGGTGCTCAATGCCAAGGGGCATGTCTGGATCGGCCGCCGCGTGTCTGCAACCGACAAAAAGGAACCAGGCGGCTGGTGGCAGATGCCACAAGGCGGCATCGACGAGGGCGAAACACCGGCCGAAGCGGCGATGCGCGAGTTGCGCGAGGAAACCGGGATTCACAATGCGCGCATCCTGGGAGAAAGCGACGACTGGCATCATTATGATCTCCCCGCGCACCTGATGGGTAAGCTGTGGGGCGGCAAGCATCGCGGACAAAAGCAGAAGTGGTTTGCGATCCGATTTGACGGGACAGATAGCGAGATCAATATTACGCCTGACGATCACGACCAGGAGTTCGAAGCTTGGCGGTGGGCATCCCTCGACGAGGTTCTGGACCTGATCGTGCCGTTCAAGCGGCAGGTCTATGCGTCCGTCATCGCCGAATTTCGCCCACTGGCGATGCCGTCAACGTAATGCATCCCGCAACTGACGCTTGAGAACTTTGCCGTTCGCATTGCGCGGCAGTGCGCCCTCGATGAAGGAAACGCTTTCAGGAATCTTGTAGTCGGCGAGTTTCCCGGCGCAATGCGCGCGGAGTTGCCCCCAATCAATGGGCGCACGCACGACGACGGCTGCATGCACGCGCTCGCCCAGCACCGGGCACGGCCGGCCGACGACGGCGGCTTCGACGACAGCCGGGTGGGTTGCGAGCACGTTCTCGACCTCGACCGAATAAATCTTGAAGCCACCGCGATTGATCATGTCCTTGATGCGGTCGAGCAGGGTGATGAAGCCGTCCCGGTCCCGCATGCCAAGATCGCCCGACCGCCAATAGCCGGCAACGAAATTGGCGGCCGTCGCCTCGGGGTTTTGCCAGTAGCCCGCCACCACGTTCGGCGACCGCAACCAGATCTCGCCGGTTTCGCCTGGGGAGACTTCGCGGTAGGCCGCGTCCATCACGCGCACGTCCGTCACCGGCACGGCA
This sequence comes from Hyphomicrobiales bacterium, assembly GCA_025353015.1. Classification (GTDB taxonomy): domain Bacteria; phylum Pseudomonadota; class Alphaproteobacteria; order Rhizobiales; family Hyphomicrobiaceae. The sequence continues at coordinate 6,446 of JANXRM010000316.1, forward strand.
CGGCCAACAGCAGCGCGGCGCCCAGCACTTTCGGAAGGCGGCATCAGCACAACTGGTCCGGTCGTCTCGGTCGAACCATAGGCATTCATCAACTTGAGATTGGGTAAGCGCTCGCCCAAGCGCGCGATCGAAATTTCGGGCATCGGCGCGCCGCCATAGCCGCCGATCCGCCAAGCCGAGAGATCCGCCGACGCCATCGCCGGCTGCATCAGGCAGAGATTGTACATGGCCGGCACCATGACCGTGTGCGTCATGCGTTCGGCCGCAGCGAGTTGCAGAAACGTGCCGGCCTTGAAGGGCGGCGCGATGATCAGCGTGCCGGCCACGCGCAGCATCGCGGCAAATGCTGCCGTCAATCCGGTCACATGGCTCAACGGCACCGTCACAACCGAACGATCCGTCGGGGTGAGCCCCATGCACGTCTCGTAGATCATCGCCGCATGCACCAGGCCCAGGTGCGTGATCATCGCGCCCTTCGGCCGGCCCGTCGTGCCGGACGTGTAGAGGATCGCCGCAACCGCTCCTTCCGCCACATTGACGGCTGCGTGTGCGGGTGAGGCCGCCAGAGTTGCAAAGCTCCCAGCACCCGCCACGTCGCCACCGGCGGCGACGCGATGCTGCAGCGACGGCGCGTCGGCCACCGCCGGCACTTTGGCTTGCAGATCGGCGTCGTGGATCACGACCGATGCACCGCAGTTCGCGAGAATATAAGCCAGCTCCGGCCGTTCCTCGCGGATGTTGAGCGGCACCGCGATAGCGCCGAGCCGCACGATGGCGTGGAACGCGGCCACGAACGGAATGCCGTTCGCCAGCAGCAAGGCAACACGATCTCCGCGCTTGATGCCGAGTTGCGCAAGCCCGCCGGCTAACCGCCCCGCCAGCGCATCGAGCACCCGATAGTCGAGACGTTGTTCGGCGTCCACAACAGCCTCGCCGCTGCCGTTTCGCATCACGGCTTCGGCCAGCATCTGCGGCACGCTGCGCGGCCGCTCGGCAAAGCAGCGCACCACCCGGTCGCCGAAGTGGCGCTCATCACGCATTGCCGGAATGGGTGCCAACCAAGTCATCTTGCCTCCTGTGTGCCATCACGCCAAGACCGCGCCGCTCAGGGGGCACCTCGGATGGCATATGCGGGCTGCCGTTGCTCTCGCAATCCCGATGGCACCGGACGTCCGAGACAAGCGCCGATGATCTCGAGCCCGCCGGTCACAACATCGTCCCAGCGCAATCGGCAAGACCCTAGTGGCCCGCGCTCCGGATTACGTTCGTTGACGAGGCTCGACGGCAGATGCACGAACCCGACGCGCGGGCCGGTCGCGTCGCTTTGGCCGCGAACCGTTTCCAGTCCTCGATAAAGCAGCGCATTGCAAAGATAGCCGCCGGCGTCGCGCGAGACGATGGCCGGCAATCCCCGGCGCCGCAATCGCTCGACGATGTAGGCTGCTGGCATCGGGCTTTGGAGGTAATCCGGACCAAACGCCGACACGCGGTCGAGCGGCGGCAACAGGCCTGCCGCATCCTGCGACTGGTGGCACCTGTTGCGGCCGCGTGTTTCAATTTCAAAGCCGGTGGCTTTTCGAGACACGCCGAAATGCAGCGCGATATCGGGCCTGAGATCGCGATAGAGGCCTGTCGCCACGTGCAATCCGGCACTCCATTCGGTCGGTACGATATCGCTGACGATCTCGGCACCCGCGAACGCCCGCCGCGCCGCTTGCGCGATCCGCGGCACGAGGATCGTCGTCGCATTGGCGGGAACGCCCGGAAAAGGACCAAAGCCGGTGAGCAGGATGACGGGTCGTTCTGACGACATGGTGATTTGGGCCTGATGCATGGATCCTAAGAGTGTCGGGCGGCGTCTCAACGGGAGCATCTCACGGCGAGCGCGAGGCGGCACTGGCTTCGTGCCATAGCCTGAGGACTTCCTCCACCGCCATCGCTGGCGTCATGCGGCCCGCAGCGACCGCTGCTTCCAATTGCGGTAGGCGCGTCGCGATCGCGGGCGCCGTCCGGAGATTGTCCAGCAGCCGGTCGGTGATCATGTCGTGCATGCTCGTCACCGCCTGCCGCCGCCGCCGCTCGTCGAACTCGCCCGTGCCGGTCATGATGCGCCGGTAGTCCAGGATTTTCGCCCACAACGCATCGAGGCCTCGGTTGTCCCGGCCCGACACGGTGACCACGGGCGGCGCCCAGCTCGGCGAAACCGGCGTCAGGATGTTCAGCGCGCCCTGATACTCGGCGGCGGCCTTCGACGCCCGGTCGATGTTGTCGCCATCCGCCTTGTTGATCGCGATCATATCGGCCAGCTCGATGACGCCTTTTTTGATGCCCTGCAGATCGTCGCCGCCACCGGCCAGCAGCAGCACGAGAAAAAAATCCACCATCTCGGCGACGGCCGTCTCGGACTGGCCAACGCCCACCGTCTCGACGATGACCACGTCGAAGCCCGCCGCCTCCACGAGCGCCATCGTTTCCCGCGTGCGCCGCGCCACACCGCCGAGCGTGCCCGATGTCGGCGAGGGCCGGATAAACGCGGACTGCGATTGCGACAGCCGCTCCATGCGCGTCTTATCGCCGAGAATGGACCCGCCCGTCCGGCGCGAGGTCGGGTCGACCGCCAACACGGCCACCTTATGGCCAGCGACAATCAGGTTCATGCCGAGCTGATCGATGGTCGTCGATTTGCCGACGCCCGGCACCCCGGTGATACCGATGCGGTAGGCTCGGCCGGTTGTCTGTGAAAGGTTCGACGGCAGCAAACGCTGCAGCAAGCGGCGGGCCAGCGCCTGGTCCGCAGGTTTTCGGCTCTCGACCAGCGTGATGGCCCGGGCCAGCACCGCTCGGTCTCCGGCCTCCACGCCCCGCGCATAATCCTCAAGCGCCAGAACGGCGCGCGGCACCTGTGCGGCGTGAGGGGATATTGGCTGCGGGTCGCAGATCATACGCCGAAGATGCGGTCGATTCCGTCGATCCGCAAGGGGGACGCGGTCGTTTCGACCGCCGTCTTGAATGAAAACGGCGGCGCGATCCGCAGATCCCGCCGCCGGTCGATCCCGCGATTTCGCCTTCAGCTTATTTCAGCAGCCCGGCTTCTTTGTAGAACTTTTCGGCACCCGGATGCAGCGGGATGCCGACGCCGGTCAGTGCCGTTGCCTTGACGATGGCTTTGCCCTTGGCGTGGCCGGCATCGAGCATGGTGCGCGTCTTCTCCGACCACAGCGCTTTCGTCACCTCATAGACCAGTTCGACGTCCTGCTTGGCGCTGGTCACCCACTGCGCACCCACCGCAATGGTGTCCACGCCCTTGACGTCCTTGTAGGCGCCATCCGGGATTTTATCGGCGGCGAAAAACGTG
>JANXRM010000332.1 GCA_025353015.1 Hyphomicrobiales bacterium
GTCGATCATGCCGACGTTGCTGTCGAGGATCGAGTCCGAGATGCGCGTCGTGACAAGATGTACGACGGTCAGAACAATCAGGAAAATCAACGCGCCAAGCGCGATCTGCGCGACAATGGGCGGGGCACCGAGTTGTTTGCCGAGCGCTTGCACCTGCTGGTGCAGACTGCCGTCGGGCCTCGACGAATAAACGAAATAGCCGGTCGCTGCGGCGCCAGCCACCCACGACAGGATCGAGAGCACCTCCCGCGTCAGGCCGCGATACATCGCAAGCAAGCCGGACAAAGCAGCGATCCCAATGAGTGCGACATCCAGGTAGCTGAGGGGGCCGAGCATTCAGGGCGTCCTAAACTGATGGCATCCGTAAAGGCGGGACATTGTATTGGCGGGACATTGTACTGGCGAGAAAGCGTAGTACTGGCGGGAAATCGTACAGGTGGGATCGCGACGGGATACTAGTGGGACCGCGACCGGCGGAGCAGGTGCAATGCCTGACCTGATCGCAATCGATCGCGGCCCCAGTCACTGGCCCGATCACTGACATGGCCCAATGGCCTCTGCAAGCTCCTTGAGGTGCGAGAGTCTGCGAACGGCAAGCTTGGGTGTCTTGAAATCCATATCTCCGGCCGCGGGCACGACGGCCTGAGCAAAGCCGAGTTTCTGCGCTTCCTTGAGCCTGGTCGTCATGTGGCCTGCTGCCCTGACCGCGCCGGAAAGGCTGATTTCGCCGAAGTAGACGTGATCCATAGGCAATACAGCACCCGATAGTGACGACAGCAGGGCGGCAGCAGCGGCGAGGTCGGCCGCAGGCTCGGTGATTTTCAGGCCGCCTGCCACGTTGAGATAAACATCGTGGTTGCCGAGCGAAACGCCGCAGCGGGCATCCAGCACTGCAAGCAGCATCGAGAGCCGGTTCGAATCCCAGCCGACGACGGCGCGGCGGGGCGTGCCCAAGGCCGAGGGCGCTACGAGAGCCTGGATCTCGACCAGCAGTGGCCGGGTACCTTCGACGCCGGCGAAAACGGCCGCTCCGGGTGCCTTGGCGTCGCGATCGCCGAGGAACAGCTCCGAGGGGTTGGCGACCTCGCGCAGGCCCGACTGGACCATCTCGAACACGCCGATTTCGTCGGTGGCGCCGAAGCGGTTCTTCACGGACCGGAGAATGCGGAAGGGATGCCCACGGTCGCCCTCGAAATAAAGCACGGTATCGACCATGTGCTCGATCACCTTGGGGCCCGCGATGTTGCCGTCCTTGGTGACGTGGCCGACAAGCAGCAGCGCCGAACCCGACTGCTTGGCGTAGCGGATCAGCGATTGCGTCGCCGCGCGCACTTGGGAAACAGTGCCCGGCGCGCCGTCCAGCGCGTCGGCCCACAGCGTCTGAATGGAATCGATGACGACGAGATCGGCGCGTTTGCCTTCGCTGAGGGTCGCGAGGATATTGGCGAGGTTGGTTTCACTGGCGAGTGCGACCGGCGCCTGCGAGAGCCCGAGCCGTTCGGCTCTGAGGCGCACCTGCGCCACCGCCTCCTCGCCCGAGAAATACACCGCACGACGACCATCCTTGGCGAAAGCGGCCGACAATTGCAGCAGCAGCGTCGATTTGCCGATGCCCGGCTCGCCGCCGATCAGCAGCGCTGATCCCGGCACGATGCCGCCGCCGGTGACACGGTCGAGTTCGGGCATCCCGGTGGCGATGCGGGGCGGCGCCTCGCCGCGCGCGGCCAAGGTTTCGAGCTGGACGACCCGCCCCCGCGTGGTCCGCGTGATGCCGGAGCCGGGAGCCGGCCCCGCGTCCGTTTCCTCGACCAGCGTGTTCCACTCGGCGCAGCCCGGACACTTGCCAACCCAGCGCGAGGCGCTTGCGCCGCAGCTCTGGCAGACAAAGGCAGCTTTCGACGGTTTGGCCATGCCGCGATCATGGCCGATTCGGGGACGGAGTCGAGGGGGGCAGAGGCTGCGGTAGGTCCCATACGACGCCGGGAAAACGACACAGCGCGTTTTTGATCGATTGACAACTCAGGACAGCGGTTCTCGATAACACGCCCTGCGCACCTGATGGCGTCGTGGCGAAGCACGCCGCTGGCACGACGCATCCGCAGGCAATTCCCCATAGCACGCCGTATCCACGCGCCGGTTGGCCACTGGGCAACCGAAGGCGCAACTAAGAAGGGAGTATGGAGCAGCTCGGCCTCACTCTTTGCATTTGGTTGGATGCGGCCTTGCCGCTCCACACACGCATGACGGAGGCGGTCCCCCTGCGGACGGTTGTGACAGCAGAGCCGCCGCGCATCCTTTTCGAACGGCGCTCCTTGGGGTTGCCGCGGGCGTCTCACGACGCGCGCTATCCCTGCTGCACAGTCGCCGGAGGCTGAATTCCGGCGCCTATCCGATGCGCTTTCCGCCCCCTCAAGCATCCCAGCTCGAGCCTGAGCCCCTGGTGGAGCGGATGGCGGCGAGAATACGCGCGGGCGGGGCCAGGGGGATAACTTTGCCCGTAGGGTGCAGGCGGCCCTGCACTTGGCCGCCGTATTGCACCGAAGCAGGCGCTGGGGTCGCGATGGGGTCAGTCCCATGGGTCTGCCCCCTTATCTGGGCCGCCAACGACGCCCGACGAGTGCATCGGCGCGGCGCTTGATGCACCCTGCGACGTACGCAACCCTGCCGCCGTCGCCGCCAAGCCTGCCGGCAACCCTTCGTCCGCTGACATGCGAGTTTACTGCCCTATGCAAGGAAGCCTATCGGCAGCCGAGTTGCACGCGAAGAGCAAAAATGGATCCGAGACGTGGTGGGAGCGAGGAGAGCGGTGGCGCCTTTGATCGGGTGTAGAATTTCGGGCTCGCCCGAGGCCGCCTCTACCCACCCTCACGCGCCCTCGTAGGTCCGCTGCACGCGTTGGCCGAGGCGGGTGAGGAGTTCGTAGCCGATGGTGCCGGCGCGGTCGGTCAGGTCGTCGATGGTGGTGCGGGCGCCGAGGACCTCCACCCAGGCGCCGCGCAACGCCATGTTCTCAGGCACATCCGTGACGTCGACGGTAATGAGATCCATGGAGACGCGGCCGATGACGGGAACGGGGTAATCGCCGATGAATCCGACCGGTCCAGGTTTGCCGGAGGGTCCGCTCAAAGCGCGCAGAAATCCGTCCGCATAACCACAGGCGACGGTGGCTATGCGCGACGGCCGTTCCGTGCGGTAGGTAGCGCCGTAGCCGACAGGCTCGCCGGCGCCGAGGCTGTGCACCTGGAGAATGCGCGCCTGGAACCGCACCACCCACTGCATCGGGTTGTCGCGACCTTCCAAGGCCCGGCCGCCATAGAGCGCGATGCCCGGCCGCACCAGGTCGTAGTGATATTCGGGTCCGAGAAACGTGCCGCCAGAATTGGCGAGGCTCGCGGGGGCCGTTGGCAGCACGGTGCGGATCTCGTCGAAGCGCCGGCGCTGCGCCGCGTTCATGGGATTGTCAGGCTCGTCGGCGCAGGCGAGGTGGCTCATCAGCAGCGCCATCTCGAAATGCTCGAAGAGGCCGCGCTCGGAGGTGGCGAGGTGTTCGACTTCGTGCGGCGGCAAACCTAAGCGGTGCATGCCCGTATCGGCGTGGACGGCCGCGCGCAACCGCCGGCCCGTCGCGTCGCAATAGGCCGCCCATTCCTGGATTTCGGCGAGGCTCGAGAGGCACGGCCGGAGATCGAAGCCGGCATAATAATGCGAGGCACCCGGCAGTAGCCCGTCGAGGACGTAGATGACGGCTCCGGGCACCGCCTCGCGGACAATGCGGGCTTCGCCCAACGTCGCAACGAAGAATGTCCGGCACCCGCCGGCGACCAGCGCTTCGGTGATCTGGTGCAGGCCCAGGCCATAGGCGTTGGCCTTGATGACGCCGGCGCATTCCGCGCTGCCGCATACCTTATTGAGGGCACTCCAATTGCCGCGCAGCGCCGCAAGGTTGATGGTCAACACGGCGCGGGCATCAGGGGATATGGCGTGGCGGTCGTGAATCACGGGCGCGCTCCTTCAATGGGTCCCGATCTCTACCACAACACTGCGGAGGTCTCACGCCGCCCTCGCTATAGGATGTGCGGGATAGGCTGTGCGGGGTTCGATGATG
>JANXRM010000365.1 GCA_025353015.1 Hyphomicrobiales bacterium
GACCCTGGCGCGCCAGGGCTTCAACACGAACAACGCCAGAAAGGCCGCCAGGATGTTGGCGCCGGCTGCGATGATGAAGACCCGGTCCCAACTCCCGGTCGTTTTCTGGATGAAGTTGGAGTAGGGCACGAGCAGTGCCGCCGTTCCCTTGGCCGTATAGAGGAGACCGGCGTTGGTTGCGGCAAACTTCGAGCCGAAGGTGTCGGTGCACGTCGATGGGAACAGCGAGTAAATCTCGCCCCAGGCGAAGAACACGAAGCCCGACAGCAGCACGAACCACACCGGATTGGCACCGAGCAGGTACAACAGATAGATGCCGATGCCTTCCATCAGGAAGGCGATAAACATCGTGTTCTCGCGGCCGATATTGTCGGAGACCCAGCCAAAGAACGGGCGCGTAAGTCCATTGAGAATGCGGTCGATGGTGGCCGCGAACGTCAACGCGGGCATCGTCCACATCAGGAGCGTCACGTCCACCTTTGCGATCTTGAGGTCGCTCGCGATCGGCGACAGGTTGGCAGTGACCATCAGGCCACCGGCGCCAACGATCACGAACATGAAATACATGAGCGTGAAGATCGGCTGTCCCCGGGAAATAACGATACCGCCGCCGACGACGAAGATGAAAACGGCCAACACCAGCGGGAACCAGAACCCGTGCCCCGACCAAACCATGGCGAGCCCGAGAGCAAGCGCGATGACCGATCCAACAATCCAGTAGATGTTCTCACCGATGAGCTCATTCGGCGTGTAGTGCCGGCGCGTTTGGATGACGTTAGCGTTGGCAGATCCGGCGGGAACTTGGCCCGCCACAGGCGTCTTCATGAGGAAGGCCAGCAGGCAGATAATGATGCCTTGGCCGATCCCGAAATAGAGGAACGTGTTCTGGAAGCCGCTGCCGGCGATCATGTTCTGCATCGGCGCGACGGTGAACGCCGAGCCGGCTCCGAAACCCGCCGCCGTGATGCCGGCGGCCAGGCCTCGCTTGTCTGGAAACCACTTCAAGGCATTGCCGATGCAGGTGCCATAGACGGCGCCGGCGCCGATGCCGCAGACGATCATGGCGGCATAGTAGCCGTCGATGCCTCCGAGCGTTGTCGCCCGCGATGTCATCCACCAGCCGATACCGCACAGCACGCCGCCCCAAAAGATGACGATGCGCGGGCCGTAGCGATCGACAAACCAGCCTTCGATCGGCACCAGCCACGTCTCGAACAGGACAAACAACGTGAACGCGATCTGGATCGAGGCCCGGTCCCAGCCGAATGTCTTCTGGATCTCGGGGACGAAGAAGGTCCAGCCGTACTGATAGTTGGCGATCATCACCATGCAAACGACGCCGATGGTCAATTGCAGCCATCGATAGCTGTCGCTGACACGGGGTGGCATGATTGCAACTGCGGCGCTTGTCGTCGTCATTTTGGTTCCCTCCCGGCAAAACCCTAGGACTGTTCGCAATCGCGCCAGTCGCTTGTTGGGTTGGCATGCCGTATACATGTCGAGCTGCTGCCGCAACGAATGAGCGCGCGCGATAGTCATCAATAATTCCGGGCTTTTGGCAGGCGTGCGTGCAGACTTGCCGATCATCGAATTGCTGGTGTATGGTATGCCAGAAACCACGGTTCGCTTGCCGTATCAGCCGAGTGTGTCGGCGTCATTCCTTTCTGGTGCTGCTTCGTAATGCCCGACACGGTGCTCAGGATCCAGCCGATCGCGGAGAGCCAAAGCCTCAAAGCGCGCGCTTATGAGGCGCTCCGTGCAGCGATCATGAATATGAATATCTACGCGCCGGATGCAGAGCTCAAGCTGGAGGAACGCGACTTGTCCGTGCGGTTCGGGGTTAGCCGGACGCCGCTTCGCGAGGCGCTGGCGCAGTTGGATTCCGAGGGCCTCGTCAGGATCGCACCGCGCCGCGGCATCTACATCGTGCGCAAGACCAAAGCCGAGATCCTCGACATGATCACGGTCTGGGCGGCACTCGAAAGCATGGCGGCCCGGCTCGCGACAGAGGTTGCCAGCGATGCGGAAATCAACGGACTGCATGCCCTGGTCGACGTGTTTTCGACCGACGCGGTGGCGCTGAAAATGGGCGAATACTCGGACGCCAATATCAAGTTTCACCAGGCTATCATCGGCCTCGGCAAATGCCCGCTGCTCGCCCGGCTCACAGACGATCTCTTTTTTCACGTGCGCGCGATCCGGCAGCGAACGATTTTCGAACAGGACCGGGCACGGCGCTCGATTATCGATCACAAGGAGATCGTCAACGCCATCGAAGAACGGCACGCGGAGCGGGCCGAGCGGCTGGTGCGGGAACACACGTTGAAGCTCCGGCAGCACGTGGAGCGGTTCGTAACGCTGGACTGAGCCCCGGCTTGTCTGGAAGCGGTTGAGCGCGAAGCAGCGGGCAGCGATTAAAAGACTTTAAAAACAGGTACGGGAGAGAACCAGAACATGTCGTCTGAACCACAAACGCAGAACCTGACCGACGGTTTCCACCTCGTCATCGACGCACTGAAGCTCAACGGCCTGAACACCATCTACGGCGTGCCCGGCATCCCGATCACCGATCTCGGCCGCCTAGCACAGGCGCGGGGAATGCGCGTGATCGCGTTCCGGCATGAACAGCACGCGGGCTATGCAGCCTCGATCGCTGGATACCTGACTCAGAAGCCGGGTGTATGTCTCACGGTCTCAGCGCCCGGATTCCTCAACGGCCTGACGGCGCTCGCCCACGCCACCACGAACTGCTTTCCCATGATCCTGATCTCGGGCTCGTCGGAGCGTGAGGTTGTCGACTTGCAGCAGGGCGACTACGAGGAGATGGACCAGTTGGCCGTTGCCAAGACGGTGTGCAAGGCTGCCTACCGCGTCCTCCACGCCCGCGACATCGGCGTCGGCGTTGCGCGCGCCATCAGGTCGGCCGTGTCGGGACGGCCGGGGGGCGTTTACCTCGACCTGCCGGCGAAACTCTTCGCACAGGTCATGGACGCCGAGGCCGGTGCCAAGTCGCTGATCAAAGTCGTCGACGCGGCGCCGCCGCACATTCCCTCGCTCGAGTCCGTCGACCGCGCGCTCGACCTGCTCAAGGGTGCGAAGAAGCCGCT
>JANXRM010000366.1 GCA_025353015.1 Hyphomicrobiales bacterium
CTTCGAGTGGGATGTCGATTTGACGGCTGGGTATGCCAACACGTTTCTGAAGAATATTTCCAGACGGCCTGGGACCGGTCATTTCGGCGGCTGCGATACGCCCGAGATCGGCGATCGGCTGCGCCAGGGCGGTTTCGACGCATTGCTCGTTCTCGGCTGGAACTTGAAATCGTACCTGCAGGGGGTCCTTGCCGCCAAACGTCTGGGCATGCCCGTGCTCGTGCGCGGCGATAGCCACATGGGCACGCCGCGGTCGCCCGCAAAGGCGGCGTTCAAACGGCTCACCTATCGACCACTGTTGCGGCTGTTCGACGGTGTGCTTTTTGTCGGCAAGAAGTCACGCGCCTATTACGAGCATTACGGCTACCCGGCGGATCAACTCACCTTCTCGCCGCATTGCGTCGATACGGAATGGTTCGCGGCGCGCGCGACCGAGGCAGCACGGGTGGGGTTGCGCCAGAAGCTCGGGATCGCGCCTGAAGTGCCCGTTGTGGTGTTCGCCGGACGTCTGCTGCCCTTCAAGCGACCGCTCGACGTCGTTGCAGCAGCGGCGCTCTGCCGGACACGAGGGATTGGGGTCGAGATCATGATTGCCGGTGACGGAGCGCTCGGGGAAATGATTGTTGCCGAAGCGGCCGCTACCGGCGTGCCGCTGCATATGCTCGGGTTCTGCAATCAAACAGCGATGCCCGGTGTCTATGCAGCGGCCGATTACCTGACGTTACCATCGGATGGGCGGGAAACGTGGGGGTTGGTTGTCAACGAAGCGCTCGCTTGCCGGCGGCCGGTTCTTGTCTCGGACGCTTGCGGCTGTGCGGCCGATTTGGCCGATGGCAGCGTCGTGCGATCATTCCCGACGGGTGACGTGGCAGCATTGGCCGACGCGATGCGTGCGATGATGGCTGCACCGCCCTCTGCCGCCGAGATATCAGCGGTTTCGGCCGATTGGAGTCTGCGGGCGGCCGCGCACGGAATCGTTGCTGCGGCCACTCGGGCTGCTTCGCAGAAAGCGACCCGGAGAACATCCCGTGCAGTCTAGCCGACCCCTCCAGTCCGCCAGTGCCAGCGAATACTCAAGTTTGCCGCCCGCACTCTTGCCGGGAGCGGTGGGCATCTTCCTGCTGGGCGGGCTCGGTCCGAACGTCCTGCTCGCCGTGTTTGCCGTTGTCGTTCTGGTGGCGGGCGGTGCCCTCCTATGGCGACCGGGGGAGTCGCCAACATTGCTCTTTGTCTTCTGCTATCAATGGATGCAGGCGTCGGTTGCCATCTTCCATTCCAATTGGCTGGGCGTCGGCGTCGCCGACTATTCGTTTGTTTCGACGAATTTGGATGCCTCCATCGGGCTCTCGCTGACGGCATTGCTGTTGCTCGCCATCGGGATGAACGTCGGGGCGGGACTTTGGCAGGCGCATTACAGCGTCACGGCGCGCCAGATCGCGCTATCGCAGCCACTGGCCCGCTGGTTCGGTCTCTACATCACAGCGTTTGCCGCAAGTTTTGTTGCCCTGACGTTTGCCTATGTAGTGCCGGGCTTGTCGCAACCGATGCTGGCAGCGGCGGGACTGCGCTGGGCGTTTTATTTCATGCTTGCGTTCGCCGCGATGGTGCGGGGGCAAGGGACGAGCCCCTATTTCATCGCGGCATTTGGGCTCGAGTTGGCACTCGGTATCGGCGGATACTTTTCTGATTTTAAAAGCGTCCTGTTTTTCACGCTGTTTGCCGTTGCTGCTTCCGGCATCCGTTTTTCAACCGGGAGCCTCGTCGGAATGGCGGCACTCGGGAGCCTGGCCATCGGGCTCGGCATTACCTGGACGGCCGTCAAGGGCGAGTACCGCACGTTCGTCTCACGAGGGCAGGCCGCGCAGGTTGTCGAGATCGATTATCTCACCCGCATGGCAAAGCTCGGCGACATCGTTGGTGCGCTCGATGCCGATGCATTGGGGGATGCCGCGGATCAGTTGTTGCGGCGGATTTCCTACACGGAGTATTTCGGAGCAGCGCTCAGCACGGTTCCAGCAGTCATGCCTCATGAAGGCGGAGCGATTTTGCTGGACGCGATCGTTCGGCCCTTCACGCCGCGCATGTTCTTTCCCGAAAAAACCGTCATCGACGATACGGCGCGGACCAATCTTTATACGGGAGGCATTGCCGGCAATTCCGAAGGCACGTCCATCAGCCTCGGTTATGTCGCCGAATTCTATATCGACTTTGGCGAGTATCTGATGATGGGGGCGGTGCTTGTCCTAGGCTATGCCTGGGGCCGCTTTTATGCGGCCTGGTTGCACTGGAAGGCGGCTGGCGCCCTGGTGGGCATGGCAATGGCGACGGCAAGTCTGGCGGCTCTGGCGCCGTTGGAAAGCAGTTTCACCAAAACGTTTGGCAGCCTGGTTGTTTCGATCCTGGTGGCGTGGATTTTCGTCAAGTTCGTCGTGCCGCGGTGGTGTCCGTGGGTGACTGGCTATGAGGGCGGCTGACGTGGCACTGCGCGTTCTGCACGTCATTGCCTCGGTCGCGGTCTCTGAAGGCGGACCGAGCTACGCGATCGCCGTCATCGAGCGCGCCTTGAGCGATGCCGGTATTGTCACGACGACACTGACGACGGATCATGGGCGCGACGAAAAAGCTGGAGAAAAGCGCGGACTGATCGACGGTGATGCCCGGGCGCCGCGCATTCACATGCCAAAGCGCTTCGATTTCTACAAGGTGGCACCGGGCATGGTGCCGTATCTCTTGAAGCATGTCCGCGACTACGACACCGTGCATATCCATGCGCTGTTCTCGTTTGCGCCTGTGGTGGCGGCCTTGATAGCGCGCATTCGCGGTGTCCCCTATGTGGTCCGGCCTTTGGGGACACTCAGCCGATATGGTGTGGAGCAACGTCGACCGTGGCTCAAGTGGCTCTCGATCACTTTGATCGAAGGGCCAATCCTGCGGCATGCGGCGGCTATCCATTTCACGAGCCAAAGCGAGTGGGATGAAGCAACGAGCCTGGGGTTCGATTGCCGCCGAGGCATCGTCATTCCCTTAGGTATCGAGGACCCGTCGACGGTTGCAGCCACTGGGGGCGCGAGCATGGCAGCCGTGGACACCAAGGCCGGTGCACATCCGGAAAAGGACGACCGTCGCGCTGTCTTGTTTCTGTCCCGGCTGGACCCGAAAAAAAATGTGGAAGCGCTTGTCGATGCCTACGCGGGATCGGAAAATCTGCGGCGGAACAGCAAGCTTCTGATCGCTGGGGCGGGGGCGGCGGACTATGTCGCAGCGCTGAAACAGCGGGCGGCGGTCGGCGGGGTTACTGACCAGATCACATGGCTTGGACACGTTGCAGGGGCCGAAAAGTCAGCGGCTTTTGCTGCTGCAGATGTTTTCGTATTGCCGTCCTATTCGGAAAATTTCGGTATCGCAGCTGCTGAAGCAATGCGCGCCGGTTTGCCATGCATCTTGTCGAAGGGCGTCGCCATCGCGAGCGAAGCCGAGGCAGCCGGTGCAGCGCTCACCACAGAACTCGATCCTCAATCGCTTGCCAGAGCGATTTCCGATTTGCTGGCCGATCAAGCCCGGTGCCGCCTAATGGGACAGCGTGCCCGGGACTTTGCGGTTGCATCATATTCGACAGCAACAATGGCCAAGAGGCTGACGACGCTTTATCGGAGCATACTGACGCCGACATCGGCGGTTGCCCGTGAGCCGCCTCGATAGAAATACGGTTCTGGAGCCGGCTCGTCTGGCACGGCTCCAATGCCCGTATAGTCCGATGCTCGCGTAGTCCGATGCCCGTATAGTCCAATGTTCCTGAATTGCTCAGGATCACGCAATTTTGATGCGAACACGCTTCGACGTCGTCGGGTTGGCGTTGGTGCTCTTGACGTACATGATTGTCTTGCCTGTCAGAGCGCTCGCGAATGTGGTTACCAAGACCCACGTCGCGCCGGCATCCGTCGACTTCTGGAGAGCCACGTCGTTGCCCGACTTGGTCAAGCGCACCAGCGGCGGTGTGCCGGATCCCTGCTGCGTGAACGTGGTGTTCGACAGCGCGCTGTAGAAATTGCCGGAATAGCTGAAAAAACCCGCAGTCCAACTGATGCCGTTCCCCCAGGTGTAATCGTTGGCGGTCGATTGCACGTCTGTCATGTAGATGACCTGACCATCGACCTC
>JANXRM010000371.1 GCA_025353015.1 Hyphomicrobiales bacterium
GTCAACCGCTGCAGGCTGGTCGCCGACAGGCAATTGCCGAGCGTGCGCGCGATGGGATAGCCATACTTCATGTCGCGCGTGGCGATGCGCATGTCGCAGCAGGCCGAAATGGCGCCGCCGCCGCCCGTGCATGCGCCTGATATGGCGGCGATGGTCGGAACCGGACAATGCTCGATGGCCGAGAGAATTTCATCGACGCGCTTTTCGTAGCCGAGCCCGTCCTCGGGCTTCGTGAAGGCGCGGAACTGGTTGATGTCGGTGCCGGCGGCGAACGCTTTTTGGCCGGCTCCTGTCAGGACAATGGCCCGCACACCTTCGGGGACGGCCGAGCAGATTTCGGCCAGCCGCGTGTACATGGGGAACGTCAGCGCGTTGAATTTGTCGGGCCGGTTGAGCGTGACTGTGAGCACGGGGCCGTCGCGCTCGACCAGGATTTCGTCGGTCATGGGGAAAGGGCTCGCATCGTTGAGGGAATGGATCGGGGCTGATAGCAGCACCAGGGAGGCAGAAAAAGCAAGGTTGAAGCGTTGCGGGGCGGCCGGTAGGTTGCCACCGAGAGATCACGCACCAGTGATGCACCAGACGAGACCGCAACCGATGTCCTTCCGCCCTCCCGTTCCCACCGCCGTGATTGAACGCCTCAAGGTGGCCGCTGGGCCGGGCGGCTATCTCGATGCGCTCGAGGATATGGCGCCCTACGTGAAAAGCTGGCGTGGCAACTGGGTCGGCGCGACGCCGCTGGTGCTGCGTCCGAAGACCACGGAGGAGGTGGCGGCGCTGGTAAAGATCTGTGCCGAAACCAGCACCGCCATCGTGCCCCAGAGCGGCAACACCGGCCTCACCTACGGCAGCCAGCCGGGGAAGGGAATGAACGAGGTCGTGCTGTCGCTTTCGCGCATGAAAGCCGTGCGCGATATCGACCTCAAGAACGATACGATAACCGTCGAAGCCGGCGTCGTGCTGCAGGAAATCCAGCGGCTGGCGGCGGACAAGAACCGCCTGTTCCCGCTGTCCCTCGGCGCCGAGGGCACCTGCCAGATCGGCGGCAACATCTCGACCAACGCGGGCGGCATCCAGGTGCTGCGCTACGGCAATACGCGCAATCTCGTGCTCGGCCTCGAAGTGGTGCTGCCGGATGGGCGCATCTGGAATGGCCTGCGTGGCCTGCGCAAGGACAACACGGGGTATGACCTGAAGCAGCTTTTTATATCAGGCGAAGGTACGCTCGGCATCATCACGGCGGCGGTGCTCAAGCTGTTCCCGAAGCCCAACGAGACGCAGACGGCATGGATCGCGGTTGAAAGCCCAGAAGCTGGCGTCGAATTGCTTGCCCACATGCGCGCGACGATCGGTGAAAGCGTCACCTCATTCGAATTGATCGGCCGGTCGATCGTCGATCTCTTGCTGGAAAGCATGCCCGTTCATTCCGACCCGCTGAGGTCGGTCTATCCGTGGTACGTGCTGACCGAGTTGACGGGCCAAGGCGAACCAGGCTCGCTGGCCGAGCCACTCAGTGCCGCCCTCGAAAGTGCGGCAGAAAAAGGCCTGATCCAGGACGCCGTGATCGCGTCCTCCAACGAGCAGGGCAAGCGGCTCTGGAAAATGCGCGAGGATTTCGCCTTCGCGCAACAGCACGCCGGCGGCACGATCGCGCACGATATTTCGGTGCCGTTGTCGCGCATCACCGAGTTCATCCACCGCGCCGACAATGCGCTGCTGGCAGCCTATCCGACCGTCCGCCCTACCTGCTTCGGCCATGTCGGCGACGGCAATTTGCACTACAACCCGGCCAAGCCCGTGGACTGGACCTACGAGCGCTACGTCGGGGAG
This sequence comes from Hyphomicrobiales bacterium, assembly GCA_025353015.1. GTDB lineage: Bacteria > Pseudomonadota > Alphaproteobacteria > Rhizobiales > Hyphomicrobiaceae. The sequence continues at coordinate 1,831 of JANXRM010000371.1, forward strand.
CGCGAGCGGATCAACCAGATCGTGCATGACATCGTCGTTGATCTCGGCGGTTCCATAAGTGCCGAGCACGGCATCGGCCTGCTGCGGCTCGACGAGAACCTGCGTTACAAATCCCAGGTCGAGGTCGACATGCTGACAGCTGTGAAGCGCGTCTTCGATCCGGCGAACATCATGAACCCGGGCAAGCTGATCCGGCTTTGAAGTTGTAACGCGACTTTGGATGCAAATCACTTTGGACGTAAATCACTTTGGACGTAAATTACTTTGGACGTAAATTACTGGCGGGCCACTTATTTCGGGCTTATGGTCAGCGTGTCGTAAACGGCCATGGGCCGAGGCGTCGGCAATTTGCTCACTTATGTTTGCCTCGGAAATACATTCGCTTCGGAAATGCGCGGCGAGCCGGCGAAACAACCACCTGCCCGCGGTCTTCAAGAAAAAGTGACCAGACGTGTTTCGACAGCCAGACGTCACTCAATTATACATTGTTCAACGAACGCTGTTCCAAAGCTGAGACCGCCCATTCGATCTGCATGATTTATCGATAGGCACAAGTCGTGCATGCTTCTGAGGAACCAGCGCCCAAGGAACTGGCCAGCTGAGCCGAATTAGGAGTGGTCCCCATGCGAATCCATATCAATTTGATCATCGCGGTGACTGCAGCCGCGACCTATTTTGTAACAATCGACGATGCCTCGGCCCAAGGCCGTCGGGGGGGCGGCGGCAGCGCGTCCGCGTCGCGCAGTTCGGGTCCAAGCTTCCGCCCATCGTCGAACAGCGGTAGCCGCAGTTCGGCCAGCGTCCGGTCGTCCAACAGTGGCAGCAGCAGCCGGTCATTCACGTCCAACTCGTCGTCCAGCGGGAGCCGCAACAGCGCAAGTTCGTCGAACGGCAGCTCGCGCCGGTTCGCCAACAGCAACAGCAACAGC
>JANXRM010000376.1 GCA_025353015.1 Hyphomicrobiales bacterium
CAATCTTCCTGCATGTCGTGGTGGAGCGCACGGGCTGGCCGGTGGCGCTCGTGTCGGGGGCGGTGACCGCGCACTTCCTTGCCGGCGTGCCGGTGGTGGCCAGCATGCCTCGGCTCTACCGTCACTTCGGGATCCCGCTGATCACCATCGGCGGGGCGGTGTTACTTGCCATCGGCGTTCTTGGCTGGGCGCTGGCGTTTCAGCCGTGGCAATTGTTTGCTGCGGCCATACTCAGCGGCATTGGTTGGGTGACGATGGGTGCTGCCGCCGTAAATGCGCTCGTCGCCCTGTGGTTTGTGCGCTCACGGCCCGCCGCTTTGGCGATGGCATACAACGGCGCCAGCATCGGCGGCGTGGTGTTCTCGCCGCTCTGGGTAGCACTCATCGCGGCGCTCGGTTTTGTTGGCGGAGCGGCTGTCGTCGGCATCATCATGGTCGTCGTCATGGGCGCGCTTTCAGTGTTGGTGTTTTCGCGCACGCCGCACAGCATGGGCCAAGCGCCGGATGGCGATACGCCGGGCCAACCAGCAAGTACCATCACATCACTCGACGTGCGGCCGTTGCCTGGGGCCAGACTGTGGCACGACCAAGCCTTTCGGACGCTGGCCGCCGGCATGGCGCTGAGCTTATTCGCGCAGATCGGCATCATCGCGCACCTTTACTCGTTGCTGGTGCCGGCGATTGGCACGCAAGGTGCCGGCCTCGCCATGGGCATCGCGACGGGCTGCGCCATCGGCGGTCGCACCCTCGTCGGCTGGCTGATGCCACGGGGTGCGGACCGTCGCCGCTTCGCCGCTATGAATCTTGCCGTGCAGGTGGCGGGCTCGCTGGCGCTGCTCGCCGCTGGTGGCACGAGCGTGCCACTGCTGATGCTCGGCGTTATCCTGTTTGGCTCAGGCATCGGCAACGTGACCTCGCTGCCGCCGCTGATAGCCCAGGTCGAGTTCGTGAAGGAGGACGCCGCCAGAGTCGTGCCGCTGATCGTCGCCATCGGGCAGACCACCTACGCGTTCGCGCCAGCCGTCTTCGGCACGGTGCGGGCATTCGAGGGTGGGAGCGGCCCGTTGAGCGGGTTGGGCGCGCTCCTGTTTGTCGTGGCAGCCGCGGTTCAAATCGGAGCGATGGCGTTTTTCTTGGGCGGGCGCGGGCGCCGGCCAGCATCTGGGCACTGATGTCCGCCAGCACGTCCTGGTGGGCCGACGGTGTCGAAATTGTTGGCGATCGCGAAGCCTGTGACCTCGCCGATCAACTCGATTGCACCCAGCGCCAGGGCCTCCTTGATCGACATGCGCGAGACGTCGGCGCCGCTGAGCGTGCCTTCATTGAGAAAGGCGTCGCCATCTCCACGGGAGGGGCAGGGAGCTTCCAGGCGCGCGTACCTGATGCGGTAGATCTGGCGCCGCTTGGTCTGCCGATCGACTGCGCAGAACGCGCGCCTCCAGATCTCGCTCATGCTGGTCCTCCCATCTGGACTCAACGAAATTCGGTTCGTCGAGTTGCGCCGTCTTGGTGGTTCTCTTGTCCCCGAAACTACCTGCGCCGTGATGCCGGAGCTACTAGAGGTAGGGAGTTCAGCCGGGTCTGGAAATGTGGCCCCAGATTAGGACCGCAATCAGGAAATACGTCGTCGCCGGGATTTGAGCGAGAGCAGAAAGCCCAATCTGCATGACCATCTCCACGATTAGCGTCCCCCGAGAGATATCAACGTCAGCACACAAACAAAGGCTGCCGCACTCCATACCAAAATCTGAAGGTATTCGCTGCGACGGTTACTTTTTTTCGCGGAGATTTCGGCCAGCCGAGCCCGTATATCGACCTGCAGCCGACCAAGATCTTGAACCGATTTGGCCTGCGCAACACTGGCAAGGTAGATGCCAGTCCCTGCGTGTGGGGCGACCTTTTCAAGCTTGTCGATGTCCCGCGCAATGTCGGCCGCCAAGCGCCGCTTGATCGCCTCCTCGATGCCGACGGCCTCGAATCCGTTCTCTTGAGACCCCCTCTTCAGCATGGCCGTCTCGCCTCTCTGACAAAGCTCAGTCTGCGATGATTGGCGTCAATCCTGCCGCTCGAATTTGACCGGCGCCGGCATGCTGGTTGGCCTGAATTTCAATCACAGCTGGGTCGATGCCATTCTCGCGGCACTCCAGGACAACGTTCGCCAGTGCTTCTCCGGGCGACTTGCCGTACCAGCCCTCTCCCACTGCCGGGATCGGCACGGCCGGCTCAAGGGCGATATAATGGTCGTTCAACTGATAGATTTCGAGTGGTGGCACGGCGGCCTCCTCTTTGCGCCACGCTGCAGTCCCCTCCACAAGAACAGGCGCGGCACCATGGATACCGCGCCGGTAGCAGCATGAGCCTCACCGCCAACTATCGGCGGCAAGTTCCAGAATGTCGTCGAGGCAAACGCCTTCTGACGCTGGAGAACCGTTCCCCAGTGTCACCGCTGGTGCGGTCACTGGTGCTGAGCGCTGGGCCGCCGAGCTGCGCGCAGCGTCTGCGTCGGTGATCACGATGCCGCGGTCGTCGAAAATGCCCAGGCAGCCACGATAGCCGACATAACCAAGATCGCGATCCGGCCGGCCATCCTCGATGGGGCCTACCCGTTGCAAAACATCGAGGTCGAGCGCAATTTCGACGTCTAGCTCGGCGCGCCTCGATGGTCCATCAAGTCGGACCCCGTCGGCATCCCCGGTAATGCGGCCGATCAGGGTCCAGCCTTCGCGGATGATGAACCGGCCGTCAATGCGACGACCACGGCGGGTGGTCACGTCCAGTTCGATGATTTTCCGGTAACAGGGCGTGGGATTCATGGGAGATGTTCTCCTTGGTTTACCCCTTGATCAGGGGTCACATGCCGCGCGATGCGGAAGCCACCTAGTGCCGGAGTCGGCCGGTTGGCGCGGATCACTCGATCCGCTCTTCATGCTGGAAGTTCAAATACGGATGGTCCGGGGAAACGTC
>JANXRM010000403.1 GCA_025353015.1 Hyphomicrobiales bacterium
CTGCAGGAACACGTCGCCGTAGGTGAGCTTCCGCGCATCCTGCCGGCCGTTGAAGTTGAGGTCGAACACCCGGTCGACGCCCTGCACGTACATCGCGAGCCGCTCCAGCCCGTACGTGATCTCGCCGGCCACCGGATTGCAGTCGAAGCCGCCAACCTGCTGAAAATAAGTGAACTGCGACACTTCCATGCCGTTGCACCAGACCTCCCAGCCGAGGCCCCAGGCGCCGAGCGTCGGGCTCTCCCAGTCGTCCTCGACGAAGCGAATGTCGTTCAGGCGGGTGTCGATGCCGATGGCGTCCAGGCTTTTCAGGTAGAGATCCAGGATGTCTGGCGGCGACGGCTTCATGATCACTTGGAACTGGTAATAATGCTGCATCCGGTTCGGGTTCTCGCCGTAGCGGCCATCCTTGGGCCGGCGCGAGGGTTGCACATAGGCCGCGTTCCAGGTCTTGGGACCTAGCGCGCGCAAGGTGGTGGCTGGGTGGAAGGTGCCGGCGCCCACTTCCATATCGTAGGGTTGCAGCACCACGCAACCTTGCGCGCCCCAAAATCGTTGCAGAGTGAGGATAAGGTCCTGGAACGATTCCTTCGGACGCAACTCGCCGAACGGCGGCGCGGCAGGGGGAACAGCGGACTTGACGGCGGTTTGGCTCGGCATGGGGGCCTCGGAGGTGATTTTGCGCCGCACTATACGTAAAACGGTTGCGGCGTCATCCAGGAACACTCAACGGCGGGGAGACGTCAGGTGGAACTTCTGAGCTGGCTGTGGTGGCTGGTGCTGAAAATCGTCGGCCTTGCGTGGGGGCTGGTCTGGTTCCTGCTCGGCGGCTGGGTGGCGACGCTGGCGCAGATCGCGGTCATCGCGTTCCTGGTCTTCGGCTACAAGTACGGCTGGCGGGCCGCACCCCAGGAGCTGCTCGCCCGGGCCGGACCGGCGGGACGGTATCTGTGGGGCTGGGTGCGGGCGCGGTCGCCGGTTTCGCTCCCGGAGCGCGCAGAAAAAAGCGTCCGCCGTCCGCATGGGCGGCGGAAGGAGCCCGGCGATGTCAATCTTTCGACGCTGCTCAGTGTTGTCGCGCTCAGCGGACTTCTGCTTGCCATCGCCGTCTGAGGCTTTCAAAGTGCTCGTTGCTCACGGTTTATGCGTTCCAGGAGTTTTCATGACTGCCGAAATCGTGAACCTGCGCCAGGTCCGCAAACAAAAGGCGCGGGCGGAAAAAGAACGTCAGGCATCGGCCAATAGAGCCAAGCACGGTCAGACGAAAGCAACCCGCCGCCACGAAGCTGCCAACAAGGCGCTGGACAAACGGCACCTCGACGGGTTGGTCCGGGATCTGCCTAATGTCAAAGCCGCAGACAAAACGGCCCGCGACCAGGACGATTGATCTGGAGGGCCTGCCATCCGACGACCTGCCATTTCATACCAGCACTCGATCAGGCTGCTATCGAACCCGAGGACTGTTCATTTTAACATGTCACGTCCCGAAAAACGTTCCTTCACGATTGAAGGCCATCGCACATCGATCTCGCTCGAAGCCGCCTTCTGGGAGGCGCTGAAGGACGTCGCCAAGGCAAAGCGCATGCCGGTCGCCCAGCTCGTCCAGGAGATCGATCGCGAACGTGGCGACGGTGGTTTGTCGAGCGCCGTGCGCATCTGGCTGCTCGATCATTTCCGGTCGGGCCGGTCGATCGAGGGAGCCGCTGGCGACGTAGGCACCGCCACGCAACCGGCCGTTGGACGTCCGGTCCGTTCGTCCAGCCCCGACGACCGCGGGTCTGCATGATCCCGCGTTGGCCGCTCCGGCACGCCCAGGGCATCCGCGAGACGCGCCTTGGCAGAACCTGGCGTCAACGGCTGCTGCTGGCTCACGTGCGGCGCCCACCCCGTCAGCGTAATGATCTCGAATGTCGCCGTTATGCGGCCATCCGGCCGGGCGAACCGTTCCGCATAGATTTCGGCAGCCCGCAGCAGCGTGCGGCGCTGCAAGAACGTGCGCCGCCGGTCGTGGAGGATGTTGCCGCCGCCCATGGCGCGCACCTCGCGCATGAGATCGAGGGCTGTGGCATAGGCAACGGTGACATCATCGCTGTCAGCGACGGGCAGGGCAAATCCGGCTCGTTGCAGCAAGCCGCCGAGATCGCGCACGTCGGCGAAGGGCGCGACCCGTGGCGAGACCCCGCCTTCGATTTCGGTTTCGGCAGCAACGAACGCCTGACGCAGCTCGGTTAACGTCGCCCCGCCGAGCATGGCGCCGAGAAAGAGGCCATCTGGCTTCAAGGCACGTTGGATCTGCACCAGCGCGCCCGGGAGATCGTTGACCAAGTGCAGGCTAAGTCCCGAGACGACCAGATCCAGTGATCCCGGCTGGAACGGCAACATTTCCTCGTCAGCCAACACGCGCGGACCATCGCAGGCGGCGAGCAACCTCGGTGAAGTCTCGGCATCGATCAGCAGGCCGATCTGGGGAAGCCCGCGCAGGCGTCGCGACAGCCCGCCGTGTTGCGCCCCGAGATTGAGCGCCAGTGGAAACGACCGCTTGATGAGCGACAGCCGGTCGGCGATATCCTCGGCAACGTGGCGCAGCAGGAAATCATGGCGCGCGGCCTCGCCGGCGTGCCGGTCGCGCCGGCGCACCAGCAGCGGGCGGTCGAAGATTTCGTGATCGGGACGGCTCATATCCGGCCCTATAGCACGAGGTTGGGCGGCAGGTCGAAGCCCCCCGAACCTACTCGACCAGCTGGTTCGATGTTGGCCGCCTTTAATGATCCTGGCAGCCCTGCAAACAAATCCCTTGATCCGCGCAGCCAGGAGCGGCAGTTTTCCATCCTGAAATAGAACTTCGGGATGAACTCGCCCATGACACCGCTGAATTACGATGACCTGCGCCGGCTCGCCAAGCGCCGGCTGCCGAAGATCGCCTTCGACTTCATCGAGGGTGGTCTCGACGACGAGATCGGCATTGACCGCAATCGCCAGGGCATTGAGCGGCACCGCATCGTGCCGCGCTACATGGTGGATGTGTCGAAGCGCACGCAAACGACCGAATTGTTCGGCCGCACCTATGCGCAGCCCGTCGGCATTGCGCCGACAGGGGGCGCGGCGCTCTTCCGGCCGGGCGCGGACCTGATGCTGGCCGCCGCGGCGCGCAAGGCGAACGTGCCGTTCATCATGTCCGGCGCCTCCACAGACACGATCGAAAATCTGGCCCGCGTCGCGCCAGACCACGGCTGGTACCAGATGTACTCGGCCAAGGATAAATCGATCTCGCTCGACATGATCCGCCGGTCCAAGGACGCGGGTCTGTCGACGCTCGTGATCACGGTGGACGTGCCGGTGCATTCCAACCGCGAGCGCAACAAGCGCAACGGCTTTTCGCGGCCGCTGCGGATGCCACTCAAGACGAAGATGGAAGCCCTGCTGCATCCGGGCTGGATGATGGATTACTACAGTAACGGCGGCGGCACACCCATGCTGTCGAACTGGGCGCCCTACGCTGGCCCCGGTGCCGAAAAGGATCCCGAGCGCGTCGCGACCTTCCAGTCGACGCAAACCACGCCGCCACTCGACTGGACCGATATCGAGAAGTTCCGCGCCGCCTGGCCCCGGAAGCTGGTCATCAAGGGCATCATGCATCCGGGTGATGCGGAGCGCGCACACAAGATCGGTGTCGATGGCCTCATGGTCTCCAACCACGGTGGCCGCCAGCTCGACCGCGCGCCCTCGCCGATCGAGGTGCTGCCCGCGATCCGCGACGCTGTCGGCGACAAGATGACGTTGATGTTCGACAGCGGCATCCGCCGCGGCTCGGACGTTGTCACCGCCATGTGTCTCGGCGCCAAATACTGCTTCGTCGGCCGTATGACGCTTTATGGCGTGGCCGCGGGCGGTGAGGCAATGGCCGGCACCGCGCTCAACATCCTGAAGAACGAGGTCGACCTCGTCATGGGCAACATGGGCGCCCCGGATATCAAGTCGCTCGGTCCCGATTTCCTGATGTGGGACGATCAGGCGGATTTGAGGCGCAATACCCGGCCGTAACCGGCAGAGATTTTACGCGGCGGAAAAACGCGCGTAACATGGCGCCCGAGACTGCGTAGCAAGCGTTAGCAGCGAGAACCAGAAGACGAACCAGCCTCAGGAGGAATTCGATGTCCGACGATCATCATAAAGCCCCGACCGGCCTGCCCTGGCACTTCAGCCATCACGTCGCCAAGGATGCCAAGTGGAAACCCGGTCTGCGCGAAATCTTCGAGTATCGCGACCTCGGCTTCGAGAACAGTTCCGAGGGCGACTACGTCGCTCACATCGTCAAGCACAACGGCAAGAAGATGACGGACGAGGTGCAGAAATGGCACGTCCACGATTGCACGTTCCAGTTCGTCTACGTGCTGAACGGTTGGGCCAAGTTCGAATATGCCGGACACGGCGTGAAGACGATCAGCAAAGGCGACTGCGTCAACCAGATCCCCGGCATCCCGCATCGCGAGATCGCCTGCTCGGAGGATTTCGAGGTTCTCGAAATCGTCGCGCCGGCCAACTTCAAGACCCGCGTCGTCGACGCGCCGAAGCAGCAGGCCGCGGAGTAAGGCGGCTGCAGATGTCTGGCATTAGCCAGACACCCAAACGCGACAAGTAGCCAGACAACAACGGTGCCAGGCTGAAGCCAGGCACCGCCACTCCCGCCTGAAAGGAACCGACTCCCATGGCCATTCAACGGATGGATCACTTTACGATCGTCACCAAGGACGCCGCGGCGACCGCCAAGTTTTACGGCGAGATGCTGGGTTTCACCTCGGGACCGCGGCCGAATTTCATGTTTCCCGGCGTCTGGCTATACAACGATGGCAAGCCGATCCTGCACGTGATCCAAAAGCCCGAAATTCCGCAAGGCAGTGGCATTCTCGATCATATGGCATTCTGGGGCACGGATCTGCCCGGCTACGTCGCCAAGTTGAAGGCGAAGAACATTCCCTACGACCTCCGCCGCGTGCCAATGGGCGGAGCCGCCGAGGGCGTCTGGCAGCTCTTCTTCCACGATCCGAACGGCGCCAAGGTCGAGATCGACCTCGCCGCGACCGAGGTTGCGCCGGCGGCGTGAGGACGGGAGGGGCGGGGGCTGGTGTCAGGAAACAAGTGTCAGACTAAGTGGGTCTGATGCACTTTGACCGATCGTGTGTTCGACGGCGCGATCGCCGCCAGATTGTTGTTCAGACGCCCAAACTTCGTGCATTTGAGGCTTTACGCGCATGACAGACGACGCGCGATTTGGCCGCCTGGATGCCGTCGACCTCACCTCGGCCTGGGCGCATGAGGCACGTGATTTCACGCCATGGCTGGCAACCAATCTCGACCGGCTCTCCGAGGCGCTTGGCTTTTCCCTGGAACTCGAGGGTCAGGAGGTTGCCGTCGGGAGCTTCTCGGCGGATATCCTCGCGCGTGATTTGACGACAGGAACTCGTATGCTGATCGAGAACCAGTTCCAACAGAGCGATCACACCCACCTCGGTCAGATACTGACTTACCTCGCCGGTTTGCAAGCTCGTACCGTCGTGTGGATCGCGCCGCGTTTCCGCGATGAGCATCTATCAGCCATCCGATGGCTGAACGAGCACACGGAGGAGTCGTTCTCTTTCTTTGCCGTCGCCTTGCGTGTCGTGCGCATCGGCACGTCACCGATGGTGCCGATGTTCGATGTCATCGAGCGGCCGAACACCTGGAACCGGCAAGTTCAAAGTGCAACTCGAGACGGACGCGAAATCGGCGAGCTCGGGCAGTTTCGTCGCGAGTTCTGGCACCACTGCGAACTGCGATTGGGCCAATCCGTGTCAGGCTATGCTGCACCCGCTAAATGGCGCATGCTGCGCGACCAGCGAGCGAGGGTCTCCCAATTCATCGGTCCTGAGCGCGTAGGCGTGTACATAGGTACCGAGTTCGGCGGTGATCCGCAGAACCTGCTGTCACGGCTCGTCAGTTCCAGTTCGACACTGGAGGAGCGCTTGGGTGCACCGATGAACCCGGACAAGCCGATGGAGCTTTTCATCAAGCGACTTGCAGTCGACATGCGCAACCGCGCGAACTGGGACCGCGCGGCGGATTGGCTGAAAGCCGAAGCAGATCGCTACGAGGCGGCATTGAAGGACGTGCTGGGAGGCAAAGACTGACCTGAACGCCCTTGTGTCTGCACGGCCTGCCCAGTCCGGAACGTTATGCGGGCGTTATCGCGGAAGGATGCACCGTATCGATGGCAGGCACCTACGACGGCTTGCAGACGTCGCTCTGCGTTTCCTCGAACTTCATCGTGGATCCCGGCCTTCGCCGGGAGGACGGTTATTGCTATTCCACACCCCTTGCCACCGCCCTACCCCCTATCCCGCTCCAAATCTGGCCGGCCGAGGAGGCCGCCGGGGCGCAGGACGAGGAGGGCGCTGAGGAGCACGAAGACGGCGGCTTCGCGATGCTCGATCGAGACCAGCGCTGCCCAGACCAGCTCGACGAGGCCGATCAGCACCGCGCCGCAAAGGGCTCCGGGCAGCGAGCCCAGCCCGCCTAATATCGCAGCCATCACGGCCTTCAAGCCGAGCAACAGGCCGGTGCCGTGTGAGACACTGCCGGTCGACAGCACCATCAGTGCACCAGCAAGGCCCGCAAGCAGGCCTGCGAGCGCGAACGTCGCGACGTGCAGGCGCCTGCGGTCGATGCCCAGGAGCGCGGCGGCGTCGCCATCGTCCGCGACCGCCCGCCAGCGCAGGCCAAAGCGGCTGCGCTGCATGACGAACAGCAACAAGCCGCAGACAACAACGCCCACCACGACGACCGTGAGCGCCATGGGCGTCGCCGTCACGATGAAACGGCCGGATCGCGCGACGGCGTGCGGCTGATTGAGCAACGCCGGGGCCGCCGGCGAACCGGAGCCTTGCAGGAGGCGGACGGCTTCGCTCAGCACAACGGCGAGCCCGGCACTCGCAATCAGCGAGGTCTGTCCAGCGCGTCGCGACAACGGCTCGAAAATGGCCCACCCAGCCCATGCGGCGACGATGCCAGCTGTCCAGAGTGCGAGCGCCAGTGCCAGCAGCAGCGCCAGCACGATCTGCCATGGCCGGCCGCCTGCAACCCCAGCCGCCGCAAGCCCGAGCAGGGCGCCATAGCCACCGAGACTGCCGATATCGCCCAGCGCCAGATTGACCCGACCGACGAGGCCATAGATCAACGCCGTGGCGACCGTCAGCATCCCCAGCACCGCAATTTGCGGCATCCCGGCCAATGCCATTTGCAATCCAAGCGCCAGCCATCGCGGCACCTCCCGGACTTGCGCTGCGCCCGCGACCGGCTCGGGGTCGGCCACTTGCCCCTCGGGGCTCGCGAGCCAGAAGCGCTTCAGCATGTAAAGCCGCGCCGCCGGCAACGGCCCCGCTTCGGTTTCCACGGCTATGAGATGCCCCTCGTCGACGATCGCTCCGTGCGCGATGTCGAACCGGCAGAGGATGCGGTGCTCGCGCCGGCCGCCGTGCGGAGCTGTGGCGGCATAGTGGATTTCGACGCCCGACGACGGCGGCAGGCTGCCGACTGCTGCGATGTCGGCCGAGCGGATGCGGAGCACGTCGATCTTCGCATCCGGGTCTTCGAGACCCGGCAGGATACGGCGGCACAGGCGCGCCTCGCCCGGTTCGACGCTGCGCCCGCAGCTCGTGAGCAGCAGCATCGTAAGACAACACACGAAGGTCGCCGCTGCGGTCCGCATCTTCCCCCGCGAGGGCACTACTGCAGTGCCGCCTTCACCAGGGCTTTGGCCTCGGCGCTGTCCCATTCGGCAGGCCCGGTGAGGCGGCCGATTTCGCGGCCGTCACGGTCGATCAGCAAGGTCGCTGGCAAGCCGATGGCTTTCAGCGTCGACGTCACGCGCACGGTCGGATCGGCGAACACGCCGAGGCCCGAGACCTTGATGCCGTCGAGAAATTTCTTCGCACCCTCGATACCGACGCGGTCGACACTCAAGGCTACCACCTGGAATTTGTCGGAGCCGAGCTCCTTTTCCAGCCGCTCGAGGCCCGGCATTTCCTTGCGGCAGGGGATGCACCACGTCGCCCACAGATTAAGCAGCACCACTTTGCCGCGCCAGTCCTTCAGTGACCGCTCCTTACCGGACGCGTCCAGGAACACGAACTCCGGCAGCGGTTCTGGTGCCTTCTTGAACACGAACGCCGCCATCTGGCCCCGGCTCAGCGCATTGCTGCCGGCGCCGGAGGGGAGTTCCGCTGGCTTATCCGGCTGCGCTTGCGCAATCTGGACGTGATCGGCTCCAGCTTTCGATGCGGCACCATTGTCAGGCGTGCGCGCGATGACGTATACCGCGCCGAACCCCACCAGGGCTGCAAGTGCGACGGTGGCGACCCCAAGGATGATCGAGGGACGCTCGGTCCCCTGTTGCAGATCTCCGGGCGGCTTGCCGGCTTTCGGGCCCTCATTTGTCATTCAGAACCCTTCCTAAAAATTTCATCGACACCAGACGAGGCCTGCCATGACCGACAAAAACGCCAACAAGATGTGGGGTGGCCGCTTCGAAATGTCACCCGCCGAACTCATGGTGGAGATAAACGCCTCCATCGGGTTCGACAAGGCCATGGCACCTCAGGATATTCGCGGATCGAAGGCACATGCGGAGATGCTGGCGGCGCAGGGTATCATCACCAAGGCCGATGCCCGCGAGATCCTGCGGGGGCTGGATCAGGTCCGGGCCGAGATCGAGGCGGGGACGTTCGAGTTCCAGGTCAAGCTCGAGGATATCCACCTCAACGTCGAAAGCCGGTTGACCGAGATTGTCGGCCCCGTTGGGGGACGGCTGCACACCGCCCGCTCACGCAACGATCAGGTGGCACTCGATTTCCGCATGTATGTGCGCGATGCGCTCGATGGTTTCGACCGGGCGCTGTTGAAGTTGCAGCTGGCGCTGGTGGCGAAGGCTGAGATGCACGCCGGCACGATCATGCCGGGCTTCACGCACCTGCAACCAGCGCAACCTGTCACGTTCGGCCATCATCTGCTGGCCTATGTGGAGATGCTGGAGCGCGATCGCGGCCGCTTCGCCGACGCCCGCCGCCGCCTCAACGAATGCCCGCTCGGCGCCGCGGCCCTGGCTGGCACGTCGTTCCCAATCGACCGGCATATGACCGCTGAAAAGCTCGATTTCGACCGCCCGACGGCCAACTCGCTGGACAGTGTTGCAGACCGTGATTTCGCGCTGGAAACGCTGGCCGCCGCGTCCATTGCCGCCATGCACCTGTCGAGGTTGTCAGAAGAAATCGTGATTTGGATGACGCCGCAGTTCGGATTCGTCCGCCTCACGGACCGCTGGACGACGGGCTCGTCGATCATGCCGCAAAAGCGCAACCCGGATGCAGCGGAACTGTGCCGCGCCAAGGTCGGCCGCATCGCCGGCGCTTTCCAGGGCCTGCTGATGGTGATGAAGGGGCTACCGCTCACCTATTCCAAGGACATGCAGGAGGACAAGGAGACCACGTTCGACGCACTTCGGGCGTTCGGTGTGGCTGTGGCTGCCATGACCGGTATGATCGCCGATCTGGAGCCGGTGCCGGAAACCATGCACGCAGCCGCTAGCCGCGGCTATTCCACCGCCACAGACTTGGCTGATTGGCTCGTCCGCACGCTCAAGTTGCCGTTCCGGGAGGCCCACCACGTCACGGGCACCATCGTCCGCATGGCCGAAAAGGCCGGAATCGGCCTGGATGTTGTAACGCTGGAGGCCATGCAGGCGGTCGAACCGCGCATCACCCGCGACGTGTTCACGGTTCTTTCCGTGGAAAGCTCGGTCAAAAGCCGGGTCAGCTATGGGGGAACTGCGCCACAGAATGTGCGCAAAATGGCGCGGAGCTGGACAAAGCGGTTGGAAAAGGCCGCAGGAAAGGTCTAGATACATCTTGCTGAGGGGCGATCCCCTCGTGAAAGCAGTAGTGCTGGTTTCCCTCAGATTGGTTTCCCTCAGGACGTGTGATGCGCGCAGCGACAGGTATGGCAGCGTTGACGAAAGTGGGGCTTCAGGCCGCGCTGTTTGCCACCGTGCTGGCGGGCCTCGCCGGTTGCGGCACGCGTGGCAACCTCGAAACCCCGGCGGCTGTAAAAGCCGCGGATACCACCGCCACGGCGGACTCTGGCCAGGGCAAACCAGAGGGCACGGCCTTGAAACCGCACAAACCGTTCATCCTCGATCCGATCCTGCGCTAACGTTGCCGAACCAAGCGCACACAAACCCATGCACCACTTTCATTACCGCTCCGGCGTCCTTCATGCCGAGGACGTGAGCTTGGCACGTATTGCAGCCGAGGTCGGCACGCCTGTTTATGTCTATTCGGCCGCCACCCTCGAACGGCATTACAAGGTGTTCACTGCGGCTTTTGCCGGCCAGCGCGCGCGTGTGTTCTACGCCATGAAGGCCAACAGCAATCTGGCAGTCCTGAAGACACTGGCAACGCTTGGTGCTGGTGCCGATACCGTCTCCGAAGGCGAAATCCGCAAAGCCCTGGCGGCCGGCGTCCCGGCATCGAAAATCGTATTCTCCGGCGTCGGCAAGTCCGATGCGGAACTCGCGTTCGCGATCGATGCCGGCATCTACCAGATCAACATTGAAACCGAGGGCGAACTCCTGGCCTTGTCGCGGATCGCGGCGGCCAAGGGACGGCGGCCGAGTGCGGTGTTCCGCGTCAACCCGGATGTCGGCGCCGGCGGCCACGCCAAGATCACCACGGGGTCTTCGGACAACAAATTCGGCATCAGCATCGGTGACGCCGGACGGCTCTACGATGTGGCGGCGAACCTGCCCGGCGTCAACATGGTGGGCTTGGCCGTGCATATCGGCAGCCAGATCCGCGAGCTGGATGAGTTGGAAGCCGCGTTCCAGCGCCTGCGCGACCTCTCAAAAGGACTGAAGGCACAGGGACATTCGGCCGAGCGTCTGGACCTCGGCGGTGGCCTTGGCATTCCCTACGAGATGTCGGAAGCGGTCGATCATGGGCCGAGCCTCATCCAGGCCTACGCGGCCATGATCAAGCGCATATTTGCCGGCATGGACGTGGAACTCGGCTTCGAGCCTGGCCGGCTGATCGCGGGTAATGCGGGCATCCTGCTGACGCGGGTCCTGCATTTAAACCAGCGGCCACAAAAAACGTTCGTCGTCGTCGATGCCGCCATGAACGATCTGGTACGACCGGCCATGTACGAGGCGTTCCACGATATCTGGCCGGTGCAGGAAGCTGGCCACGCCGCAGTGCGCCAGCCCTATGATGTCGTCGGTCCCATCTGCGAATCGGGCGACACGTTCGCAACGGCACGTCCGTTGCCGCAAACGAAACCCGGCGACCTCATCGCGTTCATGACCGCCGGGGCCTATGGTTCGTCGATGTCGTCGACCTACAACTCGCGGCTGCTCGTGCCTGAGGTCATGGTCAAGGGTGCCGAATTTGCCGTCGTGCGGCCGCGTCAGACGTGGGACGAACTATTGGGCCAGGATCGCCTGCCGAAGTGGCTTTGAGGGACGTTGCGGCGTTTACGCGGCGCGCAATCCCCGGGCCACCAGCAGCGGCAGCACGCGCTGGGCGAAGAACGGCAACTCGTCACGGAAATTGACGAACGACAGGCTGGTGCCGGCATAACCCAGCGTGTGGATGTCAGCCAACTGCCCGGCGATGCGCTCCGGCGTGCCAACGAGCGGATAACTGGACAGTCCCGCCGCGCGACGCACTCGATCCTGCAGCACCACCGTATCCACCTGCCGGTTGGCGGCGGTCATGCCGATGTGGAAATCGACGGCCGCGGTGTCGGCATTCTCGGCGGCGTAATGGCGATAATAGTCCTGGGCGTCGCGGTCGGTCTCGCGGCAGACGACGTGACAGGCGGTGAAAACGCTCAGCGTTTTGCCGGTCCCGGCCGTAGTGCTGCGCACAGCGATGTCCGCCAGCTGCGCCTTCGCCTTATCGAGATCGCCGAACGTCGTGAACAGGAAATCGCTGGTCCGCACCGCGAAATCGCGTCCCGCGGGCGACGAGGCTGCCGACATGGTCACCGGGCGCGGTTGCTGCACGGGCGCCGGTTCACCTGAAACACCCTTGAGAACGTAGAAGCGGCCCTTGTAGTCGAACGGACGGCCTTCCGATTTGAAAATCCGCTCGACGATCTCGAGCCATTCGCGGCCCTGTTCGTAGCGGGCATCATGCGCGCTCTGCCCTTGCCCGAACATATCGAACTCGTCTTGGTTCCAGCCGCAGACGATGTTCAGGCCAGCGCGGCCATGGCTGACGTGGTCGATGGTGGCAAGTGCCTTGGCGGCAAACACCGGATGCACCAGCGGCACGTGCACCGTGGAGAAGATCGCGATCCGCTTGGTGAGGGCAGCGAGCGCGGCGCCGTGCGTCAGTGTCTCAAAGCTGGCGTTGCGGACATTCGTCTCGCCGCCATAGCCCTTCCAGCGGGCGATCGGCAAAATGAAATCAAGGCCGATCCGGTCGGCAAGCTGCGCGACCTCCGCAATCTCGTCCCAGCGCGCGCGCCAACGCTCCGCGACCTTGGTGATCGCGATGCCGCCGTCGGTGTTGAGGCCGAACAACCCGAGCTTGAAGGCGTTACCGCCGCCCAGTGGTGCCATGTGCCTACCCGCGGAAACCAAAGCCGTCGCGTGTCCGCACTACGCCAGCAGCCTCAGCGCTTACTGGCCGGGTTTGCGGAGCGACGGAGCAATGACCTTGAACAGGCCGGGATCGATCTCTTCGGACTTGACCAGGTTCGAGACCTCGACGCGCGTGTCCTTGCCCTGGGAGTCGCTGGTCACCCACTCCTTAAGTTCCAACTGGGGCGCCCGTGACATGTACAGCTTGATCCGGCCCGGCGCGTCCGGGCTCTTGTCCTGCATCGTCACGATGATCAGGTCGTCGGCCTCCTGGACGTCTGAAATGCGGGCGTCGCGGAGGAGATCGACGTCCTTGCGCAGCAGCAACCGAAAGGGCGTCTGCTCCAGCAGGATGCGGTCGTCGGTGCCAAGTTCGAGATCCTGGATCGCGACATACTCGCCGTCAGAGACGATCAACTGCTTGCTCGGCAGGTTGTATTCGAAGCGCAGGCGGCCCGGCCGCTTGACGAAGAACTTGCCGCGCTCTTTCTTGTCGGGGCTCGTCTGGACGAAATTGCCCTTCAGATTCTTGAGGTCATTGAAGTAACCGGTGACCAGCTTCACGGCCTCCACCTGTTTGGCGTCGAGCGTGATGCCCGAAACCACCGGCGCGCCTTCCACTTTGGTCCTGAACTCGCCACCGACGGGCGATGCATTCTTTTTGCTGTCCTGGGCCGATGCCGGTGCCCATGCAGGCGCGACAACTGCAGCCAACGCCACAATCACAGCCGCCGCGACGGTGCGCGCCATCGTTGCGCGGTGTCGGTCCGTCGTAAAACGGTGCTGCAACGTGCCTTGCACGGCCTGTTCCTGCCCGATCCTATCGCCACCAGACATGCCGCCGCCCCTGTGTTTGCCTGTAAACGCGTTTCGCGATCCTATCTCGATCGCGCGCATACCGCCACAACCTCACAATCCTGAAGATTGGGTCGAAATGGCGACAAACCGTACCGCGCGGCGTGTGACACGCAAGCGAAAGTGGCAGATATCCACCACGTATCCGGTATTGGTCAAAGTTCACGTGGCCACAGTTCACGTGGCCACAGTTCAGGCAACAGGCGCGTCGCGTCCCGGCAGCCCCGGCTCGGACTGGCCCATCAGCACGCGCCGGCGGCCAACGGCATCGGCGGGCGAGATGAGGCCCTCGCGTTCCATCCGTTCGATCAGATCGGCAGACCGGTTATAGCCGATCGACAGGCGGCGCTGCAGGTAGCTGGTCGATGCCTTCTGGTCGCGATGCACGATCGCCACGGCCCGGTCGAAAAGGTCGTCGGCATCGTCGGCAGCCGTCGGCGCCTCGAATGCGCCCTCCGGGTGGGGGCTGCTCGCGAGGGACGCACGCATCAGCGCATCGACATAGTGCGGTTCGCCGTTCTCGCGCAGGGCCTGCGCCACGCGCTCGACTTCCTCGTCGGACACGAGGGGCCCATGCACGCGCAGGATCTGGCCGGCCCCAGGCGCGAACAGCATGTCGCCCGCGCCCAGCAATTGCTCGGCACCCTGCTCGTTGATGATCGTGCGGCTGTCGATTTTCGAGGCGACCTTGAAGGCAATGCGGGTCGGGAAATTGGCCTTGATCGTGCCGGTGACGACATCGACGCTCGGGCGCTGGGTCGCCATCATCAGATGAATGCCGGCCGCCCGCGCCATTTGTGCCAGCCGCTGCACCGAACCTTCGACTTCCTTGCCAGCGACCGCCATCAGATCGGCGAACTCGTCGACCACGATCACGATGAACGGCATCGGCTCGAGGTTGACGGTCTCGCGCTCGTAAATGGCTTGGCCCGTGTGCTCATCGAAGCCGGTTTGCATGGTCCGGCCAGCAGCTTCACCGCGCTTCTGGGCGTTTTTAACCCGGTTGTTGAAAATCTCGATGTTCCGCACACCAAGCTGCGCCATCCGCTTGTAACGCTCCTCCATCTCGCCGACGGCCCATCCGAGCATCGCCGCCGCCTGATGCGGGTCGGTGACGACGGGTGCCAGCAGATGCGGAATGCCGTTGTAAACAGACAATTCCAGCATTTTCGGATCGATCAGCAACAGCCGCAACTCGGCCGGCGAATGCTTGAAAAGCAGCGACAGGATCATCGCGTTGACCGCGACCGACTTGCCGGACCCCGTCGTGCCCGCGATCAGCAGATGCGGCATCCGTGCGAGATCGGCCACGACTGGCTCGCCGCCGATGCCCTTGCCGAGCACGATGGGCAACTGCGCATCGGAGTTGCGCCAGACTTCGGTTTCCAGAACTTCGCGCAAATAGACGGTGTCGCGGCGCACATTCGGCAACTCGATGCCGATGGCATTGCGGCCCGGGACAACGGCGACGCGCGCCGATATCGCGCTCATGGAGCGGGCGATGTCGTCGGCCAGCGCCACAACGCGCGACGCCTTTGTGCCACGCGCCGGCTCGAGTTCGAACAGCGTGACCACTGGACCCGGCCGGATGTCCTTGATCTCGCCCTTGATGCTGAAATCGGCAAGCACATCCTCGAGCAGTCGGGCACTGCCGCGCAAAACGGGAAGCGTGAACTCGGCGCTCGGCCGTTGCGTGGCGGGACGCTTGAGGATGTTGAGCGATGGCCGCCGGTAACCAGGCTCGGCCGCGCGGAACAGACTGCCGAGAACGTTCGCGGCTTTGCGCGCAGCAGCTGCCGGCGTCGCGGGCGGCGGTTCGGCAGACGCCGGCGCGAAACGGGCCGCCATTGCGTAGCTCGCCCGGTCCGTGAAATGATCGAAGGTCTCGTTGCGATGCACGGAGTCGGCGGTCCGGGTAGCACTCTGGGTGACATTCTGGGCCGTTTTCGCTGCCATGGGGTGCGGCTTCGACGGTGGCGGCAACGGCTGCGCGAGGTATGCGGGCGTTGCAGCAGCCGCGAAAACCGGGGGATGTGCCGCATAGGTGATCGTTGGACCAGAAACCGGACCAGAACCTTGACCAGCAACGGGCCGTTGCATGAGCGCGACTTCGGCCGGTGTCAAACGCTTACCGGCGGCAACAGGTGGCGACACTGAAACAGGAGGCTGAGGCGCTGTAACGACGTCGCCCGCAAGTGCTTCCTCGCCCGACCACTCGGACGCTGGTGTGGCAGCCGCCGTTGCCTTCTTTTCCTCCCGGCCCCGGGCTCGGGTGGTGCGCGATGAAAGCCAGCGGGTCACCACATTGCCAGCCCGAGCACCCGGCGAGCGTTGCCATAGGATGGCCCACTCGCGCTGCGTCAGTCCGAGCGCTGCAGAAAAGAGGCAAACGCCTGACGTTGTCAGGATGAGGCCGGTGACCATCCCGGCGCGGACCGGATTGATCATCGCAAGCAAGCCGGCCAGAAGCTTGAATGTGCTGTCACCGACCATGCCGCCAAGGCCGTGGTTGAGCGGCCAGCTCGCGGGCGCCGGTAGAGACGCAAACGCGCCGGCCAGCGCCACGATAGCTACGGGTAAGACCCAAAGCCTGAGTCGGAGCCCAACGATGCGCTGCTTCAAGATGAGTTCGGCACCGAAATAGGCAGCGGCCACGTAGACAAAAAGACCGATGAACCCGAGCGTCTGCAAAAGCAAGTCGGACACGATGGCGCCAAGAGGGCCAAGCCAATTACGTGCGAGGCCGCTGGTCGCATGCGTCAGGCTCGGATCGTCGGCAGACCAGCTGACGAGGCTCGACCAGCCGGCAAGCGCGATCGCGACCAGCGCGAAGCCTGCAGCCTTCAGCAGCCCACCGACCAGCCTTTCTTCCAGAGCATCCGGAAGCAGCGGTCTCGGCTCATGTCCGGTACGCTCGAACGACATTGACAGGGGGTACGATCACTCTTTGACGGATACGACACGCTCGAGTGCCTCCCTGATCGTCGCCGCAGGATGCACCAAAGCAACGCGGACATACCGGTCGCCAGGATTGATGCCCTCGCGATTGGCCTGACAGAGATAAGCACCTGGGACAACTTTGACACCGCAGCGTTTCCAGAGTGTTACCGTGGCCTCGATGCCGCCGCCCAAATGCCCCATATCGAGCCAAAGGAAGAACCCGCCGGCCGGGCGCTTGTAGCCCATGCGTCCCTTCAGCAACTCGTCGCAGATGTCGAATTTGGCGCGGTAGGACTGTCGGATGCTCGCGACATGCTGCTCCTCTGCCCAGACGGCGGCTGACGCGTGTTGGACCGGCCCCGGCATCTGCGGTCCGATGATGTTGCGCAGCTCAGCCAGGGTTTCGATGAAATCGCCGTCGCCGGCAATGAAACCCGAGCGCAGGCCCGGCAGGTTCGAGCGCTTCGAGAGCGAATTGAAAACGACGATATTCTTGAACTTGTCGGCTGTCGGTGCTGCGATCTGCAGCCCGCCGCTTGGTGGCTCGCCCGTGTAAATCTCGGAATAGCACTCGTCGAAAAACAGCATGAAGTCGTATTGCCGGGCCAACGCCAGGGCGCTCCTGACATAAGCGGCACTTGCTACCGCGCCTTGCGGATTGGCTGGTGAGCACAGGTAGAACGCAACCGTCCGCTCGAGCGTCTCGGCGTCATTCGCCAGCGCATCCAGGTCGGGCAGATGACCGGTCGCGTCCGTCGCGTCGAGGAACACCGGCTCCGCATTCACCGCCAGCGCCGCGCCGAGATAGGTGTGATAAAAGGGGTTCGGCAGCACCACCACCGGCCGCCCCTGAACGCGCTTGCGGCCGACCGCTGGAAAGATACCGTAGAATAGCCCCTCGCGCGAACCGTTGAGCGGATGCACCTCGCGCAGGGGGTCGATCTGGCCTTCGAGCCCATAGCGGCGCTCGATCCAGGCGCCGATGGACTTGCGCAAGTCTTCGCTGCCGCGGATCGGCGGATAGCTGCCGAGCGTTTGCTTCGCGTCCTCCATCCGGTCGATGACGAACCCCGGCATCGTCTCCTTCGGGTCGCCGACCGTCATTTCGATTGGCTTTTCATGGCCCGGCGCGACGCCGTCGAGCAGCCTCCGGAGCCTTGTGAAGGGCGACAGAATCTTGCCTTGAACCATCGTCTCAAGACCGGTGCTCGGACCGGGGGTAGCGTTCATCTGGCGCGTGCCCTTCTGGTAGTTTCGGCTGCTGTACTGAGGGGCAGCATTAATCGACGATGGCCTGCAAGACCAGCCCGCGCAGCAACTGCCGGTAGCGCAACCGCATCTGTCCGGGTGCTGCCGCCATGAAGACGACGCTGAGATCCTCGGCCGGATCGATCCAGAAATAGGTGCCGTAGACGCCCGACCAGTAGTAGTCGCCGGCCGAGCCGAGCTGTGCCGCGACACCCGCGCCCTTGCGCACCGCAAAGCCGAGGCCGAAACCGTAGCCATTGCAGGCCGGGTCCATGGTCGTGATGCGGTTCTTGATCTCGGGTGCGAGGTGATCGGCGCGCATCAACTCGACGGTCTTACGCCCGAGCACCCGCGTCGATCCGAGCGCACCGTTGTTCAGCAGCATCTGCGTGAAGCGGAGATAGTCCGCCGCCGTCGACACTGCTCCGCCGCCGCCTGAATCCCACCGCTGCGCCTGGCCCGTGGCGTGGTGCACGACCAGCGGTTGCCCGGTCAGCGGACAAATGGGAAGAGCGTGCGCGTAGCGCTCGCGGCTCGTTTCCGGCAGATCGAAACTCGTATCGGCCATGCCGAGTGGCGACCATAGCCGGTCCTTGAGGAACTGACCGAGCGTCTGGCCCGACACGGCCTCGACGATGTGGCCGAGAATGTCGATCGAGAAGCCGTATTCCCACGTTGTTCCCGGCTGAAACAGCAGCGGCACCTTGCCGATGGCCTCCAGGAACTCGTCGCGGCCCATCTTCACGGCGGCCGAAATCGAGGAGCCCGGATAGGCCTTATAGGCCGCGCCCGCGCCACGCTCCCGGTAGGTCAGGCCCGAGGTATGCCGGAGCAGGTCCTGCACCGTCATTTCGCGTTCGGCGTCGACGAGTTCCAGCGTCTCGGATGCCGGCGACTTTGCAACTTTCATCTTGGCGAGCTGCGGCAAGTATTTGGAAACCGGATCGCCGAGCAGTAGCCGCCCCTCCTCGTGCAGCATCATGATCGCGGCCGAGGTCATGGGCTTCGTCATGGATGCGATCGAGAACACGGCATCGGCCCACATGGGCTGCACCTTGGCCTTGTCGCGCATGCCCATGGCTTCGAGGTAGGCGATGCCGCCGCGACGTGCGATGCCAACGACCGCGCCAGGAATCAGGCCGGCATTGATGTCACGCTCCAAGGCCTCCCGGATGCGGCCGAGGCGGGCCGGATCGAAGCCGGCTGACTGTGGATCGATGCGTTGCAGGGCGGCGGCGGGGGCTGGACGAGCGATCATGTGCGTTTACCTCGAAGTGGCAAGCGGTGTGGCTGACAGGCGGATGTTCGCCCGAACCATACCGCACACCCGGGCCCAGAGCCAACCACACTGCCAACCACACTGCCAACCACACTGCCAACCACACTGCCAACCGCACTGGCAAACGCCCGGTCAGCAACTCCTGCCACCGCCAACGCGTGTTGCGCACCTTACATTCGTCCGCTGCGCACATCCTCTTCCGGATTGGCGCTGATCTTGTGGATTGAGAGATCGGCGCCTTCGCGTTCCTCGTCAGGCGACAAACGCAGTCCCAGCGTCAAATCGACCAGCGAATAGATGATGAACCCGCTGGCGAGTCCGGCGGCGGCTCCCATGAGGCTGCCGACAAGCTGCGACAGGAACGTGACGCCGCCGATGCCGCCGAACATCTTCAATCCGAAGATGCCGCAGGCAATGCCACCCCACAGGCCGCAAAGCCCGTGCAACGGCCAGACGCCGAGCACGTCGTCGAGTTGCCAGCGGTTCGTCATCATCTGGAACATGTGCACGAAAATGACGCCGGCGATCCCGCCCGTGACGAGTGCGCCGATGGGGTGCATGACGTCGGAACCGGCACACACCGCGACGAGACCGGCCAGGGCGCCGTTGTGCACGAAGCCTGGATCGTTCTTGCCAGCCCACAGCGCCGTAAGGATGCCACCGCACATGGCGAGCAGCGAGTTCATTGCGACGAGGCCGGACACCGCCTTAAGCGTCTGCGCACTCATCACGTTGAAGCCGAACCAGCCAACGCAGAGCATCCACGAGCCCATGGCCAGCCACGGAATGGACGATGGCGGCGTCGCGTTCGACTTGCCCTTGGTGTAGCGGCCGGTGCGCGCGCCAAGCCGCCAGATCGCTGCGAGCGCGGCCCAGCCACCAAAGGCGTGGACCACGATCGACCCCGCGAAGTCCTTGAACTCAGCCCCGAGCTTGGCCGCGAAAAAACTCTCCTGCAGGCCGAGGTTCTTGTTCCAGGCAATACCCTCGAACACCGGATAGAAGAGGCCGACAAGTAGCCCGGTGGCGACGCACTGCGGCAGGAATTTGATGCGCTCGGCGACCCCGCCCGAGACGATGGCTGGAACGGCCGCGGCGAATGTGACCAGGAAGAAGAACTTGACCAGGCTCAAGCCCTGGCCGTCGAAACCCTTGGCGCCGCCGGAGATCGTTTCAGCGCTGCCAAAGAAGCTCACGCCGTAGGCAATCCAGTACCCGACAAAGAAATAGCACAATGTCGAAATCGCAAAATCGACCATGATCTTGCAGAGCGCGTTGACCTGGTTCTTGTGCCGGACGGTACCAACTTCGAGAAACGCGAAGCCACCATGCATCGCAAAGACTAGGATTGCTCCCACCAATAGAAAGAATACGTCCGAACTGGTCTGCAATTGCTCCATAACCCTCGATCTCCCTTCCCCGGCATTTTCGCAACGACTGTCTTGACCCGAGGCGACACGCCCCAGTCATGCTTGATATTCCAGCGAACGCTCAATGTTTAGGCTGAACGCCTGGCAGCAAGGCATTATGCTCAAAAAACATACTGCCCGCCTTGAAACAAGTCTTTGTCGATGCACGTCATGGGGATGCTACGAGGCGCCTCATGTGGCGATTGAGCAAAAGATTATTATTCAGGCAAATAAGCCATAAGCTGCCTATTTTATAGGCAGAAACGCAATGCGTGGAGCAGCCTCGATGGTACTGCTCGATGGTACTGGCGGTGGCGGCCGGCGCCCGGTATCACCCCATTGCCCAGGCGATTCCCGCCCCCATCTTGCCACCCGCGCTGCGATTGACCGAGAGGCTGCCAATGTCGCGCAAGACCGCTGGTCCTGAAATCGAGCGGCTGATCCAGCTCCTGGCCCGGTTGCCGGGCCTGGGGCACCGGTCGGCACGCAAGGCCGCGCTGGCGCTGTTGAAGCGCCGCGTCGATCTGCTGGACCCTCTGGCTGCAGCCCTAAACGAGGCCGCGCTGCGCATCTCAGCCTGCGAAATCTGCGGCAATCTGGACACATTACAGCCCTGCACCATCTGCCGCGACGACCGCCGGGACCGCTCGCTGATTGTGGTCGTCGAGGAAATGGGAGATCTCTGGGCGCTCGAGCGTGCGGGCGTCATCAACGGCGTGTACCATGTCCTTGGCGGCCATCTGTCGCCGCTCGACGGTATCGGGCCGGACCGGCTTAACATTCCCCGTTTGATCGAACGCGCACAGCCTCCCGAAGTAAAGGAGGTGCTGCTGGCGCTCAACGCGACGGTGGAAGGCCAATCCACGGCCCACTATCTGCGCGAACAGTTAATGGCGAGCGGAGTCAAGGTTTCAGGCCTGCAGCAGGGCGTTCCGGTGGGTGGCGAGCTCGACTATCTCGACGAGGGCACACTGGCGGCCGCCATCCGCGCCCGCAAAACGCTTTAATGACCAGCCACAGACCGGCCCCAGCCACAGACCGGCCCCAGTTCCAAACTGGCCAAAGTGTGTTGAGAGTTGGCTCGCGCCGGTTGAATGCCTTGTGCTTCGAGACTATGACCTGATCGGATGCGCATGCCGGCGTTGGTGCCCCGGGGGGACCGAGGCCCGCATCGGGCGTGAGATCGAGGGTATGGTGCAACTACCGCCGAATTGGGATGCATGGCTGACCCGGGCGAGGAGCCGAATTCTCGGGCTCACGCGCGGCGGCAAGCGCTCGGTTCTCGTCTTGAACGACCTGGTACTGACGACGTTTGCTGTCTGGCTCGCGTTCTCGCTGCGCTGGAGCCGCTTTTATATCCCCGAGAACGGCGCGCTTTGGGTCGTGATGTTGGCCGCGCCGCCCATTGCCATCGGCGTTTTTCATTCCTTGGGCCTCTACCAGCTCGTCACCCGCTTTCTCGGTACGCGCGGCGCCGTCCGGATCTTCGCCGCCGTTGCGCTCTCGGTCCTGATCTGGGGACTACTGGTTCTCATGGCGATCGGAACCGGCGATCCCAGGCTCGTCTTTCCGCGCTCCATCATCTTCATCTACGCCCTGCTGGCTGGCGTTCTCGTCTGGGCCAGCCGCGAATTGGCGGCGTTGGCCCTACTCGGTCCCGATTTCAAACCGGTCCTCGTCCGCGACAAGCGTCACGTCGCGATCTACGGCGCCGGCGCCTCGGGCGTCCAGTTACTCGAAGCCTTGCGCAGGTCCGACATTTATTTCCCCGTCGGCTTCATCGATGACCAGCCAAGCCTGATCGGCCAGCAGGTCAGCGGTCTGAAGGTCTACAAGATGGACAAGCTGCCCCGGCTGGTCGAGCGCGACGGCGTCAAGGAGGTGCTGCTCGCCTTGCCGGAACGCCAGCGGCGCGAGCGACGCGCCATCATCCAGCGGCTGGCGGCGCATCAGGTGCGCGTCAAAACCATGCCGGCCATGGAGGATATCGCCTCCGGCCGCGTTGCCGTGACGGACCTGAAACCCATCGATGTCGACGATCTGCTCGGCCGCGATCCCGTGCCGCCGGATCCACTGCTGCTCGCCCGTGCCATCCGCGGCAAGTCGGTCATGGTGACGGGCGCCGGCGGTTCCATCGGCAGCGAGCTCGCCCGCCAGATCCTGCGCCAGCGGCCGCGGTGCCTCGTGCTGTTCGAGATCTCCGAAGCGGCGCTCTATCTTGTCGAGATCGAGATCCAGGACACGCTCGCCCGACTCGATCGCGAGGCGAGCGGAGAGGCGCGCTTGCAGGCACCCACGATCGTCAGTGTGCTCGGGTCCGTCCTCGATGCCGCCGTTCTGCGCAACACGATTGAAACGCACCGCGTCGAGACGATCTATCACGCCGCCGCCTACAAACACGTACCCATCATCGAAGCCAACGCGGTGGCCGGCCTGCGCAACAACACGTTCGGCAGCGCCGTCCTGGCCGAGGTTGCAGCCGCCACGGGCGTCGAACGCGTGGCGCTCATTTCCACCGACAAGGCGGTGCGTCCCACAAACGTCATGGGCGCGAGCAAGCGGCTGGCCGAGCTGGTGTTTCAGGCCGCCGCCGAGAAAAGCAGCCGCACCGTCTTCACCATGGTCCGCTTCGGCAACGTACTCGGCAGCTCCGGCTCCGTCGTGCAGCGGTTCAAGCAGCAGATCCAGGAGGGCGGCCCCGTCACCGTCACCGACCCCGAGGTCATCCGCTATTTCATGTCGATCCCGGAGGCGGCAACGCTGGTCATCCAGGCCGGCGCCATGGCCCAGGGCGGCGAGGTGTTCGTCCTCGACATGGGCGAGCCTGTCAAGATCGACGAGTTGGCGCGCACCATGATCCGGCTGATGGGCCTCGATGTCCAGGACGCCGCCAACCCCGACGGCGACATCGCCATCAAGTACGTGGGGCTCCGGCCGGGCGAGAAGCTCTTCGAGGAACTGCTGATCGATGAGCGCACCACCGAGACCGAGCACCCGCGCATCCGCCGCAACAACGAGGGCTTCCTGTCCGCGGACGACCTCAAGGCCGCGCTTGAGGGCTTGCAAGCCGCCATGGACCAGGGCCGCATCGAGGCCATCCACGCCCTGCTGGTTCGGACGGTGGAGGGCTATCACCCCGATGTCAGAGGCCAGCCCACGGAAGTGCCGATCACAATCGCGCCGGTTTCGCGGACGTTGCATTGAGGGGGTGGGACGATGCAGGTCGGGTCAAGCCGTTGCGCGACCCAATACCGCACGGCAAGCCGAGTTGGGTTGCGATGGCCCTATTCTCCTTGGTTTTCTGCTACACCAACAGAGTTCGCAGCGTACGACAGCTACGCTAAGCTACAACCTGGACGTTCGATCCAAGTGACGGCATGGCAACGCGCAAGACGATGGATGTGACTATCATTATCCCGGACGCCAGTCCGGTGATGACGCTTGCCCGACTCGGCCGGATCGATCTCCTGCAGCGCTTCTCAGTCCCCATACACATCGTCGACCAGGTGTATTGGGAAATCACCAAGCCGCAGAACGATCCCGACGGCAAGATCGCCGCCGCGCTCAAAAGGTTGCACAACCAAATTGTTACCGTCACCACGGCGACCGGCGC
>JANXRM010000446.1 GCA_025353015.1 Hyphomicrobiales bacterium
CGACCAGGTCCTCCACATCGCGGCGCTGGCGCTCGCGTACCTTGCCGATGATCCTCTCGAAGAACAGCGCGGTCTCCGGATCGGAGCCGGCGAAGGTTAGATAGGTGTTGAAGCCGCCCTGGATGGCGCGCGCCGTCTCGATGCCATAGCGCGCATTGAGCTGGGCGATCGACTGCAGCACGATCGACAGCGAGACACGGTAGGCACGCAGCGTATTCGCCGTCGACACGAAATCCGGAATGGTCGAATGCCCGAACTCGTCATAGAGCACGTAGATCGGGAGATCGCGCGGGCCGGGCAGCTCGCGCATCGCCGCGTTGAATACGCTCCTGAAGAAGATCGAGACCAGGAAGGCGTAGTATTCCTGGTACTGCGGCGGCGTCACCAGATAGATGGCGGTCTTCTGCGTGCGCAGCGAGGCCAGATCGAAATCCGACTTCGAGGTCAGCCGGGCGAGGCTCCTGTTCGACATGGCGCGCAAGGCGGTTAGCGCATTGAGCACGAACGAGCGCACGCCCTCCTCGTTGCCGGTGAGCGCGCCCTTCCATTCGTTCCACAAGGTCGCGTCGGCGGGATTGTCCGGGTCGATGCTGGCGCCAGCCATCCAGTCGTCGAGCGGGGAGCCGTCGCCACCAAAATTCTGGAAGAGGTAGTTGAGGTTGGCGAGCGTCAGGTGATCGGGATTGTCGACCGAGACGTTGCGCAGGCACTTCAGCAGGAGCCCGATGAAGCGGGTGGCGCCACGGTTCCAGAACGGATCGCGATCGCCGGGATTGCCGGCCGCCACCAGGATCTCGGCGATCTGCTCCAGCTCGATCAGGTCGCGGGCCTCGGTCAACGGATTGAAGCGGTGCGAGCGCTCGGGGTTCTCCGGGTCGATCAGGATGATGCGATAGCCGTTGCGGGCGAGCGTGCCCGAGGTCGCCTCGAACGCCTCGCCCTTCGGATCGTTGACGACGATCGAGCAGGCCTGCTGCGCCTTATCGAGAATGTTCGGGATGATATAGCGCGACGTCTTGCCGGCGCCGACGCGGGCGATGATGCAGACGTTCTGAAAACTCTCGCGCTCGGAGAGATGCAGGCGATGTCCGTCGAGCAGCAGGCCTGAGTGCCCAGGCGACAGAAAATCGCGGTACTCCGACCGCTTGGCGAAACGGGCGCCGGTCTTCGATTGGAAGATGTAGCCCCGCCGCAGAAAGCCGACGCCGAAGCGGGCGGCATGGATGGGGGCCATTAGGATGGACCGTGTCGGCGAGAACTTGCTCATTTGCGGTGCCTGTTACGGATAAAGGGGGAACGGAGGAGTGCGATTTTGAGGGCGGCGATGACGCGGCCCTTGATGCCGGCGATGAGGGTCTTGACCGCCCATCAGCGGCGGCGGTTGTTCTGGTCTCCATGCTGGCCGTCGCGTTCGGCACGCCGTCGCTCCATTTCGGCGCGGCGTTCGTCGGCGATGCGCTGTCGGTCTGCTGCGAGATGCTGGCGGCGGGCTTCCGGATCGGTCTCGATGTTCCAGCTGTCGCCGATCAGGGCTTCTGGCTCTGGCGGCTTGCTCGCAAACTTCGACTGCTCGGCGACGTGCGCGGCTTCGGCGCGATCATGATTGGGCTTGAGCGACCAGCTATCGCCGACACCGGATCGATCTTTATCGGCCGACTGAGCGTCGCCTTTCGGTGATCTGAGGCGATCCCTGAGGCGCTGATAATGCGATCGTGATGCCTCGGGCTCACCGTCGGAGGTCAGCGTCGTGATCGCCTGCTTGGTGATGTCGACGGCCTCGTTGAGGGCGGATGCGCCGGTTTTCCTGATGACGTCGGCCGAGGCCTCCAGCGTCCTGCCGATGACGCGCTCCACCAGCGACGGCGCCTCGGTATGCGTATGGCGCGTCCTGGGGATTTCAAGGCGAACCGGCTCGGGCACGTGAGCGAGAATGCGATCGAGCGTTGGCGTTGCCGATCGCTGTTCCTCGACAACCGGCTCCAAGTCGAATTCCAATTCTTCCAATGTCTCGGCCGAGTGGTTCTCGACCTGGTCGGTGATCTCGATGTCGCGGGCATCGATACGATCGATCGAGGGCGCGGGTCTGGCCTCGGTGAGTGCCATGCGGCGCACGGCGACATCATAGGTCTGATCGAGCCCGAGGGTCTTCAAGCGGTGCTTGCGGCCGGTGGCATGGTTGATCACGCCCCAAGTGTCGCCACGGCGGTACAGCTCCAGACCGGCGGCCTGTAATTGTTCCTGCAGCTGAGCGCGGGAATGACAGGTGGCGAACAGCTCGACGAGCCTCTCCTTGACGCCGTCACGCTGCGGGATTTCCCCGGTGCGGCGCTGCAAGGCATCGGCCGGCTTCGAGACGATCTCGGCCGCCTGCTTGCCCATCGCGAGCGTCTGCTCCAACTCCGGATAGCGGGCCAACACCTCACGCTCCAGGTCGTGCCTGATCTGATTGAATTCGTCCCTGGCCAGACGGTGACGCTTGCGCTCGCCGAGGCCGTTGGCGCTGATCACCAGATGGAAATGCAGATGCCTGGCGTGATCGTCGTGCAGGACGCCATAGGCCATGCTGCGCGGCGCGCGCACGGCGATGTAATCCTCGGCGATGGTGCGCAGGATGCGTTTCTGCTCGGTGTCGGGCAATGAACCGGCACGGCTGATCGATAGGATTTCGTGATAGAGCGTGACGCCGTTACGGCGAACGGGCAGATGCGCGGCATTGGCCTCGAAG
>JANXRM010000470.1 GCA_025353015.1 Hyphomicrobiales bacterium
CACGTTGCCATGAAAACGGTGTCCACGGGTTGTCGCGCCGCTCGTCACGCCGCCGGTTTCCAGGGGCACGATTTTGCCACCGAGCAGGCAGATGATGGACTGCAATGGCCGCACCCAGGTGAACGTCCCCGCCCCCCAGCGCTGTGATTTGGGCCACGGAAACTTGGCCAGCGTCTCGTTGACGACGGCTGAAATGATGTCGGCTGCAGGCCGGCCGGGCTTGTTGATGCGCGCGACGTAGAAATCGCCTTTCTTCGGGTCCTTGACGATTTCGGCGTCGCCGATGGCCTGGAGGCCCGCGCCCTTCAAGAACCCCTGGATCGCCTGCTCCGGCGCGCCGACGCGCGGGCCCTTCTTTTCCTCGCCAATAGCGGGGGACATCTCGGGCACGCCGTCGATGACCAGGGTTAAGCGGCGCGGCGTGGCATAGGCTTGCGCCGGTCCGGTTACCAGCCCCTGGGCCTTCAACCCTTCGCCGACCAACCGTTTCAGATCCTCGGCTGCGCGGGTCTGCATGCGCGCCGGAATTTCCTCGGAGAAGAGTTCGAGCAAGAGTTCGGACATGAATGAGGCCACGGCTTGAGGATCAGGCGAGACGCGTGTGATTGAAAACGTCCGCTACTCCCTATCCGCCATGGCTTGACCGGGCAAGCGCAACACACTGGTCGTCGATGGCGGTTGCTGCTGCAGCTTTGCGTTATCGAGCGCCTCGGAGGATTGAACACCAATCAGCACGCTGCCATCCGGCATTGCGCAAAAGGCGGCGCTGATCCGGCCAATTTCGCTGAATATTTATGCCCGTCGGCCTCCTGAAGCCTATAGTCGCTGGTTTCAGCATGTGGGCTGAAATTGACGTAAACGTCAACTTTGATTAGAATGAGGATCTTGAACGGAGTTCCGAGGAGCCCCGGACTCGCGGATTCAGACAAGCCGGAGGCAGTGGCCATGGCGATCTTGACCTTTCTCGTGCTGACAGGTGCAGCGGTGTTTGCGCTGGCCATGCGCCGGGCGCCACTCGGGCTGTGGGCGTTAGGTGTCGGCCTCATCACACTCATCTGCAAGAGCGGCTGGCTCGATGGGGCTGACCCGTTTGCCGAAAGCAGTTTCCTGAGCGAGCTGGCCTGGTTGCCGACCGCCCTTCTGGCGCTGCTTGCGATCCCTTTTCTGCGCCGGCGCCTGATCGTGGCGCCCGCCTTTACGGCCATCAAGCAGATCCTGCCCAAAGTCTCTGATACCGAGGCGCAGGCATTGGATGCCGGGACTATCGGCTTCGACGCCGAACTGTTTTCGGGCCGGCCGGACTGGTCGAAGCTGCGCGCTGTTCCCGGCATCGTTCTCACGCCTGATGAGAAAGCCTTCTTGGACGGCCCAACCGAAGAGCTCTGCCGCCTGTCGAACGACTGGCAGATCCGCCATGCCAACAGGGAGATCCCGGAAGAAATCTGGGACTTTGTCAAAAAGCACGGCTTCCTGGGCATGCTCATTTCGAAGGAACACGGTGGCCTTGGATTCTCCGCGCAGGCGCAATCGCTGATCCTCGGCAAGATTGCATCGCGGTCGCCCGATGTGTGCACCATCGTCATGGTGCCGAATTCGCTCGGGCCGGGGGAACTTATCGAGAAATACGGCACCGACGAGCAGAAGCACTATTATCTGCCGCGTCTTGCCAAGGGCGTCGACATCCCCTGTTTCGCGCTGACCGGACCGACGTCGGGCTCGGATGCAGCGACCATGCGCGATATCGGCACCGTTGTCCGCCAGCCGTGGAAGGGCCAGGACACGCTCGGCATCAAGATCTCATGGGACAAGCGCTACATCACACTTGGCCCCAAGGCGACGTTGCTCGGGTTGGCGTTCCAGTTGTTCGATCCCGACAACCTGCTCGGCCGTGGCGATAGTCTCGGCATCACCGTCGCGCTCATCCCGACGGACCATCCCGGCGTCAATATCGGCCGCCGGCATCTGCCCTCGGGTTCCGCGTTCCCCAATGGTCCGAACTGGGGCAGCGACGTCTTCATCCCCATGGACTGGCTGATCGGCGGCGAGAAAATGGCCGGTCACGGCTGGCGCATGCTGATGGAATGCCTGGCTGCGGGCCGCGCGATTTCGCTGCCGTCTTCGGGGGCGGCCGGTGCCAAGTCGATGCTGCGCTTCGCCACCGCCTACGGCCGCATTCGCAAGCAGTTCGGCCTTCCCGTCGCGCGCATGGAAGGCCTCGAGGAGCCGCTGGCTCGCTTGGTCGAAACCGCCTACGTTAATGAAGCCGGCCGCGCGGTCACGGCCGCGATGGTCGCCCGGGGCGAAAAGCCCTCGGTCATTTCAGCGATCATGAAATACCAGTCGACGGAACGCATGCGGCGCGCCGTCAACGACGCCATGGATCTGCACGGCGGCCGCGGCATCTGCGACGGCCCGTCGAACTATCTGCAGTCTGCCTACCAGATGGTGCCGGTCGGCATCACGGTCGAGGGCGCCAACATTCTGACGCGCTCGCTGATCACCTTCGCGCAAGGCGCTTTGCGTTCGCATCCCTATCTCTATAAGGAGATCCAGGCCTGCCAGAACGCCGACAGCGCCAAAGGGCTCGCCGACTTCGACAAGGCGTTCTGCGGGCATATCGCCTTCTCCGTTTCGAACGGCTTCGGCGCCTTCTTCCATAACGTCACGGGCGGCCGGTTTGGTCATACGCCGGCGCAAGCGGTCGTGACCGGCGAATGGTATCGCCAGCTTTGGCGCGCCTCGCGGAGCTTCGCGTTCGTCGCCGATCTGACGGTGGCGCTGCTCGGTGGTGGCTTGAAAACCAAGCAGAAAATCACCGGCCGCATGGCCGATGCCTTGTCCGAGCTTTACCTGCTCTCCTGCGTCCTCAAGCGCTACGAAGACGACGGGAAACCCGCCAACGACCGGCATTTCGTGGAACTCGCGGCGCGCAACGGCCTCTACCGCTTCCAGGAGGCACTGTCCGGCACGATCGACAACTTCCCGGTCGCCTGGGCGCGCGGTCTGATGCGCGTCGTCGTGTTCCCGCTCGGCCGGCGCCTGAAACCGGCCAGCGACCGGCTCGGCTCCACCTGCGTCCGCTTGGCGATCGAACCCGGCGAGGTGCGCGACCGTCTGACCCGCTATATCTTCGTATCCAAGGATCCGAGGGATCCGACGGGCCTGCTCGAAGTAACGCTGGAGAAAGTTGTCGCCGCCGAGGAAGCCGAGAAGAAGCTCGAGCGCGCCATCCGGCAAGGCACGGTCCGGCGCTTTCATGGGCTCGACTGGATCGGCGAGGCTGTCACCAAAGGCGTTCTGACCGAGGCGGAAGGCTCCCAGCTCCGCGAAGTGGAAACGCTCACCGCGCGCGTCATCGCCGTCGATCATTTCGACCCGGCCGAAGTAAAGCCCAACTACATGCAGCCCGGCCACAACGCGCGTGCCGCAGCCGAATAGGCGAGGAGGTCGAATGGCAACCACGGTCGTCCGCGACGCGACTTACGCCGATCTGGAAGCGGTTCCACCGCATCTGGTGGCGGAGATCCTGGATGGGGTTCTCTACACACATCCGCGGCCGCGACTTCGGCATGGCTCCGCGCTGACGCAATTGGCGAGCGAATTAGTCGGGCCGTTCCAGCGCGGGCGGGGTGGTCCGGGAGGCTGGACCTTCATTGTCGAACCGGAATTGCACCTCGGACGCCATATTTTGGTTCCCGATCTTGCCGGCTGGCGGGCCGAGCACATGCCGGTTGTGCCAGACAATGCCTCGACGGATCTCACGCCGGACTGGGTTTGCGAAATCCTGTCGCCGTCGACGGAGGCACGTGATCGTGGCGCCAAACGCCGCATCTATGCAGCGCACGGTTTGGCCCATTATTGGCTTTTGAGCGTCACCGAACGTCAGCTCGAGGTCTACGAGTTGCATGATGGAAAATTCGTTCTCTTCGAGACGTTCGAAGACGGCGCCGAGGTGAACGCGCCGCCGTTCAGCGCCGTGCCGTTCCCGTTATCCGATCTACTGCCGCCCCTTGCCGCGAGCGAAGCTGCCACATGAGACGGCGTCTCTCGAACGACACGCAAGATGTGCCCGAAGCCCGGAGTTCCCCATGACCGACATCAACGCCCTCAGAGACTGGCGCTTCTCGATCGACCCGCAGGGCATCGCCTGGGCCGTGTTCGACCGCGAGGGCGAAAGCCAGAATTCGCTCGGCCGCCGCCCGCTGGAAGAGTTGGGCGCCATCGTCGAACGGGTGGAGGCCGGCGCCAAGGACAAATCGATAACAGGCCTCGCCATTCTCTCGGGCAAGGACAAGGGCTTCATCGTCGGCGCCGACGTGCGCGAGTTCGAACTGATCAAGTCCGAGGCCGATGTGACGGCTGGCATCGCGCCCGTGCTTGCCATGCTCGACCGCATCGAGGCCATGCCGGTGCCCGTCGTCTGCGGCATTCATGGCTTCTGCTTGGGCGGCGGCCTCGAACTGGCGCTCGCCTGCCACTGGCGTATCGCCACCCGCGACGACGGCACGCGGCTCGGCTTCCCGGAAGTGCGTCTCGGCATCTTCCCGGGCTTCAACGGCACGTTCCGCTCGATCCGGCAGGCAGGCGCGCTCGCCGCCATGCCGCTGATGCTGTCGGGTTCCATGATCCGGGCAACGGCGGCGCGCGGCATGGGGCTCGTCGACGAATTGGCGCCAAGCCCGCAGAACCTCGCTTGGGCCGCGCGCAAGGCCATCGAACGCAAGCGCCGCGCCAAGCCTGTGGGCGGCTGGAAAAGCCTGCTCAGGCGCTGGCCGGCGCGCGGCTTCCTCGCCTCGAAGTTCCGCTCGGAGACAGCGAAAAAGGTGCGCGAGGCCCATTATCCCGCCCCCTTCCGTCTGATCGATTTGTTCGAGAAAACGGGCGGCAATCTCGCCAAGATGAAAGCGCAGGAGACCGCCGCCTTTGCGCCGCTCATGGTGTCGGACACGTCGCGCAATCTGCGCCGCGTGTTCAAGCTCTCCGAAATGCTGAAGGCGCAGGCGCCGAAGGATCTGGCCTTCAAGCCACTGCGCGTGCACGTCATCGGCGCCGGCGTCATGGGTGCCGACATCGCCGGCTGGTGCGTCGCGTCCGGCATGGAGGTGACACTACAAGATCTCTCCGAGGAGCAACTGGGCAAAGGTGGCCATTACACCGCTCGTTTTCTAAATCGGTCACGAGACACGCTTGTATCGGTGACGATACACGTCATTGCTTTGGATTGCGACGACAACCCCACTCGGTCATGCGTCGTACTCAACGAGGGCGATCACAAACTCAGCCGGGAAATCCCGCCAGGGGAGGCACGCGTCATCGTTTTGT
>JANXRM010000490.1 GCA_025353015.1 Hyphomicrobiales bacterium
CGCCGCCGAGGCCGTCGGCGCGAGGGAGGTGATGCAGGCCCTGACGCTCGATTACGTCAAGACGCGCAAGCAGTTCGGCGTCGCGATCGGCTCGTTCCAGGTGATCCAGCATCGCCTCGTCGGTATGTTCACCCACCTGGAACAATCGAAAAGCATGGCGGTCTACGGCGCCATGATGGCAGCGGACGACGACGCGGTGGAACGCCGGAAAGCCATGCACGCGGTCAAGGTGCAGATCGGCCGCTCGGCCCGGGCCGTTGGCCAGGATGGCATCCAGATTCACGGCGGTATCGGCATGACGCAGGAGTACAAAGCCGGCCACTATTTCAAGCGGTTGACGATGATCGATCTGGCGTTCGGCAACGCCGATTATCACTTGCGCGAGTTGGCGCGCCTCGGCGGACTGATTTCAGCCGCCGCGTGAGGGCGTGATCTGGCGATTGAACTAACGTCATCCGGCTGCGCAAGAACTCCCCGACTGAGGCGACCGAAGAGCGTGTTGCCGCGCAAGACAGCAACATTACCTCAGATCGCATCGTGCGCGGTCGCGGTCGCCTGAACCACGCCCGCAAGAACCCGCCCGATTGCAATCTGCGCCTTGCTCGTTCCGCCCAGAACGCCGTGCTCAGCATGCTCACGTTCACCCGGCTCGTCCGAACCAACCTCATGCACCAGCGCTCAATCCACGACCTGACCGACCCGGAGGCGCTCGACCGGCGATACGATCCGAACAAGGAGTAAATGACGCTATGCTAAATCGGCCGGCAGCGCGCGCCGGCTCGCTTGGCCCGAGCCTGAAGGTGAGGCGCCCAAAGACGTGCCACTCTCCGAGCGCTCCGTCACATCACCCCGACGCGGGCGGCGAATATTGCGGCAGATTTCGCCCGCCTGTGCCGTCGGCTTTGACGAACCAATCGGCGATCTCGCTCGACGTGACGAATTGCGTATCCTTGCGCGCCAGCAAGAGATCGAGCGCCTTTTCCAAGTAGTACGACCTGTGCGGCACGCCGACCACGTGCGGATGCAGCCCAAACGTCACGATGCGCGGCTGCTTTTCCGCTTCTCGCTCGTAGACCTTGAGCGTTGTCTCCAGCCTCTTCAGCAATTCGTCGCTGGATTGGCTCTGTATGACCCAGATGGGCACGTCGTTGAGTTCGAACGTGTAGGGCAGCGCCAGCAACGGTCCCTGTTCGGTGCGCATCCAGTTCGGGAGATCGTCGAGCGCGAAATCATGGATGAAATCCAGCCCGCACTGTTTGAAGATCTCAGGCGTCTTCATTGTCTCCGCCCCGCCCGCACCGAACCAGCCGCGCGTCTTTTTGCCCGTTACTTTTTCGATACGCGCCAAGCACCGCTTGATCTCGGTTTCTTCGTCGTCCACTTGTTTCAGCGAGCGCTGGAACCAGCCGTGCCCGACGAATTCCCAGCCCGCATCCAGCACCTCTTTCGTCAGGCTCGGATAGACATCCGCCACCTGCGCGTTGAAGAACGTCGTCGCCTTGATCCCTCGGCTTTTAAGCATATCCAGCATCCGCGCCATGCCACTGCGCATGCCGTACTCGACCCACGAGAAATTCGGCAGATCCGGCGGCGGAATTTGTGCCCCGTGCGGCGGCGGCAGGATGCCGCGCGGCATCGGCCGGTCGAACGGCCAGTATTCGATATTCATGACGACGTTGACCATCAACGGCCGGCCGTTGAGCGGTTCGAGCCGGGGGCGATGGCTGGCCAGCTGGTAGGGGATACGCGGATTGGACCACATGGCCAAACTCCTGTGTTGGGGAAATCGGCTCCGGTTTTGGGCTACATACTATTTCTATTGGCGCTGTTCGGGAGTGATGTTGTTTGACGCAATGATGCCTAACGTGAGCCAAGATCAGGCTAGAATTTCCCAATCATTTCACATTTGTTGCTCATGCACCAACATCACTCCCGAACAGCGCCTTTCTATTTTGTCGGATCGAGACGCAGGATGGCCAGTGCGAGCGCCTGCGCGCGCGGCACGACAGAGGCGATCTCCAGGTATTCTTCAGCGGTATGCGCATTGCCGCCGACAGGCCCCACAGCGCAGATCGTCGGACAGCCGACGGCCGCGGTCAGACCTGAGTCCGCGCAGCCGCCACTGAACTCACCGGCGACCGAAAGTCCCAGATCCTTGGACGCGGCGGCGTAAGCGCCAAACAGCGCCTCACTCTCCGCCGATTGCGCGAGCGGCTTGAACTCACCGACGATCTCGATCTTGGCCGTTGTTCCGGGCACAGTGGCGGTGTCGACGATTTTCTGGATGGCGGTCAGGATCGGACCACGGTCGCCAGGCTGCACATAACGCAGATCGATGCGCCCCTCGGCATGGGGTGCGGTCGTGTTGACGGATTGCCCGCCCGATACAAGTCCGACATTCAGCGTGATGCCGCGTTTCAGGTCGGTCAGGGCATGGATCGCCACGATTTTATGGGCGATTTCTCCGATCGCCGATATGCCCTTCTCGAAATTGCCACCCGAGTGCGCGGCCTTGCCGAACACCTCGAAGCGCATAAAAATTCCACCTTTGCGGCTGGTCACCACATTACCGGTTGGCCGCCCGGGCTCGGAATTGAAGACGCAGCGTGCGTCCCGCGCCACTCGCTCGATCACCGGCCGCGACGAAGGCGAGGCAATCTCCTCGTCCGACGTGATCAGCCCCGCCAGTGGTGCCGGCGCGCCGCCAAACGTCTTGAAAGCTTCGAGCACATAAGCATTCATGACCAGTCCCGCCTTCATGTCGGCCACTCCAGGGCCATAGGCGCGGCCGTTTTCGACGCGGAACCGGCGCCGTCCCGCCTCGCCCTTCGGGAAAACGGTATCGCGATGCCCCATCAGAACGATGGGCTTCTCGTTGGTCGGCGTATCGTCGAGCCTGACGTGGATTGCGTCGCCGAACGTCTCGTGCGGCTCTTTGCGGGTTGAAAATCCACGCTCGTTGAAATGGCGGATAAAGCGGTCACCGACCTCATCGACGCCAGCCTTGTCGTAGGTCCCGCTGTCGATGTTCACGACCTCTTCGATGAGGCCAAGCATCTCGGGCGCCTTGCTGGCGAGCCAATCGCAAATCTGCTTTTCGGCCGGTGTCATCCTCACGCTCCGTTTTTGCGCCGCATTTATCGCCGATTAAGAGGCAAGGTCCGCAACCAAGTCCAGGACCAAAACGGCGGATCGTGCATAAGGAACGCAGAGCCACTTGCCGCCCATCATCTGGCCGACTAGAGGAGGAGGCATGAGCACCAAATTCGATGCTGGAACGGCGACAGAAGCAGTTGCGGGCGACCGGGGCTCGTTCGTATGGGGACCCTACTCGCGCGACTGCGCCTGGATCGCCGTGTTGGCCTTCGCCGTCGATCAGTCCCACAAAGCCTGGATGTTGTCGGCCTACCAGATCAAGCAGCGCGGTCGCGTCCAAATCACGTCGTTTCTCGATTTCGTCTTCGTTTTGAACAAGGGCGTCAGTTACGGCCTGTTCTCGTCGATCGGCCCGTGGCTGCTGATGGGCTTTGCGATCTTGACCGCGCTCGGCCTGTGGATCTGGTTGGCGCGGGCGGGGACGGGCCGGTTGATGGCCATCAGTCTCGGCCTGATCATCGGCGGCGCACTGGCGAATGGCCTCGACCGGTATTTGCACGGCGGAGTTGTGGATTACATATCCATGCACGCATTTGGGTTTTACTGGTACGTGTTCAATATCGCCGACGCCGCAATCGTTGCAGGGGTCATCGG
Organism: Hyphomicrobiales bacterium; assembly: GCA_025353015.1. Taxonomy (GTDB): domain Bacteria; phylum Pseudomonadota; class Alphaproteobacteria; order Rhizobiales; family Hyphomicrobiaceae. The sequence continues at coordinate 3,751 of JANXRM010000490.1, forward strand.
ACTCTTGTATGAATCGTACTCGACGAGTCGAAGGTGCGCCTCGAATGCCACGTAATAAGTCGATGCTGTGCAAAAGTGCAATGCAATTTTCCGAGCGCAATCATCCCTCCGGCAGGGCTGTGCAACAGGCACGCAGCAGATCAGCAGCAAACACGTGGCACAGTGCGAAGCGGCTAACAGGACGCAGACCATGATGAGCACTTCGAGCCGGCGCAGACGGAATTGGGTGATGGCATCGATGGTTGTCGCCATCGGAACGGGGCTGCCGGGTTGCGGCGGCATCGATGGTTTGGAGCTCAACGGCAAGCTGTTCGACGCTGTGGGGCTTTCTTCAGACTCGTTCAAGAAAACAGAACCGAAGACGGAAGCGCGCGCGCCGCTGGTATTGCCTCCCGACGCTAGCCGTCTGCCGGAACCGGGGGCTGCTCCGCAAGCGGTGCCGACTCAGCTGGCCCAGGATCCTTCGTGGCCGAAAGACCCGGAGGCCAAGAAGCTTGCGGATGCCGAAGCCAAGAAAAAAGCACACGACGATCTGTGCAAGAATGGCAGTTGGAAGGAAAACGCCGTCAAGGATGAGCGGACTCAGGCACAAAATGCTTGCGGAAGTTCACTTTTCAGCTTTGCCACGGACGCTATTACAGGCAACAACAAGAAATAAGCTTACCGTTTATGCCGGATAGCGGGCGCGACCCGCGGGCCCCCTGTGCACCTGCGCTTGCACACACTTTAGAGTGCTGCCTTACCCCCTTGTCATTTGACTTTGCGCGTTAGACCGCCATCATCGGTCACGGGTTGCACGATAAGCAGCCGTGCGCTGAGTGTAGGCACTCTGGGCACGTGCGCATATCGGCGTCATGCCTCACTATCATGCCTCACTATCATGCCTCGCCATGATGGCGTCGTCATTGAAGCCGAAGCTGGGACATGAACCTGTTATCCCTAGTAGCCCCCGGTCCGGTTATCATTCACTTCAATTTACGCTTCACCATAAGCTTTGCAGGAAACGCCCCATCATGCTGCACAGGGCTTGCCGACATCCTTTAACCCTACTGACGGCGATCATCATGCTCTCACTCTCAATGCACGTCAGTCAGGCCGCAGCCCAGACGCGGGCTTCGGAATTCACTCTTGGCAACGGCCTCCGGGTGATCGTTGTGCCGGACAACCGCGCGCCGGTCGTGACCCACATGGTCTGGTACAAGGTCGGTGCTGCCGATGAGCAGCCGGGCGTCTCGGGCATCGCCCATTTCCTCGAGCACTTGATGTTCAAGTCGACGGAAAAGATCGCCAATGGCGAGTTTTCCAAAATCATCTCGCGCCTCGGCGGCCAGGACAACGCCTTCACCGGGCACGACGTCACCGCCTATTACCAGCGGGTCGCCAAAGATCGCCTGAAGACCGTCATGGAGATGGAGGCGGATCGCATGGTCAACCTGCGCCTTGACGAAAAAGAGGTTCTGACCGAGCGCGACGTCATTCTCGAGGAGCGCCGCATGCGCGTCGAGAACAACCCGTCGTCGATCCTGGACGAGCAGATGGGGGCTGCCCTCTATCTCGCACACCCCTACCGCATTCCTGTCATCGGCTGGGCGCACGAAATGGCCAAGCTCAGCCGTGAAGATGCGCTGTACCACTACAAGCGCTTCTACGCCCCGAACAATGCCATCCTCGTCGTAACCGGTGACGTCAGCCCCAACGAGGTCCGCGATCTCGCCGAGAAAATTTACGGCGTCATTCCGGCCAACCCCGCTGTCACGACACGTCCGCGTCCATCGGAACCGCCGCAGCGTGCTCCGCGTCGCGTCGATCTCAAGGACCCACGCGCCGGCAAGCCGTCATGGCAGCGGCAATACGTGGCTCCAAGCTACAACACGGCCGAGCCGGGTGAGGCCGAAGCGCTCGATCTGCTGTTGAAAGTCGCAACGTCAGGCGCCACAAGCCGGCTCTATCGCAAGCTTGTCGTCGAAGACCGCATCGCCTCCAGTGCCGGCGGCTGGTATTCGGGCTCAGCCCGCGACAGCGGCAAGATCGCGATCTACGCGGTTCCCAGCGACGGCGTCGCGATCGAAAAACTCGAAACCGGCGTCGATGCCGTATTGGCCGATATCATCGCCAAGGGCGTGACCGAAGCCGAACTCGACCGCGCCAAGAAAGGCTACATCGCCGAATACATCTACGAGAGCGACAATCAGGCGTCACTGGCGCGTCGCTATGGCTGGTCTCTGACCGTCGGGCGCACCGTCAAGGACATCGAGGATTGGCCCGATCGCATCGGCAAAGTCACGCTTGCCGATTTGCAGAAGGTGGCGAAGACGTATTTCGACATCCGCCAGTCCGTGACCGGCACGCTGGTGCCCGGCAGTTACGACGCAGTGCCCGCCGCCGCTGATCCTGCAGCGGCTGTAAAGCCTGCCACCCCGAACCGGTCGTGAGGATATCGAGCCATGACTGAGCAGACCCCACCTTCAGGTGCACCTGAGCCCGGCGCACCGAAAGGCGCCCCAAAAGTTACGCGCCGTGGCTTCCGCGAACTTGCCTATGTCGCGGCCGCGCTCGCGGCGGCGCTGGCTGTGATCTCCGTCGTCAAGCCGTTCTCGGCGTCGAAGCCGGCAGCCGTCGCTGGTGTTCCTGCGCCAACGGTTAAGGTCGCCGACGTCAAACCGGTGATTACAGCACCAGCGGATACCAAAGCGAAAGCCGTGGAGGCCGAGGCTGTGGTCGCCAAGGCCGGGGAGCTCAAAACCGCCGACGTCAAGACTGCCGATGTCAAAGCGCCGGGCAAGGCTGCGGTCCCAACTACGGTCGAGACCAAGACGGCTGAGGCGAAACCTGCAGCCCCGGCTACACCCGCTCTCGCTGCTACGCCAAAACCTGAAACACAACCGTCCGCCGCGCCGGTAGCTGCCCCTTCAAAGGGCGATGCTGCAACCAATCCCGCAGCGCCAGCCGCAGCCGCG
>JANXRM010000510.1 GCA_025353015.1 Hyphomicrobiales bacterium
GCCGAAGCGGATCAAGATCGAGAAGCGCGGACGCTCGACCGCTCCCCAGCTCGTTGTCTTGATCGGGGGCGACCATGGGTAAAGCCGTCAATCCCCAAGCCTTGACCGAAGCCATTGAAGTAGCCCTTGAAGAACAGCTCGGCAGCAAGTCGCTGCGGGCCTTCCACGATGCCGGCGGGTTCGAGACAAGCAAGCCGTCCAACAAGGGCAAGCAGGGTGGCGCGAAGCGCACCAAGACGCGCGAGAGTAGCGGCACCGCCGTCCCCAAGTTCTCTGGCGACCACTACGATGCCGGAGGTCCGCACGCCAAGGCGCATCTCGCGCGCTTACTGGATGCCCTGATGTTCTTTCCGCCTCCGGCGGATCGCGTGACGTGGCGCAAGACTATCTCTGCGGTGTCCGACTACTTCATGGGCAGCGCGATGGGACGCGACATTGTGCATGCGTGGAGCAGCGGGGGCACCTTCCGGGGCTTGAAATTGCCTGGCCCGGCCAATCCCGCCGACTTCGAGGAGGCGGCCTTTGAAACCGAGTGGCGTCATGCTCACGGCAAGGGGCACTTTGGCGTCGGCACGATCTTCTATTTTGCCAACGAGGCCGGATGGGACAAGACACTGCCTCGTTGGAAGCTGCCGCGGTCCCCGCGCATCCGCAAGTTGTCACTGGCAGCCAGACAGGTTCAAGAGGCTGGGCTCGCGCAACCGCGTCAGCACCCCAATCTCGAACGATTCGCTTGGATGCTTCAGGTGGTCCGGCACATCGACCGCCCTGACCTCATCAAAGCCGCATTTACCTCCGCGGGCTTCGTCAACAGCGAGACAGGCATCGGCTTCCCCGGCCTCGATGTCATGATGAAAGCGCTAGGATGGGGCGAGAAGCTGATCGGTGAAGCCGGCAAGCCGAACCGCATCGATCCGAGGCGCCTGGAGTTGGCGCTGCGAGATTTGGCGTTGGCCGGATACCTCACACGATCGTCGGGCCGCGAGCGCGGGGCGCACGGGGGGAAGGGGCATAGCTTCGCTATGTCGTTCCCGAACGGCCTGACCTGGGAGCAAGCCATCGGCGAGTATCTTGCGGCCCATAAGCGCGAGCATGCCGAGGACGACCCGATCCCGGCGACGCGGCATCAGAGTGCGTCACCCAATGTACTTTCAGACCATGGCATTAAAACACATCAGGCGATGTGCTTTGAGACCACGCCTAACGCCGAAGCACATCAGGCGATGTACTCTCATCTATCTACGGAAGGACTGGAGGAAAGAGAGGGAGAGGAGAAGAAGGAGAAAGAGAATCCATCAATAGAGGCAACCCCAGTCAAGGTTGGCCCCGCAACCAATCGCCAGCGGCCTCCGCTGCAATTCGGCAGGCGGATTTTCGCGACACCCGCCCGAGCCCGCGAGGATCGCTCTTCCCAGCCTCCGCCAACGGCCGAACCGCCATCTCTCGACGGCCGGAATGCACCAGCTCCCGCCTTGGCGTCACGGCCGGCGGCTGACCCTCCCGCCGATGAGCAGCCGGCGTTCGTCGACCAGCCGGCATTCGACTTCGGCGACGACGACGTCCCCAATGCCGACGACGATGCGTCCGGCATCACCGATGGAGGTTCCTCGGCGTTAGAAGACTGGGCGGCGCGTGAGGCTGACACAGCGGCAGCACTGGCAAGGGGCCACGCCCAGCTCGACGAGTCGATGATAGAGCCGGAACCGGTCGACGATGGCGAACGGTTTGGCAGCAGCAGCAACCAGCCACCACCACCGCAAGCCAAGCCTCGCACGGCTTGGGATGAGGCCGTCGCCTTGCTGTGTGAGATGGTGCCTGGGTTGAGGCTCGACAAGGCGAAGGCAATCTACGGGCAGGCTCGCGCCGCCAGTCGCAACGACGACATCCAGGCGTTCGGCCTTGTTCGCGAAGCCCACAATCGCTGGCGCTCGGATGCCGGTCTGGTCGATCCGGTGGGTTGGCTGCAAGCGGCTTTCCGAAATGCCAAGGCTGGCATCGTCGGCGTCAGCCGGGATGGTCGAGTGAAAGTCGGCCACGACGCCGTCGCCGAGGCCATCCGACAGAACGAAGCCGAGCCACGCGAACCGACCAAGCGCCCCTGGGGCGCGTGAACCAACCGAAATTCGAGGGCAGCAGGGGAGGGTACAAATGACCGATAGACGTATTGACGAAAACGGGGGGGTCGACGGCGATGGCTCCAGGGGGACCCAGGAGCGCGAAAATCGCGTCCTTGCATCAGAAGGCATCACAGCAAACGGCCATCCAGAGGCAGACTGCGGGTCGCTGGTCGGCACCAAGGAGGCGCCGCACCGGATCGTGCTCGCCGTCCTGAGGCGAAACAAGAAGCGGACCATCTACTCGGTGGCCTTCCGCGGCCAGCATCTTCTGGACCATTGGGAGCCCGAGCTGAACGCCTGTCGCCTGCTCCATGCCAGGGGTTTCAGCGGCGTCTTGCGTGTGCGCTGGGCTGGCGCCGACCACGACGCGACCGAGCACGACATTGAGCGGTCGTCGATGATCGCTGTCGTCGAGTCTGATGCGCTTGGACCGGTCGCACGCAAATACAGGGCCTTCGGTGGCTCTCCTGCGAGCGATGACAGCGAGGGTGGCGCATCATGACCGACCGCCACCTCGTCCCCACCCCCCAAGCCGGCGCCTCCCTACCAGCCATCGTCCAGTCGCCGGGTGAGCTGCTGAGCGAATTGGCGCGCATATTCCCGCCGCAAATCGGTGCCGCCAAAGACTTGCGGGACCTACTGCAGAGCTACGCCTTCCTGCTTGGCGACCACCCCGAGCCGGTGCTCCGCGAGTCGTATCGCATTCTGGCGCTGACCCGGCGTTTCCCTGGCTTCCCGATGCCGGGCGAGATCGCCGAATGCTTGTTGTCCGCCTACGCGAAGCTCAGCTTACCCCTTAGCCCTGACGCCGAGCGCCTCCTCGATGACCGGCAGGCCGCTGACGTGAGCCGGCACGTTCCCGGCAAGGATGGCCGCAAGCGCTTCGTGCCGAGCATCGTCATCGAGAAGATCGAGGGCCACTGGATCACCGGCCGGCATGGCAACGAGGTTATCGACGCTTGGGCCGGCGTCACCGTCGCTGATGTCGAGCAGGGCGTCCGCGAGGCTGCCGAAAAACTGAAGCCGACAACGCAGACGATCGAGAACGCGTCGGGGCGCTCGATCACGGTCAAGGTCGACGTCGACATTGCCGAGGCCATGAAGCGGATCACTGAGCTTGCCCGGCAGACCGCCATGTTCCGAACCCACGGCAAGCCCGAGGCCTTGTGTGGCGGGCCGGTTGAAATCTCCCAGCGCTACGCCGCCGTCTCGAAGACTTTCGTCTCGGACATGGCGCAGCGTCACGGCGGGATGCTCTATCCCGATCAGGAGCCCGCGGTGTTGTTCGAGACCATCAAGCGCTGGGTCACGGGCCTGCTCCGCGGGCTCGCATCGCGCGTGGACTGGTCGGCGGCCCCCGACGCGCCCCCTGTCCTTGGCCGGGCTGAGACGGATGAGCATGGCCGTCAGGTCTACGCCCAGGTCAATCCGCATCACTATGGGACCACCCTCCACACCGAGATCGAGGCACTGATCGAGCTGACCCTCCGGGCCGGGGCGGAAGTCGAGCGACGGCGGCA
>JANXRM010000526.1 GCA_025353015.1 Hyphomicrobiales bacterium
GAGCGTTTGAAGTATCTCGACATCAAGCTGTCGGACTGGATTTATAGGGCCATTGCCTCATCCGAGGTATTGCCCATTAATCGCGACTATTTCCGTCTGCGGGCACCGGTTGATCGCCGCATCTACGAAATCGTGCGCAAGCATTGCGGCAAGCAGACCTCGTGGCGCGTCGGCCTGGAGTTGTTGCAGAAAAAGGTCGGCTCCAAGCAGGCGGAAAAGCATTTCCACTCGCATCTGCGCAATCTGGTGCGCAGCAATCATCTGCCGGATTATGCCGTGACCATTCAGGATGGACAGGCGGTGTTCTATAGGCGATCAGGCCTCGATGCAGGTGACAGCATGCCGTCGAGCCGTCGTGACGCATCACCGTCGCGACGTATTGGTGGCAAGACGGTTCGGCTTCAGGATCAGGCTCACGCTGCCCCGCAGGAAGATCAGGGTGGAATCCGGGATGGCACACCGCGTTCGGTTCGTATCAGCACTCAGGCCTTCGAGCGGGCGAGGGAAATTGCGCCGGGCTGGGATCGCTATGCACTGGAGCAGATCTATATCAGGTGGGCATCCGGCAAGGATGAGGCGCGCAACGAGGATGCGCGGTTCCTGGGGTGGGTAAAGAGTTACACCAAGGGCAGGCCCGCACCGTAGATCGTCTTGCCTAGCGCAGTAGAACTGCGCCGGCGATTTTGTTGGCGAAAAGTAGCGTGGCTCGGCGCGCTGCAATCTGGGTTCATGACAAACTGCAAGTAACGCATTGTCGGTCGGCGGACGGGCCTATCGCTTGCAGCGAGCCAGCGCAGCGCGTTTTATCCTTCGAAGGTAGTCGCATGGCACAATCGGCTGCTAGAAGTTGAATGCGCGGACCGAGGTCTATGATGCTATGAGCGTGGATAGTTTGGCATTTCAGTACTGGGCCGCCATGGAGTGTTCGAGGATCGCGGTCTACGGGTTCATAGTGCCCGACACGCCGCGCCCACGATCGACGCCTGCTCGCAAGATACGCTTCCGCAAGCGGCGGCCCTTCAAGAAGCGGCGGACACAAAAATCGCGGCGATGACTTCGATGTGTCGAGTTCGCGGCGCGACGCGAAATCAGGGACGTGATCTCGATGGACCCACTTCCGCACGAACCGCGAAACTTCCGGGAACTGGTCGAGGCCGATCTGCGTCGTGCCGCACGGTTGATCATCAAGATCCAGGATGAGATCGACTGGCAGTTTCGTATTGCGACACCAGTCGGGGATCTTCATCTTGCCGTGACCATGCCGGGCGGTGCTGAGCGCGACGTGATGCTCAGGCGCATTGCGACGCTCATGCAATGGAAGCAGGCCAAGGCCTTCATCATGGCGGTTGAATCGGCACTGCCGGATGGGGTCTACGCTGCCGGTCTTAGCCAGAGCGAGCGCTGCATTTGCTTTGCGCATTTCGATCATGAGCCCAGACCATGGACGGGACGCAATTTCCATCGCGTGAAGTGGCTGCCGGAGAAACACATCGAGCCGGTGATTACGGCTCTTCTGCCGACATCATCGCGAGCCATGACACCCAAGGAGGTCTCTGGTCTGCAGGAGTGGTTCGGATGTGAAGGCAGGTTTCCAGCCGTACAGATCGAGAGCGGCAAGTTGGAAAAGCTGTAAGCTCTGGCATCCGCATACCAAGTTGCCCGATCAGGTGGGGCTAAACGGCTCTCGAGCGCCGTGACGTATCGTATGAATGATGATTTCGTCGTCGGTCGCTCCGTAGAATATGAGGTATGGATAGGGCAGCGTGGTCATGCGGCGAATGGTGGGATCGTCTGTAGGGCTGCCGATGCGCGGGTGCTGGAGCAGGAGTTCAGTGATGGCCTTGAGCCGGGCCTGAACATTTGCAGCGCCCGTCGGAGACCGGGCGGCTATGTAATCCAGAATGTCGGCGAGTTCGGCAAGGGCCGGAAGAGTATAGCGCAGCTTCACAGGCTATGCTTCGCCCAGACGGCACGTACTTGCTCATCGGATGCAAATTCACCGCGTGCCGCAGCAGCCTTCGATCGCGCGATCGCATCGCGTTCCTCAGCGGTAAGCGGGATTGGATCTGGCTCGTCTCCCGCGAGAGCAAGGACCGCGCGAGCGATGTCGTCCTGGCTGTCTGGTGGCAGCCGGCGGGCGACTTCGATGGCTTGATCGAACAACTTAGTCATGCCCGCAGCATACCTCAGAACACACAAAAAGTCGAGCGGCAGGAATGTGTTGGCGGCCCGGCGCTAAGGTTGGTGTCTACCCATTCGCCGGACGGCCGATGCACCCCGGGTATGTGAGTTGATTGAGATCAACAAACAGCCTGTCGATGACCTCGCACCCAGTGCTGGGGAGCCTCGGTTGCGATCGGCCAGCTTAAAAGAACGCGATATCATCTTGATCCCTCCTTGATTTCTTTCGGTCTTTGTGCGGCGAACGCAAAACCCATCCGTGTGGTCAGGATGGGCACAATGAAAAAGCTCCCAACGTCGGAACTCGAGATCGTCATCGAATGGCGATGTGGTGGCAACCACTCGGTGTCGCGCGAGGAAGTGCTGGCATTGGCGCGTGCGCTTGGCCGGTTGGCGGCCCAGCGAGATCGCGAACGGGCGGCCGCGCGAGATACTGTCAAGCGCCTGAGTTCTGCCGGGAATCCGGCTACAATGGTCGACGTGGAGCCGGCGTGAACGGTCCAAACGATGCGGAGTGAAAGCGATGCGCGCTGCCATCTATGCCAGGTTTTCGAGTGAGTTGCAGGATGCACGCTCGATCACCGATCAGGTTGCGCTCGCCCGCAAATACCTCGAGACGCGCGGCCTGAAATCATCAGGCACCTATGAAGATGCCGGCATCTCTGGCGCCTCGGTCATCAACCGGCCCGGGCTGCAACGCCTCCTCGCCGATGCGACGGCTGGTAAGATCGATGTGCTAGTCACAGAGAGCCTCGATCGGCTGTCGCGCAGCCAGGCGGATATTGCGGTGCTTTACGAGCGTCTGCATTTTCTCGGTGTGAGTGTTGAGACACTTGCCGACGGCCACATCAACGAGATGCATGTTGGCCTCAAGGGCACGATGTCGGCCTTGTTCCTGAAGGACCTTGCGCAGAAGACGCGGCGCGGGCAGGTGGGACGGGTGAAAGCCGGACGCATCCCGGGTGGCCGCAGCTACGGCTATGATGTGGTGCCATCGGGCGAGGATCGCGGCCGGCGCCTTATCAATGAGCGTGAGGCCGCCATCGTTCGCCGCATCTATGCCGAGTACGCTGCCGACAAAGGCTCGCTGGCGATCGTCAAGGATCTGAATCGGGAAGGCGAGCCGGGCCCGAGTGGCGGCAAGTGGAATGTGTCGGCGCTGGTCGGCTCGCCCAAGCGCCGCAACGGCCTGCTCAATAATGAGCTCTACCGCGGCACCATCGTCTATAACCGCCAGCGCTTCGTGAAAGACCCGGCGACGGGCAAGCGCGTGTCACGTGCGAACCCCGAAAGTGATTGGCAACG
>JANXRM010000049.1 GCA_025353015.1 Hyphomicrobiales bacterium
GCATGTGGACTTGATGCCGGCGCCGATCGCCATCTGCTCCAAGTCGACACCGAGGCAGGTATGGCTCTTCTGGTAGCCGGTTTCGCCGTAGTGGCCGTTGTCGACGCACAGGATGCGCAGGTTCGGCGGATTGAGCACGGACACTGTGGCCAGCGCGCCGATATTCATCAGCAACTCGCCGTCACCAGTGGCCACCAGCACCTTGCGGTCCGGCCGTGCGAGGGCGAGCCCGAGGCCGATCGAGACGGCCGCGCCCATGGCGCCGGCGAGGCCATAATAGTTGGCGCCGTCGCCCGTCAGCGAGGCCAGATCCTTGGCGGTGCCGGCAAGGCCGCCGACGCACAGGAAGTCCTTGTGATCGCCGACGATGGCGGGAAACGCGGTGATGCGGTCGAGGGTGTAGCGCGGACCAGCGGTGCGCTCGGATGCTTTGGACATGTTTTGCGTTTTTCCTTGCGCCTTCAGATGCCCACTTGTGCATCCGGCGCGTGGATGCGGAGGGGCTGATGCGGTGGTGCCTGGCTTCAGCCTGGCACCGAGTCGGTCATCAATGTCAGTCATCAATGTCAGTCATCAATGGTGTCAGGCTGAAGCCAGACACCAGCGTTGTCGCAGTGTCAGGCTCAGAACGCCTTGGCGCCGATGAGTTTCTGCGACAGCAGCACGGCGACCGCCTGCCCAGATTTCCAGACCATGGCGGCGGCGGCGTCGATGGTCGGCACGACCTCTTCCGGCTTGGTGATTTCAAGGACGATGAAATCCAACGCCTTGAAGATCGGCTTCGTTGCTTGCCCCATGCCCATTTGCCAGGGATTGCCCTCGCCGAAATCGCCGCGCATCGAGAGTACCGTCAGGAACGGGAACCGGCCGTTCTTCACCATCGAGAAGAAGTTGACGCAGTTACCCATGCCGCTGGACTGCATGAGCAATACGGCTCGCTTGCCGCCGAGATGCGCGCCGCAGGCAAGGCCCACGCCTTCTTCTTCCGTCGTCAACGCCACCGAATGCACGTCCTTGTCGGCAAGCGAACGGTCGATGCAGATGCGATGGCCGGCGTCCGGCACATAGCTGAACTGGGTGACATCGTGACGGCGCAGCACCTCATAGAGCTGGTTTTGCCAGCCGGCTGATATTTCCTTGGCGTGCTCGTCCTCTGTCATTTTTGCAGCTGCAGCCATCGTGTGCTCCCATTCGCGAAATAAAGTTGCAGGGACAGTAGTGCGAGGGAGCACCCGGGCGCAAGATGGCGCGCGATATGGATTTTGGCGCCGCCGCCGCCGCTCTCCATCGTGGCCTCGAGGCTGGTCGGCCGCTGTAAACTTGCCTACTGTGGCGGCGGATTCGCCCAATCATCCACAACCACATAAAATCGAGGAGACCGGCATGCCCATCGGATTCATCGGAGTTGGCAACATGGGGCTGCCGATGGCGGAAAAGCTAATCGGGGGCGGCAACGAGCTCGTCGTCCACGACACGCGCGAGGCGGCGCTGAAGCCATTGATCGAACGTCAAGCGCGACCGGCGAAATCGCCACGCGAGGTGGCGGACCGTTGCGAGACCGTGTTCGTGTCACTGCCGACGTTGCCGGCGCTGCGGGACGTCGTGCTCGGCGACAACGGCGCCATCCACGGCAAGGCAATCAAATTGCTCGTCAATACGTGCACGGTCGGCGTGCCGCTGGTCGAGGAGTTGGTGGCTGAATTGTCGGCCAAGGGGATCCAACTCGTCGATTGTCCGATCAGCGGTGGCCCGCCCGGCGCGCGCGCTGGCACGCTGTCTGTGATGGTCTCAGGGGCACCGGACCTGATCGAAAAAATCCGGCCCATGATCTCGAGATGGGGACCGGTGACTGTTGCCGGGCCTAAGCCGGGGCTGGCACAGGTCCTGAAACTCACCAACAACATTTTGTCGGCTGTGGCACTTGCGGCCAGTTGCGAAGCCTACGTCATGGGCGCCAAGGGTGGGCTCGACCCCGAAGTCATGACGGAAGCCATCAACCGCGGTAGCGGCCGCAACAGCGCCACACAGTCGAAAATCCCGGAGTCGATCCTCGACCGTTCGTTCGCCTACGGCGCGCCGATGCACATCCTGGCCAAGGACGTCATCCTGGCGATCGAGCAGGGCGAACGGCTCGGGATTCCCATGTGGGTCTGCCAGGCCGCGGCCATGATGTTCAAGCATGCGATGTTCGCCGGCATGGCCAACAAGGACATCACGGAGCTGATCACCGTGGTCGAACGCGGCGCCGGCTTCGTCATGGCGAAGACGCGGTAGTCGTTGAGGGCGTTGGGGAGGCACCGTTCGCTTTGCGCCAGCCGGGCTCACTGGCCCTTGAAGATGGGCTTGCGCTTTTCCGCCCACGCCTTGAGACCTTCCTTGTGGTCCTCCGAGGCCGAGCAGGCGCGCCGCAAAGCATTGATGGCTTCCACATCGAAATGGCCGGCTGCGATGTCGTTCAGCGCACGTTTATTGGCAGCGACCGCCAATGGTGCATTGGCCGCAATCGTCGCTGCCAATTCCTCCACGCGCGCCATCAGCCGCTCGGGCGCCACGATCTCGTCGAGATAGCCGATGCGCTTCAGTTCGTCGGCTTCGACCGGCTCGGCGGTTAGGAACATGCGCTTGGCTGCAGCGAGCCCCAAACGGTTCACATACCGGCGCAGTCCACTCGGGTAATAGACGATGCCGAGGCGGGCGGCCGGCATGAACATGCGGGTACCGGTGACGCCGATGCGGAAATCGCACGCGAGCGCCAGATCGGTGGAGCCGCCGTAGACGCCGCCGTTGAGCGCGGCAATGGTCGGCACGCGCAGCACCTCCAGCCGGTCGACGGTCTTGGCGAACATATCAGGGTCTTCCTCACCCCGCATGCCGGCCTTGCGCTCGGCGAGGGCACCGATGTGAAAGCCGGACGAAAAGCTTTTTCCCGTGCCCGTGATGACGAGCGCGCGGATCGACATATCCTTGTCGATGCGATCGAAGATTTCGACGAGTGCTGCAAGATCGCCCGGCTCCAGGCGGTTGTGCTCGCGCGGACGGTTGAGCCGCACCAGCGCGCGGCCTTCCGTCAGCGTCAGAATCGGTGGGGTCGATGGGGCGTCGGCGATATCAGGGGCGGCCATTGGGATTAATCTTTCTGCTCTGCGCGCTGCTGTTCTCAATGGATTTTGGTGAGGCCGAGCCGGTAGCAGCGGTTCCCAGTACCGGCAATCAGGTCCGCCTTCGCGGCGGCACTGGCACCTTTCGCCAGCAGGTCACCATTCTATTGCTCGCCCGCGCCAATGCAACATCGGCCCGCGACACATCAGCCCGCGCCGCGGCGGGCTGAGGCACAGAATGCGCCATTTGCGCCCGCGAAGAATAGCCGTATCTTTAGCCACGACGACGGCCTGCAACTGAAGGAAGGCGCAAGCGATGGCATTGAAACGCATGGTCCTCGAGATCGGCATGGGGACCGACATCCGGGGGACGGATTCCACCAAGGCGGCGGTCCGCGCGCTCCGCGACGCGCTCTGGCACAACTCGCTCTCTATCGCGACGGCCATGAACCAGCCGCTGGAGGCGATGCACGTTGCCGTTCGTATCGGCGTGCCCAGGCCCGAAACCGTCGACAAGGCGCAGGTTTTGGCGGTGCTGCCCTACGGCCGCGGCACCGTCGAGGTTGTCGAAGGTGGCCTCGAAATCCGCAACGACGAAGGCACCGACGGTACGCTCATCGCCAATGCCTGCGCCGTTGTTTCGCTCGACATCGCCTGAGGGAAAGATCCATGAATAAGAAACGCGTCATTCTCGAACTCGGCACCGGCAACGACCTGCACGGCTCCGATTACACGAAGGCAGCCTTGCGCGCCGTACAGGATGCGCTGCATCACAGCTCGCTGGCGTTCATCCGAACGCTCAAGATCGACAAGAAAGAGATCGACGTCGAAGTAACGATCGGCGTGCAGCGGCCGGAAAAAGTCGATGCGGAAAAAGTGCGCGCCTCGCTGCCGGTCGGCAACGTAACTGTCAAGGTGGTCAAGGGCGGCCTCGACGTGCCCGACACGGAAAACAACGATCCAGCCGTCATCGCCAGCGCCGCCATCGCCGTGCGCGTGCCGCTGCCGTAACTCGGCATTTCGCGCAATGGCGTCGCCGGCTGAAGCGGTGTGGCCGCACCGCTTCTTTTTGAAACAAAGCACCAATTCAGGCTGTTTCGAAACGAACCGTTTACCGTTGTCGGGCACACTCCGCCTTGTCTGAGTAAGCCGAGTGTGACCGCGTGTTTGATCCCGGAACAATGGGATCTGGCGGTTCGTCTGTAACAGTCCTGTTGCGTGAGTTTTGTACCCATGGCCAAGCGCGTCCTCATCGTCGACGACGATCCTGCACAGCGCCGTATCCTCGAAGAGACCGTCAAACGGCTCGGCTTCGACGTCAAAACCGCCCAGGGCGGTGATCAGGCGCTCCAGATCCTGGAAAGCCCCGAGAAGGACGCCATTGCGCTCGTTCTCCTCGATCTCGTGATGCCCGGCACCGACGGCATGGCCGTTCTCGAGCGGATCAGCCAGAAGCCCGGTATGCCGCCTGTCATCGTGCAGACCGCGCACGGTTCGATCGACAGCGCCATCAACGCCATGCGCGCTGGCGCCGTCGACTTCGTCATCAAACCCGCCAGCCCCGAGCGGCTCGACGTTTCGATCAAGAGCGCCTTGAAGATCGAGGCCTTGGCCGTCGAGATCACACGGATCAAGAAGAAGGTCGAAGGCACGCTCACGTTTGGCGATCTCGTCATGCGCGGCGAGGCGATGAACCGCGTCATCATGCTCGGCCGCCGCGCGGCCGGCTCCAACATCCCCGTGCTGATCGAAGGTGAATCGGGCGTTGGCAAAGAGCTGATTGCCCGCGCCATCCAAGGCGAAAGCGAGCGTGCAGGCAAACCGTTCGTCACCGTCAACTGCGGCGCCATACCTGAAAAGCTCATCGAAAGCACGCTGTTCGGCCACGAAAAAGGTGCCTTCACGGGCGCCGTGGATCGCCGCATCGGCAAGTTCCAGGAGGCCGACGGCGGCACGCTCTTCCTCGACGAAGTCGGCGAATTACCGCTCGACGCGCAGGTCAAATTGCTGCGCGCGCTGCAGGAAGGTGAAATCGACCCCGTCGGCGCGAAACGCCCGCTGAAGGTCAACTTCCGCCTGATCTCGGCGACCAACCGCGACATGATCCAGTTGGTGAAGGATGGTAAATTCCGCGAGGATCTCTACTACCGACTGAACGTGTTCCCAGTTGCCGTGCCGCCGCTGCGCGATCGCCTCGACGACGTGCCGGAACTGGTACAACATTTCCTGGCCCGGTTCTCGGCCGAGGAAGGCAAGCGGTTGGCAACGATTTCGGCCGACACGCTCGATCTGCTGATGAGCTATTCGTGGCCCGGCAACGTGCGGCAACTCGAGAACGCGGTGTTCCGCGCTGTCGTTCTGGCCGACGGCCCTGAATTGACGGTCGACGAGTTCCCGCAGATCGCGGCGCACGTCGATGGCTTCCAGGCTCATATGCCCGCCGCGCCGGCACAGGTCGCAGCCCGGCTTGGTTATACCGGCCCGGCGCTGCTTGGCGCCGAAGACACGATCCCGCATACCGTGGAAGTCGGCGCTGTGGGGTCGGGTATCAAGAATTCGCTCGGCATTCCGGCTGTGGACGAGGCCGGCGAGATGCGAACGCTCGAAGCGATGGAAGCCGACATGATCCGCCTGGCGCTCGGGCGCTATCGCGGCCACATGACGGAAGTCGCCAAGCGCCTCAACATCGGCCGCTCGACGCTCTACCGCAAAATGCGCGATTACGGCCTCGAAGGCCGCATGAACTGAGTTTTGCTGCTCTCCGGTGGCAATCGCAGCAAAGGCCCCGCGCGTCGTGCGGGGCTTTTGTTTTTTGGGCTGGTGTCGCAGCCAGCGCCTGACACACGAAAGCCCCGCAATGGCGGGGCTTTCGGTACTTTCCATAGCATCGGACCGACGCGCGTCAGTTCTTGAAGATGTCGCGCTTGTAGGTTTCCGGAACCAACAGCGTGCCGATGACCACGGTCATAAGCGCGACGACGATCGGATACCACAGACCCGCGTAGAGATCGCCGGTCTGCGCCACAATTGCGAACGACGTTGCCGGCAGCAGGCCACCGAACCAACCGTTGCCGATGTGATAGGGCAGCGACAGACCAGAGTAGCGGATGCGCGTCGGGAACAATTCGACGAGCGCGGCTGCGATCGGGCCGTAGACCATGGTCACATAAATGACCAGCAGCGTCAGGATACCGATGATCGTCAGTTTCTGCGCGTCGAAGATGTCGAACATCTTGGCGAAGTTGGCCAGACCTTCCTTCGGGTCAATCTGGATTCGGACGGCGCCAGGGACAGGCTTCGACACGTCAGGATATCCGGCTTTGCCGAGGGACTCCGCCACCGACTTCTGGAACGGCGCCATCTTCTCGGCCATCTTCGCCGCGATCAGAGCTTCGGTCTTCTTGGCGTCGAGGTTGCCCTTCTGCGCTTCGGCGATGGCGGCCGTCGTGATCGGGCCGGCATCGAAGCTGGTCACGATCACGTCGCCAACCTTGATCACCGCCGGCGTGCCCGGCGCGGCCGTCAAGTCGGTCGTATAACGAACGGACCGGCTGGCGAGCGCCTGCTTGGCGATGTCGCACGAGTTCGTGAACTTCACCGTTCCCGTCGGGTTGAACTGGAACGAGCAGTCCGACGCACTGGCAACGACCGTCACCTTCGTTTCCTGCGCCTTGTAGAGTGCAGGATTGGCCGTTTTGACCAGCAGATCGAACAACGGGAAGTACGTCAGCGCACCTAACAGGCAGCCCAGCAGGATGATGGGTTTACGGCCGATCTTGTCCGAGAGCGAACCGAAAAAGATGAAGCCGCCCGTGCCGAGAACAAGCGACCAAGCGATCATCACGTTCGCGGTGAACGAGTCGATCTTCAGGATGCTCTGCAGAAAGAACAAGGCGTAGAACTGGCCCGTGTACCAGATAACGGCTTGCCCCGCGGTCAACCCCAGCAAGGCCAGCAGCGCGATCTTAGCGTTGCTCCATTGGCCGAACGTCTCCTTCAACGGAGCCTTCGACAGTGCACCTTCTTCCTTCATCTTCTGGAAGGCCGGGCTCTCCGCCATCTGCAGCCGGATATAGAGCGAGATGATGAGCAGGAATATGGACACCAGGAACGGCACGCGCCAGCCCCAAGCCGCAAATGCGGTGATCTTCCCCCCGGCTGCGTTGGTTACCTCGGGAAAGTTGGCGTTCACGTAGATCTGCGTGAACATGATCACGATCAGCGACAGAAGCAGACCCAGCGTCGCCGTGGTCTGGATGAAGCTCGTAAAGTAGCCACGCCGGTTCTGTGGGGCGTGTTCTGCGACGTAAATGGCAGCGCCACCGTATTCGCCGCCTAGTGCCAGGCCTTGCGCCATGCGCAAACCGATCAGGATAACCGGCGCCAGCCAGCCCATGCTCAATGTGTTGTTGAACCAGTCGTAGCTCGGCAGGCAGCCGACCAGGAACGTCGATACGCCCATGATCATGATCGTGATCAGGAACGTATACTTGCGGCCGATGAGATCGCCGAGACGGCCGAAGAACAGAGCGCCGAAAGGCCGGACGAGGAAGCCTGCCGCAAAGGCCAGCAGCGCGAACACGTTGCGCGTGGCTTCGGGATAGGCCGTAAAGAACTGCGCGCCGATGGTGGCTGCCAGCGAACCGTAAAGATAAAAATCATACCACTCGAAAATGGTGCCGGCCGACGATGCCAGGATCACCTTTTTTTCTTCCGCCGTCATCGGGCGCCGTTCGGTCACTGTGTGACCGGCATCATTAGCGATGCTCATCTCTTGCTCTCCCCGTTGTCTTCGATTCAAACCCAAAATCGTCTGACTTGAGTCGAACGCTGCATCGCAGGCCGGCTCGATCAGCTTCGTTTTCTCCAGTAACTGGTTTCCCAGATCCTGGGACGCGATCCGCGGCTGTGCCACGTTTCCGCCTTATTGGCACTGCTACCCCATCTTTCGCAATGCGTCGAGGCTTAGAATGCCCTGCCTCTGGGCGACCTGTTGAGAGACCAGGACCAAACTACTCTGATATATCAATCGGCTAAGGGCGGCATTACCCGTTGTGAACCCGAAGTGCGTAGCACTCCGCCAATAGTACAGCCTGCCGAGCCTTTGCGAGGGGCAATCGAACCGTATGCAAGCAAGATCGGGATGGCCCAACGTCGTGTATTTCGTACTGTTCGGGATTGCCGTTGCAGCGTCGATCACAGCGGGACTACCAACCTCACCATACTTTGACACCGTGCTGTTTTGGCTTGGAAAAATTGCGGGACCAGCGTGGCGGGCATCGCCGGCTGTTTTTCACGGAACAAAACTGGTTCTCACACTGGCGACCCTTGCGATCGCCGCCATACCCGTGCTTTTGACGCGCTGGCTCGCCAGCCGCTGGATCGGTAGAACCGGGCAGGCGGCGATATGGTGCCTGGCTGCCATCGCCCTCGCCTGGCCGGCGCTGCGAATTGTCGCGGGATTCGGCGATTAGGTCCGACTCAACCGCCACGATCAACGACCTCCTAACCCCTGGCAGTTAGGATGGGTCATGCCCGAGCAATCCACATTCGATCTGGTCGTCATCGGCGGCGGCATCAACGGCTGCGGGATCGCGGCGGACGCCGCCGGCCGCGGTCTCTCCGTATTATTGGCGGAGCAGGCGGATCTCGCATCCGGTACGTCTTCGGCTTCGTCGAAACTGATCCATGGCGGTTTGCGCTATCTTGAGCACTACGAGTTCCGGCTGGTGCGCGAGGCTTTGGCCGAACGCGAGGTACTGCTGGCAAAGGCGCCGCATATCATCTGGCCGTTGCGGTTCGTGCTTCCGCATGCGCCCGGCCTACGCCCGCGCTGGATGATCCGCGCGGGCCTCTTCCTCTACGATCACCTAGCGTCACGCAAAGTCATCCCGGGATCGGCCGCGATCGATCTCGCCCGCGATCCGGCTGGACGGCCACTGCAGGACCGCCTCACCAACGGGTTCGCGTACTGGGATTGCTGGGTTGATGATGCCCGGCTCGTTGTCCTCAACGCACGTCTCGCAGCTGACCGCGGCGCCGAGATCCTGACCCGGTCCCGCGTCACCGCTATCGCAGCTTCGGGGCATTTCTGGCAGGTGCGTATCCAGTCCGGGAATACGGTTCGCGACGTACGGGCGCGCGCGCTGGTCAACGCCGCCGGGCCCTGGGCGGACCGGGCGGGTGCGCTCGTGCAGGCGGCCGGCGTCACGCGGCCCCGCGTGCGGCACGTCAAGGGGAGCCATATCGTCGTGCCGCGCATCGCCGGTGCCGATGACGCCTATCTGCTGCAAAGTGCGGACGGCCGGATCGTCTTCGCGCTCCCCTACGAGCAACATTACACCCTGATCGGCACCACCGACGTGGCCTTCACTGGCGATCCCGCGACCGTTGCGATCGATCCCGCCGAAGAGCGCTATCTGCTCGATTTGGCTGGCCGCTTCTTCAAAGCCCCCTTGCACGTCAATGACATCGTCTGGCGCTATTCCGGCGTGCGTCCGCTCTACGACGATGCGGCGGCGAACCCTTCGGCCGTAACGCGCGATTATCACCTGGATCTAGCAGCCGGGCAGAACCTGCCACCGCTGCTGACTGTGCTCGGCGGCAAGGTGACGACCTATCGCCGGCTCGCCGAGGAGGCGCTCGACCGCTTGTCGCCGTTCCTTGCCACGACAGGCCCGGCCTGGACCGCGAACGCACCGCTTCCCGGCGGCGATCTGCCGGGCGCCGATTTCCCGGCTTATCTTGCTGGCCTGCAGCACGGCTATCCCGGTTTCAATCCAGAATTCCTGCGCGCACTAGCCCGGCGGCACGGGACGATCTCGGACGTCATTCTGAAGGGCGCCCGCACCTTCGCCGACCTCGGCCAGAACCTGGGCGCGAGCCTCACCGAGCGCGAAGTCCTCCACATGCGCGACCGCGAATGGGCGCTTAACGCCGAGGATATCCTCTGGCGACGAACCAAAGTGGGTCTGCATCTCTCCGCCGAAGCCCGGGATCAGGCCGCAACGGCGATTACCAGGATCTTGCGCGGCTAAGTCCATTACCCCCACGCCGCCGTATCGCGTAGTACCGTAACCAGTGCATCACGGCACGCGATCGCGAGCTTGTCGCCCTTGGCTTTCGTCGCCCGGCGCGCATCGCCAACGACGCCCGACTCCGAAAAGCTGCGGTAGGAACGATAGAGCCCGACACCCAGGGGACGCGCCGTCGAGTTCTTGGGTCCATGCGCCTCGGGCAATTTGTCGTGGCGGACGAGATCGGGCGCCAGCGCCATCATCAGGCTCGTCTCGCCCTCGCAAGCGTGGCGCACGCGCTCCTGATCCTCAAGGATGGCAGGCATGGCCGGTTGCGCCAGCTCGAAATAGGTGGTGGCGCGGATGGTGAGGCCGGTATCGACCGCGAAATCCGGCAGAAACGCCGACAATGCGCTGATGTTACCGCCGTGGCCGTTGACGATGAAGACCTTCTTGAAGCCGTGCCGACCGATGCTTTTCAGGAACGCCATCAGCACGGCGCGATAGGT
Organism: Hyphomicrobiales bacterium; assembly: GCA_025353015.1. Classification (GTDB taxonomy): domain Bacteria; phylum Pseudomonadota; class Alphaproteobacteria; order Rhizobiales; family Hyphomicrobiaceae. The sequence continues at coordinate 10,624 of JANXRM010000049.1, forward strand.
CGGAATGTCGAACGTGAACGTGCCGCCAAATTCCATGTGATGCTCGGCCATGCCGCACCACAGCGTGGGTGCGACGACAATGGGCAACTCTTGCTGCACGGCTTCGGCGGCGAGCTTGCACACGCCCTCGCACAGGATGGTATCGACGCCGACGGGCAAATGCGGCCCGTGCTGTTCCATGGAGGCGACCGGGAGAATGACGGTTGCGCCGCGTTCGGCCAAGCCGCGCAACTCGGCCGCGGTCAATTCTTTCCACATCACAGGTCTGGAAGCGGATTTCGGCGCGGGCGTCTTGGCAGCCTTCGGCATCAGTAGTTCACTTTCCGGTCGATGAAGCGAAATTGGACGGCCGTCAGGGCCACGACGATGACCATCAGCACCACGGACTGCGCCGCTGAGCCGCCGAGATCGGCACCCAACTTGCCATCCTGATAGACTTTGTAAACCAGCGTCTCAGTGGCTTTGGCCGGGCCGCCCGACGTCACACTATCGATAATTCCAAACGTGTCGAAGAAAACATAAACGATATTGACGACCAGCAGGAAAAACGCCGTTGGCGCCAGCAGCGGGAACGTAATGGTCCAGAAACGGCGCAGCGGCTTGGCGCCGTCCATGGCAGCGGCTTCGTACACCGATTTCGGGATGGCCTGCAGCCCCGCCAGAAAGAACAGGAAGTTGTAGCTGATCTGCTTCCACGTGGCTGCCAGGATGCAAAGCGTCATGGCATGCGTGCCGTTCAAAAGCGGATTCCAATCGATCCCAATCGCGCGGATGCCGCGAGCAACGACACCCAGCGACGGCTGGAACATGAAAAGCCAGAGCACGCCCGCCACGGCTGGTGCCACAGCATAGGGCCAAATCAGCAATGTCTTATAGATCGATGCGCCGCGGATATTCTTGTCCGCCTGTGTCGCGAGAAAAAGTGCCAACGACAGCGACAGCGTCGTCACGGCTGCGGCGAAAAACAGCGTATTGCCCATGGTGTGGTAATAGTCGGCATTGTGGAACAACTCGCGGTAATTCTCGAGCCCGACGAATTCGCTGCGAAGCCCGAAGGCATCCTGAAGCTGGAACGATTGCCAGACAGCCTGCGCCGCCGGCCAATAAAAGAACACCAGCGTCACCGCCAGCTGCGGCGCCAGCAGCAGAAACGGTAGCGTCATGCCGCCGAAAATCGCGCGTTTTTCCATGTAGCCGATCGTGCCTTTTGCTGATGGACTCACAGCCCAGCGCCGGGCTGCGAGTGCATGCATTGCTGGCTACTTCGCCACCGTCTTCTCGAACTGGCGTAGCACCACATTGCCACGCGTAACCGCATCGTCGAGGGCTTGTTTGGCGGATTTTTTGCCGGCCAATGCCGACTCGATCTCCTCGGCCCACATGTCGCGCAGCTGCACCATGTTGCCGAGGCGCAGACCACGGCTGTTTTCGGTCGGTGGCTTGTTGGTCAGCTCCAGGAGTGGCGTCTCCAGATAGGGCTTGTCGGTATAAAAACCCGAAGCCTTGACCTTGTCATAGGCCGCTTTCGTGATTGGCAGGTAGCCCGAAAGCGTGTGCAGGCCAACCTGGCGGTCCGTATCCGAGAGGAACGCGAAGAACTTGGCGACGCCTTTGTATTCCTCGGGCTTCTTGCCGGCCATCACCCACAGCGAGGCGCCGCCGATAATGGAATTCTGCGGCGCTCCCGTAACGTCAGGATAGTAGGGCAGCGGCGCATTACCGAAGTCGAACTTCGCGTTGGTGCGCACGTTGCCGAAGAAGGCCGACGACGTCATGAAGATTGGACACTCGCCTGATGTGAACCGGCCCTCGCCAGCGTTGGTGCGGCCGGAATAGTCGTAGGTTTTGTCCTTCTGCAGCTCGACCAGGCTTTCCAGATGCTGGACGTGGAACGGCGTGTTGAATTTCAACTCGGTGTCGAAGCCTTCCATACCGTTGGATTTGGTGGCCAGCGGCACATTATGCCACGACGATAGCTGCTCGATGTTGACCCAGGTGGCCCAGGCATTGGAGAAGCCGCAGTTGGGATGTCCAGCCCCCTTCAGCTTTTTCGCAGCTTCGAACACCTGGCCCCACGTCTTCGGCGGCTTGTCTGGATCGAGGCCGGCCCTCTTGAAGCTGTCCTTGTTGTACCACATGACCGCCGACGACGAATTGAACGGGAACGACAGCATGTCGCCCTTTGTGGTCGAGTAGTAGCCGGTGATCGTCGGCAGGTAAGCCGCGGGATCGAAAGTTTCGCCGGCCTCTTTCATCAGGATGTGGACCGGTTTGATGGCGCCACCGGCCGACATCATCGTCGCCGTGCCCACCTCGAACACCTGCATGATATGCGGCGCGCCGCCGGCGCGGAAGGCGGCAATGCCTGCATTCATGGTATCGGCATAGCTGCCCTTGTAAACCGGCAGGACCTTGTAGTCCTTCTGGGCGGCATTGAAATCTTCGGCCAGCTTGACGATGACGTCGTTGTTGCCGCCCGTCATGGCGTGCCACCACTGGATCTCGACTTGCGCCCTGGCGGGCGTCGCGCCCATAGCAGTCAATAAGGCTGCGGCGGCGAAACCGAGCCAATGTTTGGGTTTCAACATTCTAGTCCTCCCTGACGGCATTCATTCTCGCCCCAGCTTTAGTGCCGGGTCGTGACGGGTCGGCGACAAGCGGTGACGTGCGGTGCGCGCCCGATGTCCACTCGCAGGCTATCGTCAACGCTTGCTGCGAGGCAACAGCGTCCTCTACGCTGTGCGAACCGCACACTCCGCTAGGAACGCCACATGGGCCACATTCTCGCGATCGATCAAGGGACGACATCGAGCCGGGCGTTGGTGTTCGATACGCAGTTTGCCGTGCGTGGGCTCGGCCAACAAGAGTTTCTGCAGCATTTCCCTGCCTCGGGCTGGGTGGAGCACGATCCCGAAGGCATCTGGACAAGCACGGTGACGACGGCCCGCGCCGCGCTGCAAAAGTCCGGCTTGGCTCCAGCCGATATTGCAGCCATCGGCATCACCAACCAGCGCGAGACGTGCGTGCTGTGGGACCGGCGGACGGGAAAGCCCATCCACCGCGCCATCGTCTGGCAGGACCGGCGAACAGCGGATATGTGCCAGCGCCTGATGGCCGAAGGCGCGGAGGCGATGGTCGCCGCCAAGACCGGGTTGTTGCTCGACCCTTATTTCTCGGCCACCAAGATCGCATGGCTGCTGGATCACGTCGAAGGGGTGCGGGCGGCAGCGGAAGCCGGGCATCTCGCGGCCGGCACCATCGATACGTTTCTGCTGTGGCGGCTGACCGGCGGCCGCGTGCATGCCACGGACGCGACGAATGCCTCGCGCACGCTGCTGTTCGACATCCACCGGGGCATCTGGGACGACGACCTGCTGCGGCTTTTCCGGATCCCTAAGTCGATATTGCCCGAGGTCCGCGACAGTGCTGCCGACTTCGGCGTAACGGAGCCTGATTTGCTCGGTGCCGGTATTGCCATCCGCGGCATGGCCGGCGATCAGCAAGCGGCGACCATAGGGCAGGCGTGTTTTTCGCCGGGCATGATGAAATCGACTTATGGCACCGGGTGTTTTGCGCTGCTGAATACGGGCGCAACGCCGGTGCAATCGCGAAACCGGCTGCTGACGACGATCGCCTATCAACTGGCGGGCCAACGCACCTACGCGCTGGAAGGCTCGATCTTCGTTGCCGGTGCCGCCGTGCAATGGTTGCGGGACGGACTGCGCGTGATCACCACGGCCGCCGAGTCCGGCGCACTTGCCGCGAAGTCCGATCCCGCGCAATCCGTCACCATGGTGCCGGCGTTCACCGGTCTTGGCGCGCCCTATTGGAATGCCGAGGCGCGCGGCGCGCTGTTCGGGCTCACGCGGGGGACAGGGCCGGCCGAACTGGCGCGCGCGGCGCTGGAGGCTGTCTGCTTTCAGACGCGCGATCTGCTCGAGGCGATGCAGGCCGACTGGGCCGGGGCCAGAGATACCGTATTGCGCGTCGATGGCGGCATGGTGGCAAGCGATTGGACGATGCAGTTCCTGGCCGACATTCTGAATGCGCCGGTCGACCGCCCGACCGTGTTGGAGACGACGGCTTTGGGTGCCGCCTGGCTCGCCGGGCATGGGGCCGGGGTGTGGCCCGACCAACAAGGTTTCGCCCAGCATTGGCAGCGCGACAGGCGGTTCGAACCGGTGATGAAGAGCCAAGAACGCGAGATGCGATACACGGGCTGGAAAAAGGCTGTGGCCGCGACGCTCAGCTATGCGGGCAACGGCCTGATGAACAACGCTTGAATGCACCATTCAGTTCGCGTTCAATGCTTCGCGCCTACGGTCGTTCCATCCTGGCGATCCACCTTCCCCGGCGTACGACCCAGGGCCCCGCAGTCAGGACGCGGGGCCTTGGATTTTTTTTCGCCGGCACATTCTCACTCCGTGAGCCCCGATCTCACATTCATCCGAAATCAAGGCCTCGTGTGCCGAGTCATGCTGCCAGCCAATTGAGCCGGCGTGTTTCCCGCGGCCTCCAGTGTTGTGTATGGCGCTACGCTCCGTGATCGATTGCCCGAGGGTTCGCACGCAGGTATGTCAGAGGCAGCCATCACGGCAACGCATGGGAGTGCTTGGACATGAAAATCGGATTCATCGGCCTTGGTCTGATGGGCGCCAGCATGGCGTCGAACCTGCAGAAGGCCGGCCACAAGTTGATCGTGCATGATCTGAGCCGGCAGGCGGCGTCGGCGCATTTGAATGCCGGAGCCACGTGGGCAGAGACGCCGAAGGCGCTGGCAGCCGAGGCGGATGTAATTTTCACGTCGCTCCCGGGACCCAAAGAAGTCGAGTCCGTCATCACGGCGGCCGAAGGACTGATGGCTGGCATGAAGCCGGGCACGGCGCTGTTCGACCTGTCGACCAACTCGCCAACCGTCATTCGGCAGTTGCATCAAATGATGGCCGCCAAGGGCTTTCACCTTCTCGACGCGCCCGTGAGCGGCGGCCCGGCAGGCGCCAAGTCGGGCCGGCTCGCGATCTGGGTCGGTGGCGACAAGGCGACGTTCGACAAATACAAGACGCAGCTGGACGCGATCGGCGATGCCGCACGCTACATTGGCCCGATCGGCGCGGGCTCCGTCGCGAAGCTCGTACACAATTGCGCCGGATACGCCGTGCAGGCTGCATTGGCCGAAGTCATGACGCTCGGCGTCAAGGGCGGCGTCGAGCCGGCTGAACTCTGGGATGCGGTGCGTATGGGCGCCCTCGGCCGCGCCCGCACCTTCGATCGCCTCGGCGACCAGTATCTGGTTGACACCTATGAGCCGCCGGCGTTCGCGTTAAAGCTCGCGCTAAAGGACATGACGCTTGCCACCGACCTCGGCCGCGAGTTGGGCGTGCCCATGCGGATCGCCAATGTCGCCTATGCCGATATAGTCGAAGGCATGAACCGTGGCTGGGCCGCCCGCGACTCGCGGTCGCCGATGATTTTGCAGAACGAGCGGGCCGGCGTAAAGATCGCCGTCACGCCGAAGCGCATCAAGGAATCACTTGAGCGCGACCTGCCCTATGGCGCCAAGCCGAAGGCATAACGCGAGAAAACTTATAGAGCGCAGCAGCACACCGGGGCGATAACTTCCGCGGCTGCGTGCCCCATTTTGTTGACGACGTTTTTGACGAAGCCGGAGCCCGCCATGTCCAACGACGCTTCCGTTTCCTTGCGTGAGCGTGTCAAAGCGCCACCCGCAAAGGCTTTGGTCGAGGCCTACTATGCGCCGGCGGTGGCCAACAGCATCAAGTTCGTGTTCGTGCCGGAAATGCGCATTCACCTGGCGCACGCGCTGATGCTGGCCGAAACCGGCATCGTGAAACGTCACGACATCGCGACGATCCTGCCGGTTCTGCTCGATCTCGAAGCCAAGGGCGCGGGCGTCCTGTCGATCGATTACAGCCAGGAGGATCTCTACTCCTACATCGAGCGGCATATCGTGAAGGTGCTGGGGCCCGATGTCGGCGGACGGCTGCACACAGCGCGCAGTCGCAACGATCTGAACGTCACCTCATGGCGGCTGGCGTTGCGCGATCGGTTGCTGCTGGCACTCGAGGATTTGAACGCACTGCGTGCCGTCGTGCTCCAGCTCGCGACCAAGCACGCCGCAACGGTCATGCCCGGTTACACGCACAGCCAGCACGCCCAGCCGATTTCGCTTGGCTACTATCTGCTGTCGGCCGGCGATGTACTGGCCCGTGATTTCAGGCGCCTGAGCGGCGCGTTGCTGCACGCCGATTTGTCGCCATTGGGGGCCGGCGCGTTGACAACCACGGGCTTTCCGATCGATCGCGAGGGTGTCGCGCGGCAGCTTGGTTTTGCTGGTCTTGTCGAAAGCGCCTACGACGCGGTGTCGAGCCGCGACGATGTGCACGAAACAGCGGCGGCGCTGGCGATTTTGATGACCGGCCTCTCCCGGGTCGCGACGGACCTACAGGCCTGGACTACTGCGGAGTACGGCTTCATCGAGCTGGCGGACGCCTATTCGAGCGTGTCGAGTATTATGCCGCAGAAAAAGAACCCGCAGGCGCTGGAATATACCAAAGCCGCTGCCGGGCACGTGACAGGCGCGTTGACCGCGGTTCTGGCGGCCTCGAAAAACACGTCCTACAGCGACGTCAATGATGGCGTTTCCGCGATCAACGTACCCGTTTTGGAAGCCGTCGACAAAACACGCGCGACGCTGGCCGTTATCCAGGGCGTGCTCGAAACCATGATCGTGAAGCCGGAGCGGATGGCCAAAGCCGCCGCCGACGGCTACGGCACGGCGACCGAACTTGCCGACGTGATCGTGCGCGAAACGGGGCTCTCGTTCCGCATGGCGCACAACATCGTCGGCCGTGTGGTTCGCGAAGCAATCGAGGCTGGCAAGACCGCGCCCGAGATCACCACGACGGATCTCGATACGGCAGCCCAAGCGCTGTTTGGCAAATCGCTCGGGATCGCCCGTGAAACCGTGCAGCGCGCGCTCGATCCGGCAGCGAACCTCAAGAGCCGCACGGTGACCGGCGGACCGGCTGCAACCGAGATCGCGCGCATGCTGGGTGCGCGGCGCACTGTACTCGCGGCCGATGCCGCTCACGTCGCAGCGGTGCAATCGCGGATCGATACGGCACTCGCCGGGATGCGCGACGCCGTTCGAACCTTCAAGGCCTGAAACCCGACGGCTGCGGCACAAAGCAATAAAAAATGGGTGCGCCTTGCGGCACACCCACTTTGCGAATTGGCAACCCAGGGAGCAGGTTCCTATTCCGAACCCGCCTCAGCGCGAGAGGCGCAGGTTGTTGAGCTCGTTGGCGATGGCGCGGAAGGCCGCACGGAGAAGGTCACCATTGGTGGCGTCGTAAAACTTCGAGGGATCGGACGCGCACGCCGTCAGTGTGCTCTTCGCGTCGGTCGGGGCTTGGAAGCCGACGGTGTAAACCGTGATCCCCTTGGCTTTCATGGCGGCGCAGGTGCTCAGCGCAATCTGTACCGACTGGGCCGCGGTGCTGCCGTAGTCACCGTTGCTCTGACCACCGACTGTATTGTAGAGACCGTCGGTCATCAAGATCGCGACTTTTTTCGTTTTGTGATCGCTGTAGGACGCGGGCTCAGCCGAATTCGGCCAGATCGATTTCCACTCCGGCGACAGCAGGTACCAGGCCCAGGCCGTCCCCAGATGGCCGGCGGTCGCTGACGAGACGTTCCAGCTGTTGATGGTGTTGCGCAGCAGGGTGGCGTCATTCGTCATCGCCAGGACTTTGGCGTCGCGGGGGCAGTCCATTGCACTGCGGCCGACTTCGCTCTTGGCGCGCAGCGAAAGCACCGGACCGATGGGCGCTACCTCGCTCGACTGATCGAGCAGATTATGGCGCTCATAGGCGCAGCCGTCCGCGGCGCGGCGGTCCGACACGGCCATGGCGTAGTCACCGGCATTGACGCCAGCAGCGAACGGCGCATAGCCGATGCGGACCTTGTTCCTCCTGCCCGACGACGGCAGCATGATATCCAAGAGACCGTTGTGGCCGGCGACAGCGTCCTTCAAGTCTTGCATCTTCTGGCCTGCCATCGAGCCGGTCACGTCCAGCTGGAGGCCAATCTCGATATCCTTGCTGTCGTCGTACATGGCAGCGGCGGACTTCGGCACGGAGATCTTGGTCACGCCGGCAACTTTGCCCAGCACCGTATCGACGCTGGCATCGACGTCGACGGTGACCGAGTTTTTCTGATGATCGATGACAACGTTGATGTTGTTGATCGTCGCCGCCGTCGCTTTACTGCCCTTCATGTTCTCATGGAAGAACTGCAGTGCGATGGCGTTCGCCTGGGCGTCGGTGGCGCCGGAATCGCGCATGGCCTTGGCAGCGGCAAGTGCTCCCGCGTCAGCAGCCGCGGCGATTTTTGCGTTGGTCTGCACGGCGCGGCCGTAATCGACGGCCAGACCCGTTATACCAACGCAGACCGTCGCTGTGAGGGCGAAAATAATGGCGATCGTGCCGTCTTCGGCTTTTGCAAACGAGGTGCCCTGAAACGATCGGGCGGCGCAGATGACTTTCTCGAGCATGGCAATCTCTCCCTGATTGATCCCCGCTCTGGGGACAGGAAGCCAATTGCAATGCTGGTGCCGGAATGAAGGCCAGCAGCTCCGGTTCGCGATCGGTCAGCTAGACCTTAACCACCTGTTAAAATTCAGGGCCAAATGTGCCAAGCGTGAACAAAATCGCCACGTCCGTGATAGTCTTGGCAGTCAATTCGCCAAGTTGCAGATCCTCCGGCGGCTTGGCTGCATCGGCTGCGCGGGTCGAGTGTCGCCGCGCGTCCTGGAACGGCACAGCTGCGCGCGATCGTGCAACGGCCGCACTGCATCACTCTGAGACAAGCAAGCTTGGGACACGCGATCCTGGGACACGTCACCTTGCGACAACTCGGCGATCTAGGCCTCGCACAGATCGATTTCCGCGCGTGCCGGCTTCAAAAATCCGACGCGATGCCGCATTTTTCCCAATCCCCATAGCGGACGGGGTCGGGTCCATTCCGGCCGCCAACCTCTTTTGCCGGGGCATCCGACGTCCCCTTGGCACCGGATTGCGCGTCACGCAGCCGGCGGCGTTCCGCTGCTTCCTCGAGCGCGCGCACGGCGGCCGGCGGCAACGGACGTGACGCCTCGGCGTTTGCGGTTGGTTGGGTTTCTTTTTTCGGCACGGGGCGACCCTGGCTAGCTA
>JANXRM010000052.1 GCA_025353015.1 Hyphomicrobiales bacterium
TCGCCGGCGTGTCGTTCGACATCCGCCGAGGCGAGATCCGCGCCATCATCGGCCCGAACGGCGCCGGGAAGACGTCGATGCTGAACGTCGTCAACGGCTTCTACCATCCGCAGCGCGGCCGCATCACCTACAAGGGCGAGACCCGCGCCCGCATGCGCCCCCACGTGGCCGCCGCCCAGGGCATCGCCCGCACCTTCCAGAACGTCGCCTTGTTCAAGGGCATGACGACGCTCGACAACATCATGGCCGGTAGAACGCTGAAAATGAAGCGCGGCTTGTTCTGGCAGGCGTTGCACTGGGGGCCAGCCGAGAAGGAGGAGATCGAACATCGCGAGACGGTGGAGCGCATCATCGATTTCCTCGAGATCCAGTCTATCCGCAAGACGCCCGTGGGCAAGTTGCCTTACGGCCTGCAGAAGCGCGTGGAACTTGGCCGCGCGCTGGCGATGGAACCAGAACTCCTCCTCCTCGATGAGCCGATGGCCGGCATGAACATCGAGGAAAAGGAGGACATGTGCCGCTTCATCGTCACGGTCAACGATCAGTTCGGCACTACCATCGCGTTGATCGAGCATGACATGGGCGTCGTCATGGATCTCTCGGACCGTGTCGTCGTGCTGGAGTACGGCCGCAAGATCGCAGACGGCACACCGGACGAGGTCAAGGCCAACCAGAAAGTCATCGACGCCTATCTCGGCGTTTCGCACTGAGTTTGTAATTGGGAGTGCCTGATGGCCGCCCTCGGACCGTTTCTCGAAATTCTCATCGGCGGCTTGCTGGCCGGCGTCCTCTATTCGCTGGTGGCACTCGGCTTCGTACTGATCTTCAAGGCGTCAGGCGTTTTCAACTTCGCTCAAGGCGCCATGGTGCTGCTGGCGGGGCTGGCACTCGTCCGCTCGCTGGATTTTCTTGTCGCGCGCGGCTTCCCCTACTGGGCGGCGGTCATGCTGGGCATTCTGTTTGCCGGCCTCGTCATGGCGCTCAGTGCTTGGCTCATCCAGCGCTACGTGCTCGGCCCACTCATCAACCAGGACGGGCTGACGCTGTTCATGTCCACGATCGGCGCAACCTTCATTCTTGAGGGCGTGGCGCAGATGGTGTTTGGCTCGGACGTCTATCCGCTGCGCCTGTTCCCGACCGACGCCTGGTTCCTCGGCGAAAGCATTTTCCCTGGCGGCGTTCTCGTCAACAAGCTCGACGTCTGGGGCGGACTGATCGCCGGTGCGCTCGTCGCGGGCCTCGCCGTCTTCTTTCAGGTGACCAAGACCGGCCGCGCGTTGCGGGCCGTCGCTGACGATCACGCAGCGGCCCAGTCCGTCGGTATTCCCATCAGCTGGATCTGGTTCGTTGTCTGGCTTGTGGCGGGGCTCGTTGCCCTGGTGGCTGCCATGGTCTGGGGTACCAAGCTTGGCGTGCAATTCTCGATCACGTTCCTGGCGCTGAAGGCACTGCCGGTGCTCATCATCGGCGGGTTCACGTCGGTGCCCGGCGCCATCATCGGCGGCCTGATCGTCGGCGCTGGTGAAAAGCTCGCCGAAATCTACCTTGGCGCCTTGATCGGTGGCGGCATCGAGTACTGGTTTGCCTACGTGTTGGCGCTGGGCGTACTGCTCGTTCGGCCGCAAGGTCTTTTCGGCGAACGCTTGATCGAGCGGATTTGAGAGACGGGACCGAACATGCTTTACCGCGAAACTGGCCAGTTCAAGACGTCCTACGCCCGCGACATGGCGATCTTTCCGATCCGCCAGGACAAGATTGCGATGGCGGCATGGCTGTTGTTTGCGTTCGTCGGCGTGCCAATCCTGGCTGCGTTGCACATCTGGCCGTTTGGCAGCGAATACCTGCTGCGTGCCATTCTACTGCCGTTCCTGATCCTGGCGCTGGCGGCGATCGGCGTGAACATTCTGATCGGTTACTGCGGGCAGATCTCGCTCGGTTCCGGCGCTTTCATGTCGATTGGCGCCTATACCGCCTTCAAATTCGGCACCGGCCTGCCTGAAATCGGGATTCCCGCGCTGCCGATGCTGGCGTCGATCCTGCTCGGCGGGACTTGTTCGGCCGTCGTCGGCATTCTCTTTGGAATTCCCTCGCTCCGGATCAAAGGCCTTTACCTTGCCGTCGCGACCCTCGCCTGCCAGTTCTTTTTCGACTGGGTGTTCCTGCGCGTTAAATGGTTCACGAACTACACGCCCTCCGGCTCGGTGAGTGCGCCCGAACTCAAGTTTTTCGGCTTGGTTCTGGCAAGTCCCATCGAGAAATACTTGTTGGCATTGTGTTTCGTCACCGTGTTTACATTGATCGCCAAGAACCTGGTCCGTGGCAATATCGGGCGTCAGTGGATGGCGATCCGAGACATGGACATCGCCGCCGAATTGATGGGCATCCGTCCGTTCTACGCCAAGCTCACGGCATTTGCGGTTTCGTCATTCATCATCGGAGTCGCGGGCGCCCTCTGGGCGTTCGTCTACCTCGGATCCTGGGAACCGCTGGCCTTCAATATCGATCTGTCGCTGCGGCTGCTGTTCATGGTGATCATCGGCGGTCTCGGATCGATTCTCGGTTCTTTCCTGGGGGCCGCCTTCATCCTGATGTTGCCGATTCTCCTCAACCAGACCTTGCCTGTCATCGCCAGCCCGCTGCAGGCG
>JANXRM010000073.1 GCA_025353015.1 Hyphomicrobiales bacterium
AACAGGAGCTACCAATGCGACAAGTTGCCATTTCCGACACTGTCGCTTCGCGGTCGACCGGTCCGCTGCGGAGCCTCGCCGGTGCAATCGAACCTTTTGCAACGGCCCGGCGGGATAGGCACCCGATCGGAATGCGTGAGCTGCACCCGACGCAGATGACCGTCGGCTACCGCGAAGTCGCGGAACGGCGCCGGCTTCGACGCGCGGCTGCCGCTGCAGGTGACGGCGCATTCCCAAATCTGATCGTACCCGTCGTGCTCGGCCCCGGCGGCCGAAGTTATATTCTCGACCGCCATCATGAACTCTGCGCGCGCGCCGTCGAGGGCGTAGCAGATGTTCAAGTTGCAGTTGTCGACGATCTTCGCAGGCTGGAATTGGTGGGGTTCTGGCGGACCCTTGATCGACGCGGTTGGTGTCGGCCGCAGGACGCCGATGGCCAGCGCCAGGACTACAGCTACATCCCAACTACGATCGAAGGACTTGCAGACGATCCGTTCCGAAGCCTCGCCCGCGCGTTGCGACGCGCCGGTGGTTACGTCAAGAACAAAGCCCCGTTCAGTGACTTCCTTTGGGCCGACTTTTTACGCGGTCGCGTACCGCGCACGCTCGTCGATGATGATTTCGAGGCAGCGTTGCGGGAGGCGCTCGAACTGGCGCGCAACGGGGGGCCCGTCGCCAGCGCCGGGTTGAGAAATCCCAAATTAGACCTGCGACCGAAAACACCCGGGTTCCCGACCAACTCCAGCGCTAACGGATTGCTCGATGCTCTCAGCAGCGAAGCCGCGTGGCAAGGCTCCACCGCCGAACATGGTGGGGCGGTGACATGAGCTGGCTCCTTGTCAGCTTCTTTGAGCAATTCATGATGGAAGGAGCGGTCGAAATCACGACTGCTGCGGGGCAACGGCATATTGTTGGTAAGCCATCAAGCTTTCTGCCGGCGATCCACTTTACCGACCGTGCCGCCGAACTCCGGCTGCTCTCCAATCCCGCCCTCGCCCTCGGCGAACTGTTCACGGAAGGCCGGCTCGTCGTGACGCGCGGCTCGATCTATGACGTGCTCGTTCTCGCCACGCGCAATCTGGCCCTCCAACCGCCGACCCGATTGTTGAGGATGCGCGAACGCCTGAACATGGCTCTGCGGCGAATGCAGCCACGAAACAGCGAATTAAACGCGAAGTGTAACGTCGCCCATCACTACGATTTGGACGGTCGGCTGTACGACCTCTTTCTCGATCCTGATCGCCAGTACTCCTGCGCGTATTTTGAACACCCGGGACAGGACCTTGGCGAGGCGCAGCTCGCCAAGAAACGACATTTGGCGGCAAAGCTTCTGGTGGAGCCGGGACATCGAGTGCTGGACATTGGCAGTGGTTGGGGCGGTTTGGCCCTCTACCTTGCCGAACATTGCGGAGCCGAAGGGACCGGCATCACACTGTCCGAGGAACAGCTCGGCGTCGCGCGAGGCCGTAAACAACGGCAAGGGCGCTGCGGCGCGGTCGATTTTCGCTTGCAGGATTATCGTTCGGTCAACGACCCTTTCGACCGGATCGTGTCCGTCGGCATGTTCGAACACGTAGGCGTGGCCTATTACGACACGTTCTTTGCTAAGATCGCGGAGCTACTCGCCGACGACGGAGTAATGCTTCTGCACTCGATCGGCAGCATCGATGGACCGTGCGTGAACAATCCTTGGATTACCAAATACATTTTTCCCGGTGGTTATTCACCGGCTCTTTCCGAAGTGTTGCCAGCGATCGAGCGCGCGGGTCTGATAGTCACCGACATCGAGATTCTGCGGTTGCATTATGCCGAAACGCTGCGTGCTTGGCGGGAGAATTTTCTTGCCCATCGAGATGAGGCGAATGTGCTCTACGATGAGCACTTCTGCAGGATGTGGGAGTTTTACCTCGCGGGGTGCGAGGCTGGCTTCAGGCACGGCGGCCTGATGGTGTTTCAGATCCAAATCGCAAAGCGCTTGGATACCGTCCCTTTGACACGGGACTACATCACTGACCGGGAAGCCGCCTTGCGATCGCAGGAGACGCAGCATCCGGCACTGGTGATCGCAGCCGAGTGATGGGATCCACGACGAGCGCTTTTGGATGAGATGGAGACGTGAACCATGGACTGGCTTTGGAGCAACTGGATCTGGATCGCTTTTGGTGTCGCCATGATCGCGATGCACATGTCTGGTCATGGTGGCCATGGCGGGCATAGCGGGCATACCAGAAACGACCAACGTGATCCGAATCCTTCAAATGAACCCACACCACCGCGAGCCGAACTCGCCTCGGTGAACGGCACCGTGTCAGACTCCCTCGTTACAAATGGCCCGGCGCCGCTCGGTGGGCCAGATCACGCCGGTCACGGAGCCTCGCCAACTCCCCCAAACGTAAAACTCCATCGGCATAGCTGTTGACCAGAAAGGCCTGCCACAAACACCATTTGAGCCAATGGCGGCACGACGACCTGGCCAGGGCGAAAAGGAGTGGTCCATGAGGCGCGCAATTGAAGTTTGGCTGATGGGAATTGCATTTAGTCTTGGCACGGCATTGGCGGCCAATGCGGGAGAGCGCATGTTCGTGCCCCTCGGCGATGGCAACGCCATTGCGGTCATCGATATTGCCGAGGACAAGGTCATCGGCCGGATCGATGACGTATCTGCGGCTCACGGTCTCGCGGGGACGCCGGACGGTCGCTATCTAATTGCGGGCACCAGCCGCACGCGCGTACGACTAGGCAGTGCACCGGCCAAGCCAACCGAGGTCGGAGAGGTCGATCGCACGGTGCATCACGCACCCGGCAAGTCGGATGCTGCTACCGGGGGTGGTGACGTCGTCAACACGGTCACAATTATCCGCCAGAGTGACCTGAAAATCGAGCGCCAGATTGACGTCCCCGGCGCGGTGCATCATGTCGCCGCGAGCCCCGACAATCGCTTCGCGGTGGTCACGCATCCGGGCCACAATGGGATCAGCGTGATCGACCTCGTTGCGCATCAAGCAGGCCCCATTGTGCTCACGGGTCCCGGCGCGAACTTTGCGGTGTTCAGCCTCGATGGATCACAAGTCTATGTCAGCAACGGCGGCAATGGAACCGTCACCGCCCTTAACACCAAAACCTGGAATGTGACGCGGACTTTCAAGGTCGGCCGAGAGCCCGAGCACCTCGCTATCGCGCCAAATGGCCGGCATCTCTATGTCAACAACGTCAAAAGCGGCACTGTCTCTGAGATCTATCTGATTGATCCGAGACGGGCGCGCGAATATCGCGTCGGCGCCAATCCGCATGGTGTCGACGTCTCGGATGACAGCGATTGGTGCTACGTCGCTTTGCAAGACGACAACAAGCTCGTCGCCATCAATCGCAAGAAGCAACCGCAGCGCACGCTGATGCTCGCGCCGGAGCCATATCATCTCGCGGTGGTTCGCGGAATGGCCAAGATCTACGTCTCAAGCGCAAAGGAGCCCAAGATCTGGGTGGTGGATGCGACGACCCTCAAGGTCCTCCGCGAGATCCCAATCGGCGGCAAGGGACACCAGATGGTCCAACAGCGGCGCTCGTGAATTCGCCATGCACGACGAACGAGAAAGGGAGAAAGAGATGACCGCGCATGATCATTCCGGGCTTGAACACCGATCGTCCTCCGGACGAGATAGCTTTTGGACATCCCGGACCTTCCTCGTATTTCTAGGATTTGCGGCCATCGCAGGATTCCCGCTCCTTAGAGACCATCGGGCGCATGCATTGGGCGCCTTGTCCTTCCTGTTGCTGCTTGCATGTCCTTTGCTCCACGTCTTCATGCATCGGGGCCATGGCGGCCATGGATCGCACGATGACACCACGAAACCCGACCGCGATACCAACGGAGATCGGTCATGAGCGAGCAAACGCCGTCCTACGGCCTCTGGTGGCTGGTCGTCCTCAACTCTGCGATTTTCATCATGTTCGCGTTCAGCTTCTTCAAGCCGAAGACACCGCGCGATTGGCGCTCGTTCGGTGCTTTCAGCGCTTTCTTGGTGGCTTTGTTCACAGAGATGTTCGGCTTTCCGCTGACCATCTACGTGCTGTCTGGATGGCTGCAAAACCGGTTTCCCAACGTTGATTGGTTCTCCCACGACGCTGGCCATCTGCTGGAAATGATGTTCGGCTGGAAAACCAATCCGCATTTCGGTCCGTTTCATATCCTCAGCTTCGGATTCATCGGCGGCGGGTTCATGCTGATCTCGGCTGCTTGGCGCATCCTATACGCGGCGCAGCGCCGGCGAGTGCTTGCGCAAACCGGCCCGTACGCTTACGTCCGCCATCCCCAATATGTGGGCTTCGTGCTCGTCATGTTTGGCTTTCTCGTGCAATGGCCGACGTTGCTGACGCTGGCAATGTTCCCTGTGCTGGTATGGATGTACGTGCGGCTCGCGCGCACTGAAGAGCGAGAGGCGATTGTGGATTTCGGAGATCTTTACCCGAGTTACGCAGCGCGCGTTCCGGCATTCATTCCTCGATCTTTGCAACCCGCCGTAGCACCGGTTGCATGACGCCCACTTGCAAGCATGGAGAACGAACATGGCAACACTACACACCGCAAATCCAGAACTCGGCATGCCCGGTCGTGCGGGCCGGAGCATTCTCGACTTTGGTGTCCGGCACGGCGCGCCAATACTCTTCTCCGTGTTGCTATGGTGGGTCTTATGGTGGGGCCACACGCCGAGTGTCGCAACAACCGATGAGGCCATGAAGCACGTCTCATGGATTGGCGTCATTGCACTGTTTTACGTGGCTTGGCAGGCGCGCGCGGTTCTCTCGCTATCGCACAACGGCGTCGGACACTCTCTCGTCGGAATTCTGGTTTCCTTGCTGCCGTTGTTCGTCGTTGGTTATGCCATCGTCGACTGGGTCCGGGGAGGAAATCCGCTGTCGGTGTTCCAGGTCATCGTGATGGCACAAGCCTCCCTCGCAACGTTGATCGACGTCGTCATCTTCACCTGGTTTTCACTGCGGTTGAACCGGATGACCATGGCCAATATGGCCGAGGGGCACTGACTTGTTCCGTTGCCTGCATCCAACCAACGCGTCGTCACCGGCCTCGTACTGACCACTCTCGCCGGGTCAACAGATCGCAATCAATCGAGGCTCGATCGACGATGTGCTTCTCGGCTGGAGTAAGTTATGCGGCCGCGGCTGTTCTCCTGCCGGCGGGAGCCGTGGCCATTCACCGGGCCTATCAGCGAGACCGAAAATATCTCCCACTCGCTACGTTGCCGGTCTTGTTCGGCCTTCAGCAACTGTTCGAAGGTTTCGTCTGGACAGCTGGTCATGCGGGCAACCAGAGCGCGGTCGAGACATTTTCACTGGCCTATATGTTCTTCTCTTGGCTCGCTTGGCCCGTCTGGGTCCCATTGTCAACTTATTTCATCGAGCCATGTCGGCGCCGATCCTTCTATTTGGGTTTCGCAATGTTTGGCGCGATGATGGGCGCCCTGCAATACGTTCCTTATTTTGCTCATAAAGGTTGGCTGGTCACGCGGTTTTATGACTACGCGATAAGCTATCAAGGCACTGTCTTGTTGGATTTCATAATGCCGCGAGAACTTTCGTACCCTCTCTATCTGTTTGCTATCATCGCACCACTCATCACGTCGTCGGTTCAAAATGCCAGGATCTTCGGAGCATTGATCGTTGTTGTCGTCGTGACGGTGTACGCATTCTTTAGCTATGCCTATATATCCGCTTTTTGTTTTGGTGGCGCGGTGATGTCCACTTTCATAATCTGGATGGTATTTCGCGAGACAGACGAGAAGCATGAACAGGACACGGTGCAACTTCCGAACGGCTCCATCGCACCAGCGGCAAATTGAGTCGACAACGCACGAACGTCAAAGGACCTCGCAATGAGCAATCATCGACCTACCCCGGCACTCAATCGGCGAGTTTTTCTCAAGTCATCCGCCGGTATGGGCGGTGCGCTGTCGATTGGAGCGCCTTGGTCACGCGCTTGGGCGGCAGTGCCGATGCTCACCGTTGGCTCGCGCACGATCGAGGTGAACAAGAAGGCGTCCAAGGTCTTCAGCGTCCTGGGGCTCAACGGCAAGCCCGGGATTGTAGCGCAAGAGGGCGGCCGGTTCGCCGGCGGTCTCCTGAATGCCTCGGGCGAGCCGTTGCAAATGCATTGGCATGGGCAGACCAAGGCGCCCGCCGACCAGGACCGTGCACGCCCCGATGGTGGGATGTTGGGACCTGGCCAGACCGACATCCATGATTTCGTACTGACGTCTGGTACCCATTGGATGCACGCGCATCAGCTCAGCGAGCAGCAGCTTTTGGCAGCACCCATGATCGCTCGCGAAAAAGACGCAGGCGACGTTCAGGACGTGGTCGTGATGCTGCACGACTTCGCCTTCCGCTCGCCACAAGAAATTCTGGCCGAACTCGGTGGTAGTGGCGCTCATGGCGGCCACGGCTCCGGCGGCAAGGCCCCAGCCAAAGGCGAAGTCATGAGAATGACGCACGCCAACGATGTCCGCTATGATGCCTTTCTCGCTAACGACCGTACCCTCGATGATCCAGACGTTGTCGCAATCGAAAAAGGTGGCCGCGTCCGATTGCGCATTATCAACGGCGGCACCGCGACAGCTTTTTTCATCACTACGCCGGGGCTGAAATCGCGCTGCATCGCTGTCGACGGGTCGTCGTGCCAGCCCGCCGAACAGACCGCCTATCCACTTGCGCCTGGCCAACGCATGGATCTCCTCGTCGAGATCCCGCAGCAAGGGGGAGCGTTCCCGATCCTGGCCCAGGTCGAGGCCGAGCGGTTCTTCACCGGTCTCGTGCTCGCCACGGCTGGAGCGTCGGTGAAAAAGCTCACGGCCTTAGCCGAAGCGCCGCAAGGTATGATCGCTCTCGAATTTGAGTCGCAACTACTCGCGTCGCGCCCTCTGGCGACGAAACAGCCCGACAAAGCCTTCACGCTCAATTTGGGCGAAGGTCCCGGCTATCGCTGGACGATCAACGACCGCATCCACGGTGAACATCAGCCCTTCGATGTCCGTCAGGGCGAGCGCGTCGAAATGACGTTCGTCAATCCGACCACGATGATGCATCCGATGCATTTGCACGGCCATCACTTTCAAGTTGTGGCTGTCGGCGGACGACGGTTTGCCGGTGCTGTGCGCGATACGATCATCGTCCCCCCCAACGCTCCCGTCACGATCGCCTTCGATGCCAACCACAAAGGCGCGTGGTTCCTGCACTGCCATCAC
>JANXRM010000105.1 GCA_025353015.1 Hyphomicrobiales bacterium
TCTCCATCAGGCGACGGACGTCCTTGGTCGGCGACTTGTCCTCCATGAAGCGGCGAACGACGGTCCGGAACTCCTGTTGCTCATCCGTGAAACTGAATCGCATCTCTACTGCTCCAGGGGGCTCAGGCTTGTCGCAACGATTGCATTCCGAAATCCCGTCGGCAAGCCTGAAGAGCATGCCTCGCGATCTCGATCGTCTGGGCTGCAGCCGGCACCGGTCCTGCCGACGTTCGCGATGGGTAAGTAAATGTCGATCAGGCTCGAACTGCCGTCTGCGCTCGCGAACCAAACAAAACGGGCGAAGGCACCCAACTGCCTGTAGCCGACGTCAACAGCATCGCACGATGCTCGGTCCACTTCGTCCAGATGACGTTGCCGCGATCCAGTCTCCGCACGATGTCCTGGGCGACCTTGGCGATCGAGTGAGGATCGCGGATGTGCTGCAAGGAAGGGCTCTCGACGTCGTCGAACAAGATTCGTTTGACCGCCCAGGCGCGCTCGTCGTCGACCATGCCGGTGGTCACCCATGAGACGTGCGTCGTTGCCGGCTCAAATGCTTCACCGGCGGGCAAGGGTGGACAAGTCCGTTGATCAGCCTGTCAATCAGCACGGAACTTTTCCGGATGGCTGCGTCGCTCAGGCCATGCCCAACGCCTGGTCGATATCCGCGATGATGTCGGCCTTATCTTCGATGCCGATCGAGAGGCGCACCACGTCCGGACCCGCGCCGGCGGCCGTGCGTTGCGCGTCGGTCAACTGGCGGTGCGTGGTGGACGCGGGGTGAATGACGAGGCTGCGCGTGTCGCCGATGTTGGCCAGATGCGAGAAAAGTTTTACGTTCGAGACGAACTTGACGCCTGCCTCGTAGCCGCCCTTCAAGCCGAACGTGAACACGGCGCCGGCACCTGCCGGGCACATGCGCTTGGCAATGGCGTTGAACTTATTCGACTCGAGACCCGCATAGTTCACCCACGCGACTTTGGGGTGCTTTTCCAGGTGTTTCGCGACGGCCAGCGCGTTCTCGCAGTGGCGCGCCATGCGCAGCGGCAGGGTTTCGATGCCGGTCAGGATCAGGAAAGAGTTGAATGGTGATGCAGCAGGTCCCAAATCGCGCAGCCCCATAACGCGGCAGGCGATGGCGAAGGCGAAGTTGCCGAACGTCTCGGCGAGCCGCATGCCGTTGTAGCTGGCGTTAGGCTCGGTCATCGTCGCGTATTTTTTCTTCGACTTCATCCAGTCGAAGGTGCCGCAATCGACGATGACGCCGCCGATCGAGTTGCCGTGTCCGCACATGAACTTGGTCAACGAATGGACGATGATGTCGGCGCCGTGGTCCTTCGGCTTGCACAGATAGGGCGTGGCCAGCGTGTTGTCGACGATCAGCGGCACGCCAGCCTTTTTGGCGATCGCTGCGATGGCAGCGATATCGACCACCACGCCGCCGGGGTTGGCGATGCTCTCGATCATGATGGCTTTGGTCTTAGGCGTGAGGGCTTTCTCGAAGCTCTCGGGATCGGTCGAGTCGGCGAAGATCACGTTCCAGCCGAACTTCTTGAAGGCGTGGTTGAACTGGTTGATCGAACCGCCATAGAGCTGACGGCCGGCGATGAAATCGTCGCCGGTCTCCATCAAGGTGTGGAACACGAGGAATTGTGCCGCGTGACCGGATGCGACCACCAGGGCCGCGGTGCCGCCTTCGAGGGCTGCGATGCGGCTTTCGAGAACGCTCTGGGTCGGATTGCCGATGCGCGAATAGATGTTGCCGAACGCTTCGAGGTTGAACAGGGCCGCGGCGTGGTCGACGTCGTTGAAGACGTAGGAGGCGGTTTGATAAATCGGTGTAATACGGGCGCCGGTGGCTGGATCGGGCGCAGCGCCAGCGTGGATGGCGAGGGTGGCGAAACCTGGTGTCGTTTGGGTCTCTGGCATGGATCTCTCCCGGTGGCAGGCGTTAAAAATTGATTTTGGGCCCAATAGACGGGGCAGTGATGCGCGAAGTCAACGGGGCTGGAGCACAGTTGCGTGGCCGACTTTATCCCGATGCCGCATCGCCGCACGGGATTTTCGCGCAGATGCAACCTCGTTATGGTCACAAAGGCTATGTCTCTAAAGCCCCAGTGCCTCTATGAGTCCAATTCTATGCTCAAGCGTTAGCCGTCGGCAGGCCCCTTTGCAGCCTCTAAATCGAAGCACCAGGAAACGGTTATCAATGCTGAAGTCTGATCGCCGATCGCACCGTTCACAAGCCTTGAGCGCTGCCGGCGCTTGCAGCGCGGTCCTGATTGTCCTGAGCGGCTGCAGTTCCGCCCCGGAACCGACCGGTTCGATCAGTCCGTACGTCGAGCAGAATATCAAACAGTTCAATGAGATAGATACCGCGAAAACCGGCAAGATCACGCTCGATCAGGCGGTGGAGCATTATACGCGGCGGTTTACCGAGCTGGACCTCAATCGTGACAAGTTCCTCGATACCCGCGAGATTGCGCCGCTTGTCCCTGTGATGCAGGCGAACACGCCAGAAGATCTGGTGCGCCGTCTCGACAACAATGGCGATGGCAAGCTGTCGCTGAACGAGTTCCTCATCATTGCCAATGTGCTGTTCCAGCATTCCGCCAGCTACGACGGAACTTTGACGCTGGCTGACGCCCGGAAGGGCCCGTTGAAGGCGGTGCCGGCCGCAGCGCCAGCGCCAGCAGAGCCGAGCGGTAAGCGGAAGTAGCGTCGATCCCACTTGCGCTTTAGTTCCAGTGGCGAGCAGGATGGGGCATCGCGCTCGTATTCAGGAGCGTGCGTCTTCAGGAGCTTGCCATGCAGCCCGTCCTGCCGAAAGTTTCGCTGCCCAAACGACTGCTCGGCCGCACCGGCCTGGAGGTGACGGCGCTTGGATTTGGCAGCGCGCCGCTTGGCGACATATACGAGGTTCTAGACGATAAGATTGCGACGGCGGCTGTCGAAACAGCCGCAGAGAACGGCGTAACGCTTTTCGACACGGCGCCGTTTTATGGCCAGGGCATCGCCGAGCATCGGGTGGGCACGGCCTTGCGCCGGCAGGCGGGTGGCCCATTCGTGGTGTCCACGAAAGTCGGGCGCATTCTGACGCCAGCGCCACACGGGCGGACGCGCACCAGCCGTTTTGTCGGTGGCCTGCAGTTCAATGTCACCAACGACTACAGCTACGACGCGGCCCTGCGCTCGCACGAGGCCTCGCTGCAGCGGCTCGGCTTGGCAAAAGTCGACATTCTACTCATCCACGATGCCGATCCCTGGGCGCACGGCGATGAGGCGCCGAGGCGCTACAGGGAAGCGATGGAAGGGGCCTACCGTGCGCTCGAACGGTTGCGCGGCGAAGGGGTCATCAAAGGCATCGGGCTTGGACTCAATGATCCGGCCACAATGGCGAAGTTTCTCAAGGACGGCGATTTCGATTGCGTGCTGCTGGCCGGGCGCTATTCGCTGCTGGAGCAATCGGCGCTGGCGGAAGTGCTGCCATTGGCTGCGAAGAAAAACGTCGGCGTGATGCTCGGCGGCGTGTTCAATTCCGGCATTCTGGCGACCGGTGCGATCCCCGATGCGCGCTACAATTATGTGCCGGCGCTGCCCGAGATCCTCGAGAAAGTGCGTCGAATCGAGCGGATTTGCGCGGCGCACAAGGTGTCGTTGCCGGCCGTCGCCATGCAGTTCTGCCTCGGCCATCCGGCCGTTTCTTCGTTAGTTCTCGGCGCGGTCAAGCCGGACGAAGTCCGCAACAACGTTGAAGCCATGGCGACGAATGTGCCGTCAGGTCTGTGGAGCGATCTCAAGGCGGAACGCCTGCTTGATGCGGCGGCGCCTGTTCCGAGTTGAGGATTGTGGCGCGCAGGCTGCGCCAGGCTCTGTGTTGGATACCCGATCGGCCATAGTTGCATGCAGTCGCCCTAAGCCCCTATGCTGGAACACCCAAGGTGGGCAAAATTCGAAACGGCAGGGAAGAAACCATGACGATTTCAAAGCGCGCTCTTACGCGACGGGCTCTCGGGCCACTGGCGGCAGCTGGAGCCGCAACCGCAATTGCGGCGCCAGCCATCGCGCAGGGCCTGCCGAACCTGAAATGGCGGTTGACGTCGAGCTTCCCGAAGAACCTCGACACCCTGTTCGAAGTGGCGCCGACCATCGCCCGCCTCGTCAACGAGATGAGCGAAGGCAAGTTCCAGATGACGGTGTTCGCCGCGGGCGAGATCGTTCCCGGCCTGCAGGTGATGGACGCGGTTGCCAACGGCACCGTCGAATGCGGCCAGACCTACGGCGGCTACTACATCGGCAAGACGCCAGCGCTGATTTTCGACGGCTCGCTGCCGTTCGGCATGACACCGCGCCAGCATTACGCCTGGTATATCCACGGCGGCGGCCGCGAATTGATGAACGAGGTCTATGACAAGGAAGGCGTCGTCGGCATCCCCTGTGGCAATACCGGCGGGCAGATGTTCGGCTGGTTCCGCAAAGAGCTCAAGACAGTCGAGGATTTCAAGGGCCTCAAGATGCGCGTTGCCGGCTTCGGCGGCCGGGTCATGCAGAAGATGGGCGTTATTCCACAGCAGATCGCGGGCGGCGAAATTTATCAGGCACTGGAAAAAGGCACCATTGATGCTTGCGAGTGGGTTGGCCCCTACGATGACGAGAAGCTTGGTTTCCACAAGGTCGCCAAGTACTACTACCTGCCCGGCGTCCTGGAAATGCAGGCAAACAACGTCTTCATGGTCAACAAGGCCGCCTGGGCCTCGCTGCCGCCCGCCTATCAGACGATGATTAAGACGGCTGCGTGGCAAGCCATGATCGAGATGCTTGCATCCTACGATGCAAAGAATGCCAAGGCGATGCGCAGCTTGGTGGCCCAGGGGACCCAGGTCGTCAGCTTGACGCCGGACGTGCTGCAGGTGCTGCGCAATTCGCTGGAGGAGGTTCTCGACGAGGAGGCTGCCAAGAACGAGCAGTTCAAGAAGATCCTCGGCCCCTGGCGCGCCTTTCGCAAGGAGCAGCACGAGTGGTTCGGCCTTGCCGACACGCGGACCGAGTTCATGGTCTATTCGCAGAACAAGTGAGACCAAACGTAGAATAAGCGTAGCATTGCGGGGGTAGGTGCCAGACAGGCGTCTGCCCCCTGCTTCGTTCTGGGCACCGGATGCTCCGGGCACTGGATGTTCCGGGCACTGGATGGAGAGTCTGGCCGAAATATGGCCGGTTGCGGCGAAAGTGCCGATAGAAATTCATCCAACAAAATGCTTAGAGAGGCCAGCGCGCCACGAATTGGCCGCCGACGCAGCCTCTATGGCTGCCATCGAGACAACAATCCCAAGGGGAGAAGTACATGACTGATCTGAAGCGCCGCCGCTTCCTCAAGGGCGCTGGTACCGCAGGGCTCGCCGGAGCTGCCGCCGCGGTCGCATCGCCCGCGATCGCTCAATCCATGCCCGACATCAAATGGCGCTTGACGTCGAGCTTCCCGAAGTCGCTGGACACGCTTTACGGCGGCGGCGAGCAGATGGCGAAGTACGTCAACGAAATGACTGATGGCAAGTTCCAGATCAGTGTGTTCGCAGCGGGTGAAATCGTCCCCGGCCTGCAGGCCATGGACGCCGTCAGCGCCGGCACGGTCGAGATGTGCCATACCGCGCCTTATTATTACTTCGGCAAGGACGAGACCTGGGCGTTCGGCAGCTGCCTGCCGTTCGGCTTCAACGCGCGCGGGCAGAACTCGTGGTGGCACGAAGGCGGCGGCGAGAAGCTGCTCAACGAATTCTACGGCAAATCGAAAATCTACGGCATTCCGGCTGGCAACACCGGCGCGCAGATGGGCGGTTGGTTCAACAAGGAAATCAAGACCCCGGCCGATCTCAAGGGCGTCAAGATGCGGATCGGTGGCTTCGCTGGCCGCGTGATGGAAAAGCTCGGCCTCGTGCCGCAGCAGATTGCCGGCGGCGAAATCTACCAGGCGCTGGAAAAGGGCACCATCGACGCTGCCGAGTGGGTCGGCCCCTACGACGACGAGAAGCTCGGCTTCCAGAAGGTCACGAAGTACTACTACTATCCCGGCTGGTGGGAAGGTGGCCCGCAGCTGCAGGCCTTCACCAACCTCGACAAGTGGAACGAATTGCCCAAGGCCTATAAGGCGATCCTGCAAAGCGCCGGGCAGCGTACCAACGACTGGATGCTGTCGGCTTACGACAACAAGAACCCGCCGGCCTTGCGGCGTTTGCTGGCTGGCGGCACGCAGTTGCGTCCGTTCCCACCCGAGGTGATGGCGGCCTGCTACAAGGCCAGCCAAGAGCTCTTCGCGGAAACCTCGGCCAAGAACGAGAATTTCAAGAAGGTCTATGAAAGCTACAGCGCCTACCAGAAGGATCAGTACCTCTGGTGGCAGGTGACGGAGCTGACGTTCGACGCCTTCATGGCCAGCCAGATCAACAAGTAACGGACGGCAAACGCCGGTCGGATTTTCTATGATTTAGCCGGCCGTGGAGCGATCCGCGGCCGGTTTTCATTTGGAGATCGCGCGGCGTGGTTGTCGGCGGCATCCTTTCGACGGTAGTCTCGGAGCCGCCGGGCGCGCACGTAAGGCTTGCCACGACTGGCGCGCCGAAAAACAGACTAAAATCACGTGCCTGAAAAGACCCGGCTGTTGGAGGACTATTCGAGGGAGAACCGCGTGAAGAACGTCGATCGACGCAAACTTTTGAAGGGCACGGCTGCCGGCGGAATAGCAACGGCTGCGGCCAGTTCACTCGCGGCGCC
>JANXRM010000113.1 GCA_025353015.1 Hyphomicrobiales bacterium
GCCAGCGCGCGCTCGACGTTTCGGCCGACGGCCTCGTGCGCGCGAAATCGGCGCTGGCCCAGGAGGCCACCTGCACGTCCGGTGTCGTCAATGGACTTGTGAGCGCGGGGTGCCTGGTCGAGGTGGCAATCCCCGAGAAGCGTCTGCCCGCGCCCAACCCGCACCATCACGTCGTGGAGTTGTTGCCCGATCAGGCGAAGGCGGCGCACGCGCTCGTCTCCGCCATTGACGCCCGCAATTTCTCGGTTTCGCTGCTCGATGGCGTCACCGGCTCCGGCAAGACCGAGGTCTATTACGAGGCCGTCGCCCGCGCCCTCGAACTCGGCGGCCAGGTGCTGATGCTGCTGCCAGAAATCGCGCTGACCAGCCAGTTTATGCGCCGATTTGAGGCGCGCTTCGGCTGCCAGCCCGCGGAATGGCATTCGGCGTTATCCCCCATCGAGCGGGGCCGTGTGTGGAAGGCGGCGGCCACCGGCGAGGCACGGCTGATCGTCGGCGCCCGATCAGCGCTTTTTCTACCGTTCAAGTCGCTGGGCCTGATCGTCGTCGACGAAGAGCACGACCAGGGCTTCAAGCAGGAGGACCGCGTCCACTACCAGGGCCGCGACATGGCCATCGTGCGCGCAAGCCTTGCAAAATGTTCAGTCGTGCTGGCCTCGGCGACGCCTTCGGTCGAGAGCCACGTCAACGCCCGAACGGGGCGCTACCGGCACCTGATCCTGCCGGGCCGATACTCGGGCACCGAGCTTCCCGCCATCACGCCGATTGATCTGCGCAAGGAGGCACCCGAGAAAGGCAAATGGCTGGCGCCACCGCTGGTCCAAGCGGTCACCGAGACGCTCGCCAACAAGCAGCAGACGCTGCTGTTTCTCAATCGCCGCGGCTATGCGCCGTTGACGCTCTGCCGCACGTGCGGGCATCGCATCGATTGTCCCCAATGCACGGCCTGGCTGGTGGAGCACCGCTTCCGCGGCCGCCTCAACTGCCACCATTGCGGCTTCTCGCTGCCGCTGCCGAAGAAGTGCCCGAAGTGCGATGCCGAGGACTCGATGGTCGCCTGTGGTCCCGGCGTCGAGCGCATCGCCGAGGAGGTGGGCGAGCGGTTCCCGGACGCCCGGGTCGTGCTGCTGTCCTCCGACTTGATCCCAGGCCTGACCGAAATGCGCGAGATCATCCTGAAGATCGAGCGCGGCGAGGCCGACATCATCATCGGCACGCAGATCGTGGCGAAGGGACACCATTTCCCCGACTTGGCGACCGTCGGCATTGTCGATGGTGATCTGGGGCTCGCGCAAGGTGCCGATCCCCGCGCCGGCGAACGCACGTTCCAGTTGTTGCACCAGGTGACCGGCCGCGCCGGCCGCACGTTCGCGCAGGGGCGGGGCTTCATCCAGACGCATCTGCCCGAACATCCGGTCATGGAGGCCATCATCACGGGCGACCGCGAGGCGTTCCTCGAGCGCGAGATCCGGATTCGCCAATCCGCGCTGTTGCCGCCCTTCGGCCGGCTCGCAGCGCTGGTGGTCTCAGCCCGCGAAAAAGAGGTGGCCGAAGCCTTCGCCCGGGAAGTCGCCCGCCGCGCACCCGAGGCGACATCGATCGAGGTTCTGGGGCCGGCCGAGGCTCCGATCGCCGTCATTCGCGGGCGCCACCGCTGGCGGTTGCTGCTGAAAGCGCCGCGCGAACAGGACATCCAGGCCTACATCCGGCAGTGGCTGGCGCTGCTGCCCGACGTCAAGGGCGACATCCGCATGACCGTCGACATCGATCCCTATAGTTTCCTCTGAGACCGACGAAGAACGTGACCTGTGCCGCCGACGTTTCTTAACCAGCGCGTCACCAACGCATCGTAGTGTGACGCTGAGGATCGCCAGCAGGTTCGCCTGGATTGTCCCAAAGTTGTCGCCATTGACCAATTCTGCGCGTTGGCCGTATCCGGTCTCGAAATCGTCGCAAGAAGCGGCTATTATGTCACAGAGCGAGCCGATACAGCGCCTTCATCCACGGTGCGGGATGTTATCCGCGGTATGGGACGTTGGAGGTCGCGGCCGATCCAACGGCAGCGACAGATGGCGTCAGTCAGGCCTAATTGGGCGCCTTGAAATTCGGAGTTGCACGCTTCTTGCAGCATCAGGTTCTGCGCAATAGGTAGGGCGGGCTCGGCTTTCGAGCGTTGGGCCAGCGAGGGCTTGGGTCTGCCGGCGGCCGATGACCGCGTTTCCGGGCGTTTTCCCGGGCGTGATTGAGGAATAGGGACCATGCAATACAAAGGTGACGATCTCGATCTCCGGGTGCCGGACCAACGTATGCCGAGCAGCCGGCCAGGCCGCGACCCCTACGGTCCCGACTACGAGGTGACGCTCGCCAATGGTCGCTGGCCGCGCTCCCCGGGTTACGGCACGACACCAGATCCACTGTGGGTCGACGAGACAGTTCTTGCCTGCTGCAATTACGCCTATGACATCGCGCTCGCCAATGGCGCTGGCGAGGTCGGGCTCGAACATCTCGTCAATGCGCTCACCCGCGTCGAGGCGGCGGCCCGAATTCTGGAAGCCCGCGGCGTTCGCGAAGGCCAGCTGCGCCGCGAAAGCGCCAGCCTCATTGCCAGCGAAATCCCCGTTGCAGCCGTCAGCGACCGCAATCCACCTCGCCGTTCCCCCGAATTCGAGGACGTGCTGCGGCGCGCCGTGGAGCAGGCGAGCCGCCGTGGTACCGCGGCCAACGTCGATGATGTGCTCTGGGTGATCCTCCACTACGGCCGGGAAACCGCCGTCGTTCAACTGCTGCGCCGCCACACGCCGGACTGGCGCCGGGACGCCGTGGTTCCCGAGTCGCGCCAACAACACCCCATGCCCGTCGCGCCGCAGCCGCCCGTCGCCTATGCCGCCTTCGACGCGGTCTCAAATCGGATCGCGCTGATGGAGGAGAGCCTCCGACAGTTGCATCTCGAAGTCTCGGGCGAACGCAAGGCCATCGCCGATCTCATCCGCGATACCCAGCGTGACATCGTCGCTCAGCGCGGCGATGCCGCCTCCTTGCGCAACGATCTCGCGCAACGGCTGGAAACGCTGGAGCGTAGCCTGCAGGCGAGGCCCGAATCGACGCGCCTGACGGTGCAACTCTCCGATCGCATCCAGACGCTGGAAAAAGCCGTGCATGGGGGCCTTGGCGAGGGCGCCCGCAACTGGGCAGCGCTTGGCCAGCGGTTGCAAGGTCTCGAAACGGCGCTCGCCACGCTGCCGTCGTCGAGCACGCCAGATTTCGCCGTCGACCACAAGCCGGTGCTCGAGCGCATCGCCGGCTTCGAGCAGGGTCTCGACGCAAAATTA
The DNA here is from genome assembly GCA_025353015.1 of Hyphomicrobiales bacterium. Classification (GTDB taxonomy): domain Bacteria; phylum Pseudomonadota; class Alphaproteobacteria; order Rhizobiales; family Hyphomicrobiaceae. The sequence goes on from JANXRM010000113.1 coordinate 3,330, forward strand.
TCGCAGACGATGCGCGTCACCGGCGGCCTTGCCGACAGAATTCAAGCGATCGAGCGCCTGGTCGAGGCTGGCGCCGGTGAACGCGGCCGGAATTGGTCGGCACTGGCCGAACGCCTGACCACGATCGAGACAGCCGTCCGTAATCCGAGCTCGCCAGCCGCGAGCCCTGCCGTCACGGAATTGGTCGGACGAATCGGCGGCCTCGAGCAGGCCGTTCGATCAGGCTTCGGCGAAAGTCTGCGCACGACATCGGTCATTTCCGAGCGCCTCGCTGTCGTCGAAAAGGCAGCCCTTGCCGCCCCCACGACCGATGCCGACGAAGGCCTGCTGATGATCGACGACCGGATCCAGTCGATCGAACGCCTGCTGCAGGATCAGGCCAGCCAGCGCACGGAACCGCAAAAGTTCGATTTCGACATCGGCGAGATTGCAGCACCCTTGACCCGGCGCATGGGGATCTTCGA
>JANXRM010000146.1 GCA_025353015.1 Hyphomicrobiales bacterium
TGGCACTGTCCGGCGTCGTCGTACCGCTGTCCGGCTTCAATCGTATTCGCTGTCCGCAATCGCCGTAATCCGCAGGGATGCCGTGCGGCAACTCCAGCACCGTGCGCAGCAGCGTTTCCTTGGCCTCGCCGAACTCGGCCATTTCCACGCACGTCTTCGCCCCAGCGAGCGTCGCCGCGATCGCGATGAACATAATCTCGCTAAGGTCGTGACGCGCGTTGGCGGCGCGCGGGTCCGTCAAAACCGAGAAGTGCTCGAGAACCTGCAGCATCGGGGCCTCCCTGGCAGCCTGGGAGTCCTCTCACGAATCCGCGATTCGCCGGATCTCAAGCGAAATCAGCAATAGTCAAACGCGATTCCCCTGGATTTGCGTGGGGGGGAAAGTTCACGATAACCGCTAAGGCTCTGATTTTGTTTGTTCGTCGGCAGACTCCCTCTCCGCCAAGATTGATTGAAGCACAACGATAACTTCAATGGTTCATTTATCGGCCCCAAATTGGTTCCCAACTCAAGCGCCTGATGTGAGTGGTGACCCCAGGTCAAGCATGGACGCTTTTTCGCAAACTGCAAACGGCAGGTCTCATCAAAAGCCACGTTCTCGGACCAAGACGATCAATATTCGATTCCAAAATCGATGAAGAATACTCTGCTGGTCGCCATGAACAATCAACATGCCGATCTGCGGCTGCGGCTGGACCGCTCGTAATGTTACGGAGACGGTTTGATCTTTGATTGACGCGGTCACCGCGTACTGAGCAGCCGACGGCACAGCTTTGCCACCCTTGCCCAGGCGCGTTGCGATGGTGCCCCCGTAACTCGACGCGAGTTCTCGTTGATCGAGCGAGTTCGAATTGGTCTGTGCGACGCTTGTCACGATGCAGTCGATGGCGTCTTGGTGCAGGTCGTTGGGAATAAATTTTGCGCGCATGCCGGGTCGTAGCCTGGCGAGATCCGAAGCCTCTACCAATCCTCTCACTCTTGCCCCCTTGTCGCTCACCAGCACCGCGACCGGCTCTTGCGGTGTGACCCAGCGGCCAGTCGACGCGTACGGCATCAGTGATGTAACAGTGCCGGACGACGGCGAAACGACGCGCAGCTCTGCTATGCGCTGGCGTAAGCCGACGATGTTCTGCTCGAGCAATAGGCGCTCGCGCTCGAGGACAACCGCTGACTCTCTGTCGCTGGCATCGCCGGCCAATCGTGCCAAACGTGTGTCGATGATGTCGGCCTTCAGGCGGGCCAGTTTCAATTCCTGCTCGAGATTACTCGACGAGAGTTCCATCAAAGGCGCGCCGGCACGGACAAAAGTGCCGCTCTCAACTGCGATCGAAACGACCTTTGCCGGGACCGGGATATGCAGCGGCGCGACGTGCACAGGCTCAAGCACAGCCGGGACGTCGACGATCGTTGACCACGGAGTGACCAGGGCTGCAATGGCTACAAGCAGGCATGCCATTGAAGTCCAAGCGCGCCGGGACGTTGCGATGGCTTTGCGCATTTCGGACCAAGCTTTCAGTTCCCGCCACAGTGGCGCAAGGATGAAGTAGCCGATTTCAACTGCAAACAGCAGGATACCGATGGCCTTAAAAAAGTATTGATAGACAGTGACGGCGATACCCGTAAACACGACCGCTCTGTATAGCCATATGCCCCAACCATACAGGACCATCGCCGTGCGAAGCCGCGTTGCAAGTGCCTCGGGCGCAGGTAAACTGAGCCCGAACAAGACTTCGCGGAGCCGCCAACGCGCCACTTCAATCGCGCGATCCTGGAAGTTCGGCATGGACAATCCGTCCGCGATGAGATGGTAGCCATCGAATTTCATGAACGGATTGAGATTGAACATCAGGCTGGTCACCCAGCCCGCGGTTGCAAAGGAAAATGCGGCGTTCTTTATCGTGCCATCGGGCAGGAACACCCATAGCAATGTTGCCAGGATCGACACCGCCAGGTCGACCGCAATACCGGCCACATCAATAATCAGCCGCTCTTTCTTCGACGCCAACTTCCAGCTATCGGTGACATCGACGTACAGCAATGGCGCGCCAAGGATGAAAGCCACGCCGGCCGATGGAACCCGACAACCAAAGTGCACTGCCGTGTAACCGTGCCCGAGCTCGTGAAACACCTTCACCACGACAATAGCGCCAACCACGCCCGTGGCACCGGTCAGAGTTGCGAGGTCGGCCGCCGAGGCCAGAAAACGATCCCACTCGCGCGATACCAAAAACAGGCCGCCCACGGCAAATAGCGCAAGAATGATAGCGGTTGTCCAACTGCCAAGGTACCGCACGCTCGGCAGTGAGGTTCGCAAAAATGGCTCCGGTCTCAGGAGGGGAACACGGAAGAACAGGTAGTTGTGCACGAGGCGCATCATATATGCAGATCGATGCTTCTCGACGGCTGCAAACGATTGCCGCCAGGCATCCGGCGTCGACGACAGCGCCAGTCCGTTGGACAATAGGAATTGTGAAAACGACTGAACGTCTTCGACCGTGACGAGTTCGGCGTGCCTGTCCCAGGCTGCGGCGGCGATTGCGTCGGCGCTGGCTGCGTCGGGCCAGACATCCAATAGAGCGTAGTATTTGCGGCTCAGTGCGACGTAGCGATGGCGGATCGGGTCGTAGACTTTCCAGAGTCTGTTGCCGGCCCGATCCGTAATGCCGCCGACGAGGCGGAGATCCTGGCGCAACTCCGGTATCGCGCTCGGGACCTCGCGGTGTGGCGTCCTCACAGTCCAAACCTCTGGCGCAATGCGGTCAATGGCCGACGAAATACGTATAGGAACAGCGGTGCGCGCTCGCCCGAGATCTGGGCCGTGCCACGGGAACCAAAGTTCGGATCTTTCAATTCTTCGTTCAGCAGCGCCGTGACCGAGTAGCTCGCAGTTTGCGAATCGTCGACGCGCACTTGAAAGTCGACAGACGAGATAATTGCATCGGCGGCATTGAGCGGATCAGCGTCAAGGAACGCCTTCACCTTCAGCCCGGGGCGCAGCACAATCGAGTCCGCGACCGGCAGCGAGATCTTGAGTTCCGCCTCTCCCGGCCTGGCCAGAAGCATCAGGCGTTCACCAATCCCAAACGGCTTGCCTTCGTAATCTCGGGGGTCGGAAAAAACCGTCAGACCTGCTCTTTCGGCCTTAATCACGGTTTGCGCGAGTATCTCTTTGGCGAAATTGCGTTCGGCGACTTTGAGCGCCCACTCCGCCTTCGCGATGCCGAGCTCCTGGCGGC
>JANXRM010000181.1 GCA_025353015.1 Hyphomicrobiales bacterium
CCCGAACTGATCGCCGGCGGCATTGCTCGTTCGCCCATGCGCCGGCCACTTCAGCAGCGGTGTCGCAAAACAGCCGACGCGAAAGCCAGCATCGCGAATTTCCCGCGCGATCTGTGTTTGGCGCCCGCGCTGGATCGAGAGGAAATTCACGCCGCCGATGGAGCGGATATCGATGGTTCTCAGCCCCTCCGCCGCGGCGAAGCGCAAACCCACGCCCAGATCAGGCGAGACTTCGTCCGTGATGACCGAAAATTCGATCGGCATGTCCGCCTCCCTGGCACGCCTCCCCGGCTCTTCAAGCGTTCGGGCTTGTGCCTTCAGGCCCGCCGCGCGCAGCTATATTCACGGCCTCGACGACGATGGGGCCGTCGATAAGTTCCGGAGACAGCTTCGTCAGCGGAACATAACGACCGGCCGTCGCGTCCTTCCCCAATCGCCATTCGACCCGAGTGGGTGTCCGCCACAGCCCGATCGGATAGATCGTCAAACGGTCACGCTCGAGCTTCAGGCGTAGGAAATTCTTATAGTCCGGCGACCGCAGCGCCGAAAACGCATCATTCCAGTGCCGCTTGAAGAAGGCACACGAAATGAAGAGGTAAAGACCCCACACGAAGCCCGCGACGATGCCACCGCCAAAGATCATCTGCAGCATATAGGCCGCGGTCTGCAGCGCATTCGCCGACTGGCCAAGGTACTGTGAGAAAAAGCGCAGCGTGCCGTCACCGAACCATTTCCAATAGCCGAAATGATTGACGGCCATATAGAGCGCCACCATAGCCGACAGATGCACCAGCCAGTGCACGGTCCCCATCAGCACTTTTTTCCAGCGCGCGCGGGCGTCCGCATACATGATGAGCCCGGTCAGCATCAGCAATCCGAGGATGCCCAGCAGGAATTGGTAGATGCCGGCTTGCAGGCTGATACCGATCAGATCGTTGATCTTGGCCGCCAGCGTCGCACCCTTGAGGCCGCAACTCTGACCTCCGTAGACCAGGATATCCTCGACCAGCGGACGTCCTTGCGGCTGGCCACCGATCGAGCAATCGGCGCGCGCCACCGGCGTCTGCGAATACATCCACGTCATCAGCCAGTAGAGCGTGCCGAGCAGCGTCGCGAAGGTATAGTTCCAGAACGGGAAAAAAACATTGCCCCAGGTGAGCCAGAAACTCGCCGGGCGCGATGGATAGACGGCCGCCTCCGGCGCCCCACCCGCGGCCCCCGCTCGGCATTTGAGTGAGAAATCCTGATCGCCGCCGAGCCACCTGTATTTGATGCTGTCGTAAAGCTGATGCGTCGGATGCAGAAAGGCGCCGCCGCCGCCGGCCGTGATGAGGCTTATGCCGAGCTGTTTCGAAAAGTACCTGGAGTAGTGGTGCGCGTCGCCCGACACGACCGAGCACACCTTGGCGCCGGCATTCTCGACGATCTCCGCGACGATGCGCATGTTCGAATTGGCTGCGTGAGCCTCGCGCTCCTCGTATTGCCACCCTGGCACGGCGGCACACAGGATGACCTTGTGCTCGGGCTCGCCCGGCTGCCGCGGCTGCATCATGATATCTGCCACGGCCTGGAAATAGCGGGTCTGGCCTGAATCCAGATAGTCCGAGAACTGGATGTCGGCGCCCCAGATCCACCAGTTGTAAGGCAGGCGCACCGCGAAGTAGCTGCGATGCTGCGTGAAGTAGAGACTTCCCATACGGCCATCGGCATTCCCGTAGCGGGCTTGGCAGAACAGAAAATCGAAGGAGTTGAGGCCGTCGTACCAATCGTGATTGCCGGGCAGGACGAACGTGATGCGCGGCAATGTGATGTCTGAAAATGCCATTTCGTAGGGCCGGACGAACCGATCCCGGTATTCTTCCCGCGAGGGATAGGGGTAGACTTGGTCGCCACCCAGAATAAAAATCTTGCCCGCCGGCAGGACAACCGTTTCTTTGCTGCCGCGCAGCGACACACTCAGGCTCGGCTGCGCGACGAGGGACGCCATCGCATAGGTGGAGTCAAAGCCGTCACCGGTATCGGCGAGATAGTCGACCCAGACCGCGCCTTGCTCATCGGCAAGGGCTGCTTGTGAATAGTCGTAGCGCCTGGCCGCGGCCCGCAGCTCGTCCGGCGCGAAGCCGTCGACATTGGCCTGGGCGGAGCGTGCATCGGCGAATGTCCCGAACACCGGGGAAACGGCCGCCCGCACAGCCGCATTGGCCAGCAGCGTCGGTGAGAACCACCTGACCATATAGGGAAACGTGAACACGCCTTGTCCGGTCTCTTTGTCGGCCATGGAATTCCCCCGCGACAGTCTCTCGAACAAATCTGACTAACTGTTGTTCTCGCACGGACAACATGAACTTAGAAAGCGTCCGATTTCCGGGACGCAGGACGGCGGGATTGTGACATGGCACGTAACATGGCACGTAACATGGCATCAGCTCCGGACGACGGCGGCGATCGCGACGCCATACGCGGAGCCCGCCTGCCTCATGCGTCCCCGAAACCCGGCCGGCTTGCCAGGCTCGTCCGGTTTCCCAATTCAGCCATTCGTTTTCAATCCCGACGCCTGCATCAACCGCGCGATCTCCATCCAGAACAATTCCGCGCCCATATATCCCGTCGACCGCGCCACCTCCTGGCCATCCACCAGCAGCACGAACGTCGGCGAATAGACGACCCGGGCAAGGAACGCGATGGCGGGATCCCCCCGGCGATACCGGAGAAGCGGTGCCAACTTGCCTTCCGGACTATTGACGTAACTCTCCCTGGCTTCCGCATCGAACCGCACACAATAGGGGCAGCCCCGGTCCTCGATCATGACGAGCGCCGTGATTTTGGCAAGATCAGGCGGGATCTGCGCCGCAGCCGGCCCCAACAGCAAAGTCAAACCGGCGAACAGTCCTCCAGCCAAAAGTCCAGCGAGCGCTGAGCACAGCAACCGCACCGCCACACGGCGGCGCGATCCCAATGCACCCGTTGCCCGGCGCTGTCTCATCTCGGCCCCGGAATAATTCAAGCTCCACGCTTTGCAGCTCGTTCCGCAATTTCCGCCAGAGAATCCGTCCAAGAATTTTGGTCGGTAATTGCGAGACGCCACACTAGTATGCTATCGCGGATAGACAAAAGCGTTTCGATGAAGGTGCGGCCATGTCCACCTTCAAACCAATCGCTTTCAGATGCCCCGCGAAGGACTGGTCCGCCAGAGACCCGTCATAGAGGAGACGGCATGCCGCACGGCCAAATGAACCGGCTCGTCACGGCGACATTTCGTCGCCGGGATATACTCGCGGGAACAGCGGCCGTCGCAGGTCTCCTGGGTGTCTCTTCGCGTTCGTCTGAGCTCGCCGCTCAAGCCGCCGCAAAGCCGGCGCTCTCGGAGTTTGATCTCGCCTTGAAGAAGATTATGGGCGATGCCAAGCCCTCAGACGGAAAACTAACGCTGGACATTCCCGAGATCGCGGAAAACGGCAACACCGTGCCCTATACCGTTGCCGTCGAAAGCCCCATGACGGAGACGGATTTCGTCAAGGCACTGCATGTTTTGGCGACCTCCAACCCACAACCCGGCGTTGCCTCGTTCTCGTTCACGCCGGACTCCGGCTCGTCCTTCGTCGGCAGCCGCCTGCGCTTATCCCGCACGCAGGATGTCGTGGCCGTTGCCGAATTGAGCGATGGCCGCTTTCTGCTCGCGCGTCGGACGGTCAAGGTCACGATCGGCGGATGCGGCGGCTGAGGAGGATCACCCATGGCGAGCAAACCACGGATCAAGTTGCCTGAAACCGCCAAAGTGGGTGAGATCATCGAAATCAAGACGCTGATCGCCCATGTCATGGAAACGGGCCAACGCCGGGATGCCGCAGGCCGCGCCGTTCCACGCGATATCATCAATGCCTTTTCCGCCAGCTACGCGGGTCGCGAAATATTCAAGGCAACGCTGCATCCTGGCACGTCGGCAAATCCCTACCTCCAGTTCATGATGCGCGTTCCCGGCCCCGGCGAGTTCGAATTCACCTGGACCGACGACGCCGGCGCCAAGATCGCGGAAAGAGTGAAGCTCAACGTCGTGTGACGGCGCCGTTTGGAAAGATGCGCGGCACGCGCGAATCTGCCTAACTGAAACGACAACTTCGGGAATGGAGACTTACGGTGGCTGACGATCCGGTTTGCGCTCAAAAGGGACCTTTTCAGGTGAACCTGGAGGCAGGCAAAGCCTATTTCTGGTGCACTTGCGGCCGTTCGGCCAAACAACCGTTCTGCGATGGCGCCCATAAGGGCAGCACGTTCACGCCGCTCCGCTTCGTCGCCGAAAGCACGGGGATGCAGAATCTCTGCGGCTGCAAGGCCAGCGACGACAAGCCGTTCTGTGACGGCAGCCACAATATGCTCTGAGATTGGGGAGCTGCGAGCGGCACGGCGCTGGCTTGATCGTCGCGCCGCCATCGAGCAGCCTACTGTGATTGCCGGCTGGACTGCAGCAGATGAGTGCTGTTACGGCGGCGATTGCCGGTCGGGCGCCGATCGCGACGATTGCTGGTTGAGGGACCCCCCGGTCTGCTAGCCTGCGGCTTACGGATACTGTCTGGAGGCCCACTCTGGTGTTCCATGGGGGCCCTGATCGTCGGGGAGACGTGCAGAGGCATGGAGTACTTTATCCAGCAGACTGTCAATGGGATCACGCTCGGCTCCATCTACGGTCTGATCGCCATTGGCTACACGATGGTCTACGGGATCATCGGCATGGTGAACTTTGCCCACGGCGACGTCTTCATGATGTCGTCGTTTATCGCGTTGATCTTTTATCTGGTCCTCACGCAGATCCTCGGCATCACGTCGGTCGCGCTGGCGCTGCTGATCGTGCTCATCCTTGGCATGCTCCTGACTGGGCTCTGGAACTGGATGATCGAGCGTATCGCGTACCGCCCCTTGCGCGGATCGTTCCGCCTTGCGCCCCTGATTTCGGCCATCGGCATGTCGATTTTCCTGGTCAATCTGATGCAGGTCATACAGGGGCCCAACAACAAGTCGGTGGCGCCGCTGGTGACCGGTTTCCTCACGCTCGGCACGGCGGGTGGCATCGTGATCCCCTACAAGCAGATTCTCATCGTCGCGGTGACGGGCGGCTTGCTCGCGTTGTTCTGGTATCTCGTGCAGCGCACGCCGTTGGGGCGGGCCCAGCGCGCCTGCGAGCAGGACATCAAGATGGCAGCCCTGCTTGGCATCGACGTCGACCGCACGATCTCGATCACCTTCATCATGGGTGCCGCCCTCGCAGCCGTGGCGGGCCTCCTCTACGTCATTCAATACGGCAGCGTGAACATCTCGGATGGCTTCGTGCCGGGTGTGAAAGCCTTTACGGCCGCAGTTCTCGGTGGCATCGGTTCGCTACCCGGCGCGGTGCTGGGCGGCTTGATGATCGGCCTCATCGAGGCGATGTGGGGCGGCTACGTCTCCGCCGACTACAAGGATGTGGCCGCGTTCTCGATCCTGGCGGTGACACTTATCTTCCGGCCATCGGGATTGCTCGGGCGTCCTGAAGTCGAGAAAGTATGAGCCGATGACCGAGCCCTCGGCCCAAGCCGCGAATGCTCCGAGCCTAACCGGCACGTCTGCGTACAACCATTCGGAGCCCATCACATTCATCCGGCAACTGCGCTACGCAGGCGTCGCGATGTTGCTGGCGTTCGGACTATCGATGCCGTTGCTGGCGTTGAAGCTCAGCCAGGATATCTCGAACCACCTGATCGTCGAGCAGCGCTTCCTGTTGCTTGCGTCCGCAATGCTGATCGCGTTTGCCTGCGGGTTGCGCTGGCGGCTCTTCGGTTTGCGAAGCCAATGGCCCGCCGAAGCGCTCTATCTCGTCCTATCGGCACTCCTGCTGTTTTTTCTCATTCGCGCGTTTCACGGGCTGGGCAGTTTATTCGAGGCCACGCTCGACAAAGGCGGTTCGGAATTCCTGATTGCCTTGGGTCTTCTCGCCTGCGGAACGGCCCTTCAGTCGGCGCTGGCGTACGCCCTCCATGTCGAGCGTGACCGATGGGCGGCCGCCCTACCCGCAATGCCTGAGGGACTCGCGGCAAGGTTCGGTGGCCACTGCGCGAAACACGCCAATACTGGCGCGCTCGTTGCCCTGGTTGCATTTCCATTCCTGATGCTGGCACTGACGGGCACAGCGGGCGCCATCAAGTGGGTCGACAACTTCGGCGTCCAGATCCTGATCTACATCATGTTGGGCTGGGGGTTGAACATCGTCGTTGGCCTCGCGGGACTGCTCGATCTCGGCTACGTCGCGTTCTACGCCGTCGGCGCCTATGCCTACGCCCTGATCGCCACGCAAGTGATCCCCGCCACGTTTCCCGCACTTGGTGTGTGGGCCTTCTGGATCTGCCTGCCCATCGCCGGGCTACTCGCGGCGCTGTGGGGCGTCATTCTCGGTTTTCCCGTGCTCCGCCTCAAAGGCGACTACCTCGCCATTGTCACCCTGGCCTTTGGCGAGATCATTCGTCTCGTTCTGGTCAACTGGACCGAGGTCACCAAGGGCGACACAGGTATCCAGACGCCGCGCATCACGTTCTTCGGGCTGCCGTTCGCCAGCGCCACCGGCGACCGGACCTTCGGTGAGGTCTTCGGGCTCTCAGGCTCACCCACCATCTACCGGTCGATCTTTCTCTACTTCGTCATCCTGGCGTTGGCATTGCTGACGGCCTACACGACCAATCGGCTGCGCCGTCTGCCCGTCGGGCGCGCCTGGGAGGCGTTGCGCGAGGACGAAATCGCTTGCCGCTCTCTCGGCATCGATACGACGTCAACCAAGCTCACCGCGTTCGCGATCGGCGCTGGCTTCGGTGGTTTCGCCGGCGCGTTCTTTGCGGCCCGGCAAGGCTTTATCAACCCGAAGTCCTTCGAGTTCATCGAATCCGCGACCATCCTGGCGCTGGTGGTGCTTGGCGGCATGGGTTCGCTCCTGGGTGTCGCGCTGTCGGCCTTCGCCGTCATCGGTGGTACGGAATTGCTGCGCGAACTCGACTGGCTGAAATCGATTTTTGGTCCGACGTTCGATCCGGCGCAGTACCGCATGTTGATTTTCGGCGCCGCCATGATCGCCATGATGATCTGGAAGCCGCGCGGTCTCATATCAGAGCGCGAACCCTCGATTTTCCTCAAGGAACGAAAAGCCGTGTCTGGCACCCTCGTCAAAGAGGGGCACGGCTGATGATGTTCCGCGTGCCCAAAACCCCGCCGGGCGCACCGTTGCTGATCGTCGAACACATGACGATGCGCTTCGGCGGCCTGATTGCCATCAACGATCTGTCATTCACAGCGAAGGCTGGCGAGATCACGGCACTCATCGGCCCGAATGGCGCGGGCAAAACCACGGTCTTCAATTGCATCACGGGTTTCTACAAACCGACCTCCGGCCGCATGGCGCTGATAAAAGGCACCCATGATCCTGCGCAGATCGTTGCCACCACACGGTTGGGCGGACGCTGGAGCCCTGGCGCCACCCAGCCACAAACCCCCGGCGTCTTTCTGCTCGAGCGCATGCCCGATTACGAGATTGCAGCGAAAGCCCGCGTCGCGCGTACCTTCCAGAACATCCGCCTCTTCCCCGGCATGACGGTGCTCGAAAACCTCGTCGTCGCGCAGCATAACCAATTGATGCAGGCCGCTGGCTGGTTCACCGGGCTTTTCGGCGCCGCGAGCTACAAGGCCGCCGAGCGACAGGCCGTGGAAAAAGCGGCCACCTGGCTGGACAAGATCGGCCTCACCGCCCGCGCCGACGATGCGGCGGGTGCACTGCCCTACGGCGCGCAGCGGCGGCTAGAAATCGTGCGCGCCATGTGTACCGAGCCCGTGCTGCTCTGCTTGGACGAGCCGGCGGCAGGCCTCAACCCCCGCGAATCGGCGGAACTCAACGCCCTGCTGCGCGCCATCCGGCAGGACAGCGGCGTCTCCATCCTGCTGATCGAGCACGACATGTCCGTCGTCATGGAGATATCCGACCACGTGGTGGTCCTGGAATACGGCACCAAAATTTCCGACGGCACGCCGGAGCACGTGCGGAATGATCCCAAAGTTATCGCTGCGTATCTCGGGGTGGAAGACGAAGAAGTAGGGATCAGGGATCAGGGGCCTGGGATCAGGGGGTAGCGCTTGTCGGTTATTCAGTCCTACAGGGATCTCATTGTTTGGCAGAAGAGCATGGAATTGGCAGCCGAGGCCTATCGGATCACGAAGAGCTTTCCCCGGGAGGAACAGTATCGCCTGACGAGTCAGCTCCTTCGTGCCTCCACATCGGTCGCCGCAAATATTGCGGAAGGTCACGGACGCGGCACGCGGAAGGATTACGCTCGGTTCATTCGTATTTCGCGAGGTTCATTGTCCGAGACGGAAACACTCGTCATGCTGGCCGTCAAAGTGGGGTTGATGGAAGACACCCAAGCCAAGATGGCGCAACAGCTTGCCACTGAAATCGGTCGCATGCTCAATTCACTTCTGACACGCCTGCAACAAGAACCTCTTTCCAGGGACGGCCCCGATGAACGCTGATCCTGGCCCCCCGGCACCCAAAACTTCCCCTGATTCCCGAGCCCTGATCCCTGATCCCTTACTCGCCATCCGCAGCGTCGAAACCTACTACGGAAATATTCAAGCACTGAAGGGGGTCGACCTCGACGTTCAAAAAGGCGAAATCGTCACGCTGATCGGGGCCAACGGCGCCGGCAAATCGACGCTGATGATGACCATTTTCGGCAAGCCGCGCGCCCGCGCTGGCCGCATCGTCTATGCCGGCCGCGACATCACCAACCTCGAAACGCACGAGATCGCGCGGCTGCGCATCGCCCAGGCGCCCGAGGGCCGCCGCATCTTTCCGCGCATGACGGTGACGGAAAACCTGCAGATGGGCGCGATTCTGAACAAGGCTGCCGCCGCCACGTTCGATGCCGATCTCGCCCGCGTGCAGGACCTGTTTCCCGTCCTGAAGCAACGCGCCGCGCAGCGCGCCGGCACGATGTCGGGCGGCGAGCAGCAGATGCTCGCGATCGCCCGCGCCCTGATG
>JANXRM010000225.1 GCA_025353015.1 Hyphomicrobiales bacterium
GCACCCGCCACCGCGAACAGTAAGCCCGGCCAGGCCGGCTTCCAGGCTTTGAAACCACTGATGATCGCCAGCGTCACGACACCAACCGAAAGTGCCGGCAGACTGACCGTCTCCCGCAGCGCCCAGAGTGCCGGAATCTTGTGCAGAACGTCGCCGGGAACGCTGCCCTGGATGCCCAACAGATCCTTGATCTGGCCGAAAGCAATGATGACGCCGATGCCCGACGTGAAGCCTAGAATGACAGGTCCCGGCACATATTTGATGAAGGCTCCCAGGCGGAGCAGCGCCGCGGCAATCAGAATAAAGCCGGCAAGAAAGGTCGCCGTCATCAACCCTGGAATGCCATGTTGCGCAATGACGGCTGCGTTGATGACGATGAACGCCGCGGCAGGCCCGCCAACCTGAACGCGACTACCGCCGAGTGCTGAAATTAAAAATCCCGCGACAACCGAGGTAATAAGGCCGCGGTCCGGCGTCGTACCGGTACCGATCGCAATGGCCATCGACAGTGGCAACGCCAGCACTGCAACCGTCAACCCCGCAATCATGTCCCGGCCAAGCGTCGGGAGCGTGTAGCCCTCGCGCAAAGCGATCACGAGTTTCGGCACGAAATGCGACAGGTAGCTGGGCCGAACCGGTGTCCGGCCCGCGCCCGGTGCCTGACCTGATGTTTGCCGGGCATCCTGCATCACCGCGCCTCCATTGATGCGAAATTGACGCGACCGGTTGACAAACAGGCACGTCCAGGACCGACTATTAGGCGACGCCAGCCGGGGAGAGCAAAGCAAATGACCGCAACAAAGTCGAAAAAGGCAAAGGCAACCGCCACGGGGACACGGCTATTGCCGAAGCCGCTTTCATTCGAGGGCAAAACGGTTGCCGTCACGGGTGCCGCCAATGGCATCGGCCGTGCCACCGCGCTGATCGCGGCCGAGCTCGGCGCGAAACTGCTGTTGATCGACCGCGCACCGCTTGGCGAGATCGCCGCCGAAATCAAGGCCAAGGGAGCCGAGGCCGATACGCTGGAAGGCGACCTTACCGAGGACGGCTTCATCGACCGCATGATCGCCAAAGGCCCGATCGACGCCATGGCCCATTGCGCCGGAATTCTCGGCCGCACGGCCTTGCACAAGGCGCCGTCGCCCCGCGAACGCTTCCACCAGACCATGGACGTCAACGTGCGCGTACCGATCGATCTCGGCATGGCACTGATCGAGCATATGGCACCACGCGGCGGCGGCTCCATCGTGATGATCGGGTCGGTTGCGGGGCGGACGGGCGGCACCTCGCTGTCGACCCCGATCGATTATTCCGCGTCCAAGGGAGCGGTGCATGTGGTCGTGCGCTGGCTATCGCGGCAGGCGGTCGGCCGTGGCGTGCTCATCAACGGCGTCGCCCCTGGCCCGGTCAAGACCGGCATGACGGCGGGCTCGACGGTCGATCCCAAAGCCCTGCCGCGCGGCAGCATGGGCCGCCCTGAGGAAATCGGCTGGATGATCATGATGCTGCTGTCGCCGGCCGCGTCCTACGTTTCAGGTGCTGTGCTCGATATCAACGGCGGCTCCTACGTCGGCTGACAGGGCCGGCCGAGGATGCCCCCGCACACCTGCCCTGGCGCTGGACAACGCATTGCCCCCGGTGGCATATGCGGACAGGATTCCGCTTCGGCGGGAAGTACGGGACTTTGTCGATCGGGGCGCGAGGGACGTCGGGCATGGGCATCTTCAGCGAAATCTTTAGCTGGTGGGGCGGCAATACGTGGTCGAACCGCATCTATACAGCGCTCCGCGGCCGCCACGTCGGCACCGATGAGATGGGCAACCGCTATTATGTCCAGTCCAAGGGGATTGGTCCGCTGGGTGTTCCCCGGCGGTGGGTCACCTTCAAGGATGGGGCCGAGGCGTCCAACATTTCGCCGGACTGGCATGGCTGGATGCATTTTACGGTGGATAAACCGCCGACCGAGGAAAATTACCAGCCTCGCCCCTGGCAGAAGGCGCACCGCCCCAACATGACCGGAACGCCGGGCGCCTACAGACCACCGGGCTCGATTTTAGCGTCCGGAACACGGCCGGCGGCGACGGGCGATTATACGCCCTGGAAGCCCGATTGACCGGTTATGCGACGGGGGATTGGTCGTTTCGCCACGGTCGCGCCGCTTTTAAAACTGTCTATGAGAGCGTCGTAGCTCACGCCGAAGACTCGCCACAGGAATGGCGGCTGGCCGTTGCGGATGTGGTGCACATTGGGAGCCGGGGATCAAGAGCGGCATGACGGTTCAACGGCAGCCACTGCGGTCAGACGACGGGACGCCAACTCGTTGGGAACGAACCGTCCGTCGTTTGGCGGGCTTGGTGTTCGGATTTGCAGCTATTGCCGCAGCTCTGCTCTGGCCAGTTGCAGCATCAGCCCAGCGCGTTGAAAACGGCATTGCCGTATTCGCAGCACTCGACAAGGTCACAGCCCGGATTTCCAAGCTTGAAGTCAAAATGGGCGAGACGGTCCGTTTCGGCGCACTGAAGGTGACGCCTCGGGCCTGCTATTCCCGCCCGCCGACCGAACCGCCGAAAACGACGTCCTTCGTCGAGGTGCAGGAAATCCTCCTTGACGGTAAAGAGCAGCGGATTTTCAGCGGCTGGATGTTCGCGGAAAACCCGGGGTTGAATGCCGTCGAGCATCCGGTTTTCGACGTCTGGCTGACGGAATGCAACCCAATTGCCCGCCCCGTGGCTGCCAAGGCTCCAGCCCCGGTTGCAGGCCCGCCACGCGAAGGCGGCCAACCGGCAATTGCCCCAGCGGTTGTTGAACCTGCCCCCGAGGAAGAAGCGCCAGCGCCGCCGCCGCGGCGCACGCGGCCCCGTCGGTGAACCTGGGCCGCTAAGCCTTAACGGCGTACAGCAATCAGCGACTTGGTCATGCCACAGAACCGTTCCCGCATGATTTCCGCGTCCGGGAACAGCGTTTTCATCTGCTTGACGTCGAGCAGCTGGATCTCGTCGATATAGCTGTCGATACCCTTGCGATCCGGCTTTACCGTCCAGTACCAGGCGCCAAGCCACGTCAGATGCCGCTGCATCGACTTTGGCAGGTAATGTATCAACGGCGCCACGAAATGCGGCTCGATCGGGAACCACTTGTAGGGCGTCTGCACGTAGTAGCGCTGCCCGACGCGGCGGATCTCGGCCGCGAACCGGACCTGATCTTCCCACGTGCCGACATGCTCGATCACCGAGTTGGAATAAGCAATTTCGAAGGCTCCGGTCTGATAGCCAAGCGCGCGTGCGTCGCCGGCGG
>JANXRM010000239.1 GCA_025353015.1 Hyphomicrobiales bacterium
CAGCGTTCTCGATGCGATGGTCGCTGAAGCCGCCGATCACTTGCGCTTCTGGCACGCCCTGTCGGATGCGCCGAAATCACGGTGCTACAAAGCCCTCGACTATCAGGCCGGCAGCTGGTCGGCGCCGCGCCGCGTGATCGCGCGCATCGAAGCGTCATTGCATCCCGATCCGACGCCGGCAGACCTCAAGGCCATGCGCCAAGAGATCGACATCCGCTACGTCGTGACGTCGCTCGATGGTGATCCCGAGCGTCTCTACGAAGGCGTCTACTGTCAGCGGGGCCAAGCCGAGAACCTGATCAAGCTGCACAAAGCGCAACTCGCGTCGGACCGCACGTCATGTCATTCGGCGACCGCCAATCAGGTGCGGTTGATGCTGCACACCGCGGCATTCTGGTTGATGCACACCGTGCGCGCGGCGATCCCGCAAGACCACGCGCTGGCCAAGGCCGAGTTCAACACGCTGCGCCTGTACTTGTTGAAGATCGCTGCACGCATCATCGAGCACGGCCGCCGCATCCGCGTGCACTTGCCGACGAGTTGCGTGGAGAAAACCTTGTTCCGCACCATCGCCCTCGGCCTATCACCGTCGGGATGAAGTACGGGGCCGAGTGGCCCAATGAGCCGCCGAGCGAGGCAGATCAACCCCGAACGCGTTGCACAGCGAGTGGTCGCAAAACGGTGCTGCGGACCGGACGACGGCGCACGCCCGCCAAGTCAGGCGGCTCGCGCGTGCGTCTGTTGCATGATCCGGGTTAAAGGCGGCCGTTTGAGGGGCTGGGCGAACCCGAACCACTCAAGCACGCTTACGCCGGTTGGTGGTCGCGGCGGATCGATCAGGAGCATCGGCTCGTCTATCGCGTGATCGGTTCTGCCGAGGACCAATTGTTGGAAATCGCTCAGTGCCGAGGTCACTATTGATATCAATTGCGCTATCAAGGTGTCAGGCTAAAGCGGGCAAGGTGTCAGGCTATAGCGGGCAAGGTGTCAGGCTATAGCGGGACACCGTCCAGTCACATGACGAAGCATCGCTGACAAAGGATTCAAAATGGCCAAGACCGTCAAGAAACGCAAAGTCATGATCACCTGCGCCGTGACGGGCGCGATTCACACACCATCGATGTCGCCCTATCTGCCGATCACCCCGGAAGAAATCGCCGATGCCGCCATTGGGGCGGCTGAAGCCGGTGCAGCACTCGTCCACGTGCATGCGCGCAATCCCAAGAACGGCCAGCCGGACCAGTCACCCGAGGCGTTTTTGCCGTTTCTGAAGGTCATCAAGCAACGCTCGAATTGCGTGCTGAACATCACGACGGGCGGCGCGCCGACCATGTCGGTTGAGGAGCGGCTCGGCCCCTGCGCGGTTCTCAAACCGGAGGTGGCCTCACTCAATATGGGATCGATGAATTTCGGGCTCTACCCCATGCTCGAGCGCCAGAAAGAGTTCAAGTACGACTGGGAGAAGCCCTATCTCGAAGGCAGCCGCGACCGCATCTTCAAGAACACGTTCGTCGATATCGAGAACATCCTGACCACGTGCGCAAAGAACAACACGCGCTTCGAGATCGAGTGCTACGACATCGGCCATCTCTATACGCTGCGCCACTTCGCCGATCGTGGCATCGTCAAGCCACCGTTCTTCATCCAATCGGTTTTTGGCATCCTCGGCGGCATCGGCCCGCACCCGGAAGACGTGCAGCACATGAAGCGCACCGCTGACCGGCTGTTTGGCGATGAGTATCATTGGAGCGTGCTCGGTGCCGGGCGCAATCAACTTCCGATCGCGGCGCAGGCCATTGCCCTCGGTGGCAACGTCCGCGTCGGCCTGGAGGACAGCCTCTGGGCCGGTCCGGGCAAGCTTGCCAAATCGAACGCCGAGCAGGTGAAACTCGCCCGCCAGATGATCGAAGCGCTGGGCCTTGAGGTCGCGACGCCTGAGGATGCGCGCGAAATCCTGCAACTCAAGGGCGGCGACAAAGTCAATTTCTGAGCGCGGCAGCTTGGACAGTCGCGGGAGGCGGCGCGGTTCGCATTGGTGCCGCGACGGAGCTTTTCGCGCAGTTCGCAGTTCGCAGTCCGCAGTCCGATGAAGGACCAGATCATGACAACGGCAACAAAAATACGTGCGGCTGCGACGTCACCGAAGCCCAGGAAAACGCCGGCTGAGACCCATCTGCAGGCCCTCAAAGAGCGTCTGCAGGAGATTTCCGACATCGCTTCGGCTGCGGCGGTGTTGAGTTGGGATCAATCGACCTACATGCCGGCGGGTGGCGCAGTGGCGCGCGGCCGGCAGATGGCCAGGCTCTCGGAGATCGCCCACAAGAAGCGCATCGATGCAGCCATCGGCCGCCTGCTCGACAAGCTTGAGCCCCATGCCGCGACGTTGCCGCCGGACCACGACGACGCTTGCCTGCTGCGGGTGCTGCGCCGCGACTACGAGCGGTCGATCCGGGTTCCCGCTGAATTCGTTGCGCGGTCCAGCGCTGCCGCCTCGGCCTCATACAACGCTTGGACAGTCGCCCGCCCCGCCAACGATTTCGCGAGCATGCGCCCGCATCTCGAACAGGCGCTCGGGCTTTCCCGCGAGTACGCTGGATTTTTTCCCGGTGCCGCCCACATCATGGACCCGCTGATCGGGCCGGACGAAGGCGTCACCGTTGCTGAAACCCGCGCCCTCTTCGGCAAGCTGCGCGCCGAACTGGTGCCGCTCGCGGCCAAGATCACGGCTGCGCCCATTGCCGACGACGGGTGTCTCAGGAAAAACTATCCGGAAGCGCCGCAACTCGCATTCGCGATCAAGATCGCCCAGGATTTCGGCTATGATCTGAACCGCGGCCGCCTCGACAAGACGGCGCATCCCTTCATGACCGGTTTTGCCCGCGACGATATCCGCATCACGACGCGCGTCCGGGAGGATGACCTATCCGACGCCCTGTTCTCGACGTGGCACGAAACCGGCCACGCGCTCTATGAATTGGGCGTCTCGCACGATCTTTCGCCACCTTTGGATGGCGGCACATCGGCCGGCGTGCACGAAAGCCAGTCGCGGCTGTGGGAAAATCTCGTGGCGCGCAGTCGCGATTTTTGGGTGCACAGCTATCCGCAGCTGCAGGCGGCCTTTCCGAAACAGCTGAAGGAGATTTCCCTCGACACGTTTTATCGCGCCATCAACAAGGTCGAGCGAACGCTCATCCGCACAGACGCCGACGAGGTGACCTACAATCTACATGTCATGATCCGCTTCGATCTCGAATGCGAATTGCTCGAAGGCAAACTCAGCGTCGAGGATCTGCCCGAAGCCTGGCATGCGCGCTATCAATCCGATCTCGGCGTGCGCGCGCTCGACGATCGCGATGGCGTGCTGCAGGATGTGCATTGGTTCGCGGGCGGCCTTGGCGGCTCGTTCCAGGGCTATACGATCGGCAATATTCTTTCGGCACAGTTTTTCGAGGCCGCGCTGAAGGCCAAACCGGGGATCAAAAAAGACATTGCGAAAGGCGAGTTCCAGGCGTTGCACGGCTGGCTGAAAACCAACATCTACCAGCATGGCCGCAAATTCGGCGTCGACGCGCTGGTGGCTCGTGCTACAGGCAAACCGTTGAGCATCGAACCTTACATGAGCTATCTGACGACGAAATATAAGGCGCTCTACGCCATTTGAGGTGGTGCCCGTCGCCGCTTCATCGTCGACAATTGAAGAATTTTGCCAGAACTATCGCCCAACTAACGGACGAGCATGTCGAAATTCGCGGGCATGCGCTGCGGGATATTGGCCGTTAGCGGCATGTACAGCATCTTAAAACCCGCCTCATACGGGACAAAACCGGCCGCCAGCATGAACGCCGCCGACAGGTGGGGCTTGCGGGGGATGACGGCCAGCGATGCGCCCGAGGCTTTCGCGTGCCACAGAAGGTGCGTCAACAACCGGCCGATGCCGCGGGTTCCAGGTTGCGCATTGAGTAACTCAATCATCGCAAGCCGCAAGGAACCGGCATCCTCCATCGGCAGGATGTGATAGGCGCCGAACGCTTGCGCACCCGTGGCGCCATGCATGACGAGGGTTTGCGGTCCCTGGTCTGCAGCTTGAGCGCTGGCGAGTTCCCACGGTGACGGCGCAATCCGCAATTTGCTGCCCGCATTCGTCATGATGGCCGCGCAGACGTCGAAGTCGGCGCCGGCAAATTGCCGGATGGACGGATCTGCCGCCGGCTTCAACAACGGCCTGACATAGGAGGCATAGGCACCGACACGCAAGAGCGGGCTCTTGACGGCTTTCGCGAAGGCCCGGCCGTCGAGCACGCGTGACCAGAACTTGAGGTCCGGACCGATCGTGATTTCAGTGGGAAATGCGCGTGCGAAGCCTTCCCAGAAGTTCAATCCGACGCTGCGTCCGGAACGATAGGCGAGGCCGAAAATGACTTCGACGCCGCGCGCTCGGAGCCGGTCGCGAAGCGCATTGACGAGCTGCAACGCGGCGAAATACCGGGCGCCTTCGCGCGTAACCGCAAGCCAGGAACTATAGGCGGCGCGATGCCGCGTTTGCCCAATCCACACCTCGTGCGGCTGCGCCATGATGATACCGACGAGCCGGTCGCCGACATAGGCTCCGAGCGCGTGATCGGGCGTGGTTTCGGGATGTTTGAAAACCACGTGATCGAGAAACGCCGCCGTCCAACGCGGCACGAACGAGGTGCCGTGACCGTAGGAATCATAAACCTCGGCAATGAAGTGCGCGATCACATCAGGCGCGAGCGTCAGCGGCGCAATGCGCAAGTCCTCGTCGCTTTCGCCCTGCGGATCGGATGTCATCGGGCACTCGCGACGATGAGGGCGGTCACGGCGCGCGGGGTCCGCAGGTTGGCGGGCGTTAGCTTGCGGGCCGGAATGGTCGCTGAAAAGCGCTGTGCCGCGAAGGCAATGACTTCGAGGATTGCCAGCGAGTCGAGCAAGCCGCTGGCGATCAAGTCCGTCGAGGGTTCGACGGATGCGTTTGCCGGATTGAGGCCGCGAATGAATTCAACGACCTGTCGCTCGATGTCGTCGCTCATGTGTCCAGTATCCCTGGTGTCAATAATCGTCATGCGCGCACTCCTGGATCCAACCCTGAAACCGTCGACGGATACTCAATTAGAGACTTGGGCTTTCAGGCCGACTCTGTCGACCTTACCGTTGCTAAGGCGGGGGAATGACCCCAACCTGACGAAGCGATGCGGCTGCGATCCCGGCGCCAGTCGTGATCGGCAATGGGCTGCCAGCGCCGCCTCGTCGATCGGATCGCGAGCCCCGACACACGCGACCAGATCCTGGCCGATGACAAACGTCGCCGCTTCGCTGACACCCGGATACGTCAGCAGTGCATCGTCCACCGCCGGCAGCTCGATGCGCATGCCGCGGACCTTGACTTGCTGATCCCGCCGCCCGCAGAAATACAAGGCATCGTCCGGCCCGCGCCGGGCAAAGTCGCCGGTCGCAAACGGGCGCGGAGCCGGCATAAATCCGTTCGCCGTAATGTAGCCCTTCATGACGGTCGGGCCGTCGACCAGGATCTCGCCAATGGCGCCGGCGGCAACCTCCGCCCCCGCCGGATCGACCAGACGGATATCGGCGAAACTTGCGGCTGTGCCGATCGGAACCTCAGCCCCATCGGCAGGGGGCGCGGTCAGCCGGTGGGCCAGACAAACATTGGTCTCGGTCGGTCCGAAGAAATTGTAGAATGAGACATTCGGCAGGGCGCGCATCACCCGCGCCAAGGCCGGCGCCGGAAAGGGTTCACCGGCATAGATGATCACGCGAAGGCTTGCGACGGCATCGCCCGCCAATGCACCTGTGTCGAGCAATGTGCGCAAGACGGTCGGAACGGTGTAGAGAACGCTGACGCGATTGACCTCGATCGCCTCGACGATCAACCCAGGAAAAGTTGCAGCGAGCTCGGGCGCGAGCACCAGGCGCGCGCGCCGCTGAAGTGCTGCATAAATGTCGAAGACCGAGAGATCGAATTGGAAGGGAGCGATGCCAAGCACGGCATCGTCGGGCTGAAGCTCGATCTCCCGGATGGCCCAGTCGACGAAGGACAGCGCGTTCGTATGGCTCAGGAGCACGCCTTTTGGCCGTCCGGTCGAGCCAGACGTCGGCAGGATGTAGGCGTCGTCATGGGGCGTGCGCCGCCGCGCCAGCATGGACACGGTCGCATTGCCGGAAACGGGCTCGCCCGGCGCCGCCACGAGCGGCAACACTCGGATCGGACTGAACGTATCGGCCGCCATTGCCCGGTCGGTGAGCAGGGCGCGCACTTGCAGATCCGACATGACGGCGCGCCAATAGTCGGGCGCGGCCTTGTTATCGAGCGGGACAAAAACGATGCCGGTGAGAGAGGCGCCGAGGAACGCAGCAATCGTTTCGGCAGACTTGCGCGCCAGGATAGCGACGCGATCACCCGGAGCCAGCCCAGCGGCGGTGAGGCGGGTAGCGACAACTTCCGCCATCCGCTTCAATTCGCGATGCGTCGTCGTCGATCCGTCGGCAGCAACAATCGCAACCTTATCGGCGTCGACGTCATTCGCCAACGCCACACACTGGTCGAGAAACAGCGGATACTCGATCCGTTCAGCCATGCCGCTCCTCCCTCCGGGGCCACGCGTCGCACGAGATCAACGGCAGCAATTCACGCCGCAACGCCATCCCTGGTCCAGGATCGACGTCTTGATCGCACCTGTCAGTGACCCACATCACAGGCCCTCAGCACAGGCCCTCAGCACAGGCCAGCGTTACAAGTCTCCTTCAGTGTCCGGTGGGCTGCATCAACCGTGCCGCAACCTGGTAATGCAGCTCGTTGGGGCCAGACAGCGTTCGAAATGGCAACATATCGTTAAGGAACGCCACGGCGGGGCTGTCTGCGAGCATTCCTGCCGCGCCAAAAAGCTGCTGTGCATCCAAGGCATTGGCTATTGCAGCCTCGCTCACGTAGGCCTTGGCGAGCGAGATCGCGACGTCATCAGGCCTGCCCTTGTCGAGGAGCCAGGCAGCCTTGTAAAGCAGCAGCCGCGCCGCATCGAGCCGCGTCCGCATCAACGCCAGCGCGCGCGAGACGGCCGGGTTCTCGATCAGCGGCTTGCCGAATTGTCGCCGGCTCCTGACGTGTCGCAGACAACTGTCGAGGCTGCGCGCCATAGCGCCGGTTGCAATCGCAAAGAGCCCGCACCGTTCCCATCGCATGGCTTCGCGAAAAACTCCCGCGCCGGCGCCACGGCCACCAAGCAGGCGGTTGGCTGGTACCGGCACGTTCTCGAGGCGGACGGTGCCCCACGGCGCACCATCGAGGCCAAGCTTTTTCGGCCCCTCGATCACGGAAAATCCCGCCATGCCGCGCTCGACGATAAAACAACTGATTGCGAAGGCGCCTGGTAGGTCCTCAGATCGCGCACACACCAATATGAGATCGGCAACCGGCGCGTTGGTGATCCAGGTCTTTTCGCCGTTCAGCACGAAGCCATCGTCAGGTCCGTCACCGGTCGGCTGCGCTGTTGCTTTGAGCGCGTAGCTATCGGAACCTGCCTCGGCCTCGGAAATTGCAAATCCGCCGCATAAGCGACCCTCGGCCATGGCTGAGAGCAACTCGGCCATTTGTTCCGCCGTCCCGATATGGGCCAGTGGCGCGCCAGCCGCGAGCTGATGTACGCCGAGACTGAAGACGAACCCTGGATCGGCACCAGCCGCCGCCATGGCTTCAAACATCAGCAAGCTGTCGAGGAGTCCTAGGCCGCGGCCGCCGAACTCAACGGGCAAGACGAGCCCTGTGAGCCGCTGCGAAGCACAGGCTTTCCAACGAGTTGCGTAGTGTGACAATCCCCCATCACCTGGATGGGAGCCGACGAGTTCAGCGCGTGCGAAGCTGCTCGCCTCGGCAATGAGCTTCTGCTGCTCGGATGTAGGTGCAAAATCCATGGATCAACGTGCGATCAATTCGAGTTCGGAGGTCCGGCAGTCGATGACGTTCCAGACGCCAGCAGCGCTTCGCGAAAGCTCTGCAAATTGGCTGCCAACTTGGCGAAGCGTTCGGGACTGAAGCCAAGATCCACTTGTGTCACGAACTCCCGAGGTTCGACAAGGCCACGCTTGCCGCCTTGCGGCATGTACATCACGACATCGGCAGTAATTCCTCCGCGCGCGGCCTCCGCGCGACCGTTGACCCCGGCTGTCCGTGCTGCATAATCGCGTCAACGGCGCGTCCATTCCGGAGGGCACACACATATGTTGCACATCACATCGGCGGCGGAGGCTGCGGCGCGTCAGCGCCAGGTCCACGTCAATGGCCGGGATTACACGCTCGCAGAATACATTGGCGCAGCGCCGGTGCGCGGTCACTACGTTGCCGGCAACGAGACCAACGACAATGGCTTGCCGCAGGGCTTTCTGGTGCATCAGCCACCAAACGCGGTGACACCGGCCCACTTCCATGAGCCAAACCAGTTCCAGGTGTTCGTGGACGGCGGCGGCCGCATGGGTGCCTTTCCGGCAAGCCCGTTGACGGTGCAGTATGCCAACGGCCACACGCCCTATGGCCCGATCGTCGCCGGCGACCAAGGCGTCAAGTATTTCACGCTACGGCAACGCTGGGACCCCGGCGCCAAGTACATGCCGGCCTCTCGCGATCTGCTGCGTAAGGGCAACCAGCGGGCACGCATCAAAGGCAGCATCGGACAGGCCGACGAGGCGGCGCGGTTGGCGCGTTCTGGTCATGCGCTCGAAACCATCTTCGAGCCGGAAGCGGACGGCATGGCCGCCTGGATGCTTCGCGCAGCGCCCGGCGAAACGGCGCATCTGCCCGATCCAGCGACAGGCGGCGGGCAATACCTGATTGTGACATCGGGGACGCTGCTCCACGCTGGCCGCGATCTCGACCGGCTGTCGACAGTTTTCATAACTGACGCGGAATCCGCATTTTCCGCGACGGCCGGCGCGACGGGCCTCGACCTCCTGGTGCTACAGTTTCCGCGCCTGCAATAACGTCCATGTTTGACCATAAACGATAGGGAAGCCCCATGGCGATGCGTATCTGGCACCAGAGCTTCACTGTGCTCGAAGACTTGCCGCCCTACGCCGATGCCATGAAAAAGCATGCCAAAAAAATTCTGCGGCCGGATACGGAGGTGTCCTGGCATGGCCAGCTCAAGGGCACCTACCCC
The DNA here is from genome assembly GCA_025353015.1 of Hyphomicrobiales bacterium. GTDB lineage: Bacteria > Pseudomonadota > Alphaproteobacteria > Rhizobiales > Hyphomicrobiaceae. The sequence goes on from JANXRM010000239.1 coordinate 9,183, forward strand.
GGCAACTATCCGGGCGACGATATCGGCTACGGTTATCTCTACGGTATGCATGGCAACCAGTGGGTGGCCGCCGGTTTGACGGCGGAGCGCGAGAAATACGACGCCTACGCGCTCTGCACGCTGCCCAACCCCATGCTACGCGAGGTGCGCTCGCTGATCTCGATCCCGGCCATCGGCCTTGGTGAGACGACGTTCCAGATCGCCACCACACTTGGCCAGCGCTTCGGCATCCTGCTGTTCATCAACCGCATGATCCCGCTCTATCGCTCGCAGATCGAGGCCTATGGCCTATCGAGCCGCTTGGCTGCCATTCGCGCCTCCGGGTTGACGTTCAAGGACGTGCTGGGCGGCTATAGCGATCCGAAGGCCGTCATCGAGAAATTCCAGGAGTCTGCGCGCGCCATGATCCGCGACGATGGCGCCGACGTGATCATCCCGGGCGAGGTGCCGCTCAGCATGCTGCTCGCCCAGAACGGCATTAACCGCGTCGACGACGTGCCGATCATGGACACGTTGGCCTGCTCGCTGAAAATGGCCGAGCTGATGGTCGATCTGCAGCGCGCGACCGGCATCAAGCACTCCCGGCACGGCTTCTTTAATTCCGTCCCCAACCCCGAACGGGTGGCAGAGGTGGGCAGGTTCTATGGCGTGGACAAGTTGAAGTTTTGAGGGGGCAACCTGTTGCGGAAATTGGCAGCAACGCGACGGCTCCGAGCTGGAACGGCCGATTCTCCGTATTTCGGTTTCCCGGAATTCGGCGCGGCGCCAAGCCGCGTCAATTATCCAGGATCTTTCCCGGCCAAAGTATTGTTACAAGCGCGGGCTACGCTTTTTGCACCTATCGATCGAAAGGATTGCGCGAGATGCAGACGCAAAGCAGGGCCTTAGCACTGGCCAAGATGTTGGCTTTGGCGAGCCTCGTCATTGCGCTGCCGGCCACTGCGCAGGACTACAAGCTCGGCGGCATCACTGTGACGGCGCCCTGGGCCCGTGCGACGCCCGGCGGCGCCCAGGTCGCTGGCGCGTTCCTCCAGATTCAGGCTGCAGCTGGCGTCGAAGACAAGCTGATCGGCGCGCGCACACCCGCGGCCGGCACGGTCGAGATTCACGATCACATCGATGACGGCGGCGTCATGAAGATGCGGCGGGTCGACGGCATTGCGATCAAAGGCGCCCAATCCGTCGTCTTGAAGCCCGGCGGGTTGCACGTGATGCTGTTCGATCTCAAGGCGCCGCTCAAGGAAGGCGACAAGGTGGCCTTCACGCTGGTCTTCGAGAAGGCCGGCGAACTGCAGATCGACGTTCCGGTGGCAAAAATCGGCGCCAGTGGACCCGACGGCGCCCCGGCATCAGGTAGCCACCAAGGGCACGGCACTGGCCACAGCAAGGGCCATTGAGGTCAGCGGCCTGCCCGGGCGCCTAGAGCGCCGGATCTTCGCGGCGACGCGTGGGATCGCGCATGGGCACCGGAGCGTCGGCCAGGCCCCATATACAGGCCATGAGGATAAAGAAGCTCCGCCAGTGATCGCTGTCGATGACGCAGCCTTCGATGGCAACGCCCGTAAAGGCCGCGACGGCGATCAGAAATGGCCCCTGCAATGCCGTTCGCCGGGCAGCACCTCGAAAGCCGACGGCGAGCGTCGCCAACACGGCAACGATGTAAAGCAGACCGCCAAGCCATCCCGCATTTAGAAACATGCTGAGATAGACGTTGTGCGGCTCTTCCTTGTGATGCACGGACCGGAATGTGTGCGTGCCGATGCCCAATGGATTGGCGATGATCAACGCGCGCGCCTTCTCCTGCCCGCCAAATCTCCCCTCCGGGCCGTTGTCGTAGCTCTGGTCGAGGCTCGCACGCTCGTCGAGCAGGGACCGGACCTGTTCGACCTGCAGCACGCCAACCAACGCGACGAGAACCGCTGCGGTGCCGGCGATCGCGAAGTTGCGGAAGCGGCGGAAGTCGGTGCGGCGACGCGACGTTCCGAAGGCGACCAGCGCCAGGATTGCCAACGAAACGGCGACCGAGATCCAGGCGCCGCGCGAAAAGCAAAGCAGCATGCCAAGCGTCAGCGGCAATGCAAAGAGCAGCGCGACACGTGCCCGCAACGCCGGTTCCCGCAACATCACCCACGCGCAGGCGACCATGGCTGGCGCAATCGCGGCACCATAGACGTTCGGGTCCTTGAACGTACCGCGGGCGCGGCCGAAATTCGTGAAAAGATCGTAGGCGCCCGGCAAGAGGTTGAAATATCCAGCCAGGCCCGCCACCGTTGCCAAGAGCGCCGATACGACGTAGCAGACCATGACAAGGCGAAAGCGGGCCTCCGCATCGTCGGCAATGTAGCCTGCCAGCACAACGGCGCCGAGGACGAGATAGAGCGTCACGATCTGATGCGTGATCGCCGAGGAGAACGTCGTGTCCGAGAAGGTCGCGCCAAAAACACCTAGGCCGACGATGCCGAGCCAAAGGCACAGATTGGCAAGCGTCACGGTGCCAAAGCGCACGACACGGAGCACCGGCACGCCGACGATGATGCCCAACATCAAGACATCGGCGACGGCGGGCTCCGAAAAAACGATCGACGAGGTCGCGATCGCCAATGCCACCAGCACCGCCGCCACGCCGGACGCGCTGATACGCAGGCCTGGCGCTGCCTGTCCTGGTATCCCAGCTCTAGTATGCATTCTTGCCCGTCAGCAGTGACAGCGGCGTCATCGCGATGATGTAGAGATCGAACGGCACCGACCAGTTGTCGATGTAGTAAAGGTCGTGCTCGACGCGCTTCAGGATCTTTTCGTGCGTATCGGTTTCCCCGCGCCAGCCCTTGATCTGTGCCCAGCCCGTGAGGCCCGGCTTCATGCGGTGGCGGGCGAAGTAGCCATCGACGACGGACTGATAGAGATCCGCCTCGGCTTTGGCCTGCGTCGCATGTGGACGTGGGCCAACGAGCGACATCTCGCCGAGGATCACGTTGAAGAGTTGCGGCAGCTCATCCAGGCTCGAACGCCTGAGGAACCGGCCGACACGCGTGATGCGCGGATCGTCGCGCGTTGCCAGCTTCGACGCATTCGCGTCGGTCATGTCGGCATACATCGAGCGGAACTTGTAGACTTCGACGAGCTCATTGTTGAAGCCGAAGCGCTTCTGCTTGAAAAGGATGGGACCACGGCTGTCGAGACGGATCGCAAGCGCTGCGAGCGCCATTACCGGAGCTGCCAGCAGAAGCATCAGGGCGCCGATCACGCGGTCTTCGATATTCTTGACCGCTCGGCTCCAATCGGTCAGCGGCCGGTCCATCACAGCCAGCATCGGCACGCTGCCGATGTGGGTATAGGCGCGCGCATTGAGGCGAAGTTTCGAACTCTGCGCCGAGATCCTGATATCGACGGGAATTGCGAACAGCCGCGACATGATTTGGAGCAGGCGATTCTCGGCTGCGACCGGGACAGTGACAACCAGCAAGTCGGCGCCGACGTTACGGCAAAAGGTTGCGAGTTGGTCGAACGTGCCAAGCTTCGGATAGCCGCAGAAGGTATCCGCCGACCGCTCGTCCTGGCGATCATCGAACACACCCAGAATTTCGATGTGATGCAGCTGCTCGGCCTCAAAAGTGCGGATAAGCGTTTCCGCCTCAGGGCCACCACCGATGATGATCGTACGGCGCACGAGACTGCCGGCGCGCGTCAGACGGTCGAGAACGGCTGCAACGGCAAAGCGGCTCGCGACCATGCCCGCCGCCGACAACGCCAGCCAGAAGGCTGCAACCTGCGGCGTAAAAAACGCCACGCCTGTGAGAAACGTGCCGCCCGCGATCAGGCAGAACACCGACAGCAACGACTTGATGATTTTCTCGGCCTGGCTGGAAACGCTGCGCAGCGCCCGGATCGTATAGCACCAGTTGCCGTGCAACGTCGCAATGGCCGCGAGGGCCACGAGGGCAACTGTCGTAACGACTTGGACAGACGTCCAGTCGAGCGTGTGGGACGTGGCAACGGCCCGCAGACCTGCGCCAACAAGGACTGCTGTATCAATCAACGTTACCGTAAATAGCAGCTTCGGCCGGGAAGCATGCGAACGCTTGTCACAAAATAGTTTGCTCAAGACGCTGCCGAGCCCACCGCGCCGGCCGTGGACCGGCTGGTTGCCAAAAGCGGTCGGGGTCATGACATCGCTTGGCGGTACGGACGTGTTTTGGGCAGTGACCATGGGCAAGTGGTTTCTTGTTGCTGTACGGCCCAACGTTCGGGACCTGGACAGCGAATTTGCCCGACTTCACTCAAGGCGGCGTTAAACACGATGCGCGCCGCCATGCGTTGTCGCGTTTTTCTGCAACCTCCGCGCAACACGGTTAGCGATGGATTAACAGCCGTCCGCAATCGGATGCGCGAGAGCTGCAGAATCTATCAGCGCGTTTTCGTGCCAACGTCGCCGTTCATGCGCCAGGGCATCCGCCCCTGCTCCATCATGTCCTCGAAGACCTGCTTGTCCTTGAGCGTATCCATCGCACGCCAAAAACCTTCGTGCTTATAGGCCATCAGAAGATCTTTTTCGATGAGCCGCCGGAACGGTTGCTCGACCAATTCCTCACCGTCCCGCATGTAGTCGAAGATCTCAGGCTTCAGTAGGAAATAGCCGCCGTTGATCCACATATCCATTTGCTGGCTCGTACGGATATCGCGGACGCGGCCATCAGTTGCGATATCGGCGAAATGCAGGCTCAGTTGTGGACGCACAGCGAGAAAGCAAGCCAGCTTGCCGGACGCCTTGAACTTCGCGACCATATCCCCGAGGTCGACGTCGGTCAGCCCGTCACTGTAATTGGCGAGAAACATCTCCTCATTCTTCACCTGATCGCGGACCGCCCAGAGCCGCTCGCCGACGTTCCGCCAGAGCCCCGTGTCGATCATCGACACGCGCCAATCCGCCGGCGCCGCGCCGATCATCTCGACCTTGCCGCCGTAGCCGCTGACCACGCAGTCGCCGAACGATTGCGGCCGGTAGTCAAGGAAGAATTGCTTGATCGTATTGGCCTTGTAGCCCAGGCACAGCACGAAGTCGTTGTGTCCGAAATGGCTGTAGTACTGCATGATGTGCCAGAGGATCGGCTGGTGGCCGACCGGAATCATGGGCTTTGGCACGTTCTCGGAGTACTCGCGAATACGCGTGCCAAGACCACCACAGAAGAGCACGACTTTCATCAGGGCAGCTCCTTTGGATCGATCACCGTTACGGTCGGGATGGGGACCACGAACTTGCCCCCCCAGGCGCCGACGTGGCGCATTTGTGCGACGATCTCGCGCTTCAAGTTCCACGGAAGGATCAGAATATAATCGGGTTTGGCCTGGTCGATCGCCTCGACAGGCTTGATCGGGATATGCATACCCGGCGTAAAGCGGCCGTGCTTGTACGGATTGCGATCCACCGTAAAATCCAAGAAGTCGGTGCCGATGCCGCAATAATTGAGCAGCGTGTTGCCTTTGCCCGGCGCACCATAGCCACAGATCGTCTTGCCGTCGTTCTTGGCTTTGATCAGGAATGTCAAAAGCTCGCGCTTGGTCCGCTTCACCTGCTCGGCGAAGGCTGCATAGGCCGCCGGGCGGTCGAGCCCGCGTTCCTTCTCGAGTTGCAGCAAGGCTGCGACACGCGGGCCGACCTCTCGCGCACTCGCCACATGCGCGAGATAGACCCGCAGCGACCCGCCATGTGTCTCCAGCGTCTCGACATCGATCACTTTGAGGCCGTGGCGGGCGGCCATCTCGGCAATCGTGATCCCCGAGAAGTACGAGAAATGCTCGTGATAGATGGTGTCGAACTGGTTTTCGGCCATCAGCCGTTCGAGATGGGGAAACTCGAGCGTAACGACGCCTTCGGGCTTCAGCAGGATGGCGATGCCGGCGACGAAGTCGTTGAGATCGGGCACCTGCGCCAGGACGTTGTTACCGATGATCAGGTCTGCGGCCAGGCCCTCGGCAACAAGCTGATGCGCAAGCGTGCGGCCGAAGAAATCGACCCGCGTCGGCACGCCTTTCGCTTCGGCGACCTTGGCCACATTGGCCGCCGGCTCGATGCCGAGCACAGGCACGCCAAGGGCCTCGAAATGCTGCAGCAGATAGCCATCGTTGCTCGCAAGCTCCACCGCGAGGCTCTGGGAACCAAGCCCGAGCCTGCGGGTGATCAAGCCGCAATAGTCCTTGGCATGCGCCACCCAACTCGTCGAATACGAGGAGAAGTAGGCATATTCCATAAAGATATGCTCAGGTTTCACATATTCGCGCAGCTGCACGAGGAAGCATTGGTCGCATAATTGCACGTGCAGAGGATAAAATGCTTCCATGGCGTCCAATTGAGACGCCGGCAAAAAACTCTCGCACAGCGGAGACATGCCCAAATCGACAAAGGTGTGCTTAAGCGGCGCCTGGCACAACCGGCAGCCGGTTTCACCTGTCTGGGTGCTTGATGTGCTACCCGTCATGGGCATGAACTCCTTATGGCGATGGGATGACAGCGACAGGTTTGAGCGGCATGGCGCGTTGAGGCCCACTTGGCGCAATTTCGAGGCCAGCTCGGGCGGGGGCAACGCGGGTGGAGGTAACTCGGGTGGAGGTAACTCGGGTTGTCTGGCAAGAACGCAACGCCATGGGCCTCTACCGCTCGACATTCCATGAGACAGGCCACAGGGCGAACGTCGAGCAGCTGTTGCTGAGGAGCACGGCCTGAGACGACTATGGTGTTGGTTGGACGGGTTTTCTGGTAATGATTGCCTCGTTTTGGCGCAAGGTTGACGAATCAGCATTTCATTCTCGAATATCTGCAAGTCACATGCCAATTCAACCTGGTGCACGATCGGCGCCATAACCCGGGGAAACGGACGGCCATGCGAACCGCTTCACGGTTGATATCGCTCATTTTGCTGCTGGCCGCTGCAACGAGTCCGGCAGTTGCGCAAACGTGCACACAAGACCAATTCCGCAAGATCGTCGACGACGCAGGTTCGGAGCTTCGGCGATTGCATGCCGAAACGCAGCCCGCGGTCCTGGCCGGCTTCAGGCGGCTCAAAACCATGAATGGCTGGTCGGATGACAGCTACGAAGAAAAATCCAATGCCTTGCTCAACGACGCCAAGACGGAGAGCTATGACGCCAAGGTGGTTGAGCTGCTGAGCAAGCTCGACCAACTCGCGGAGGGCAATCCCGGCTCGGCCCCGGACTGCAGCCGCCTCGGCGAACTCGAGGCAACGGCCTTGGAGCTGCAAGCCACGGTGCGGGTGAAGACCCGGCATATGTTGGCCCGAATCGATGAATTGACCGGCGCGGGCCGGAAGACGGCTGCTGCGGACCCTGCCGCCACATCAGGCGCGACTGGTTCAGTCGCAACCGCCGCCCCGTCACAGCCTGGAGTTCCAGCCGCGGCAACGCCGCCCAATGCGGCCAAGCTTCCAGACCCCTTCGCGCCGAAAGCGACTCCCCAGCCCCCGGCCGCCAAAACCGTCGCGAAGCCGCCCGCATCCGTGCCGGTTGCGCCGCAGCAAAAACCGGCTCCGGTGGCGGGCTGGAATACGCGAACGGACAACAGCCAGCTCAACAGTGCGCCGCCGGCCTCAGAAAACATTCCGACGGCGTCCGTGCAACAGCCGGTGCCGATGCCAAGCATGCCGCCTCAGTCCGATGGCTTTTCGGCCGACGACATCCGCAACGCCTCGCGCGGCTTTTTCGGTACGCTTTCGGCCGGCCTTGGCAACGTCATCGAGCATGCCTTCGGCACGTTCGGAAAACCAACGGGGTATGTGCTGGGCAATGAAGGCGGCGGCGCGTTTATTGCCGGCGTCCGTTATGGCAAAGGCACGCTGTTCACCCGCGGCGGCAAATCGCGCGAGGTCTTTTGGCATGGGCCTTCCATCGGCTATGACTTTGGCGCTGCCGGCTCGAAGACGATGTTTCTCGTCTACGGTATGCAGGATGACCTCGATATTTTCACCGGCTTCAGCGGCGTCGACGGGTCGGCTTACCTGGTCGGCGGCGTCGGCATGACGGTGCTCACCAATGGCAAAATGCTGTTGGCGCCGATCCGCTCGGGTGTCGGCCTTCGTCTGGGAGCCAGTATCGGCTATGTCCGGTTCACGGCCCAGCCGACCTGGAATCCATTCTGAGAGCTAACGCACGCATCACAGCCGGAAGCTGCTGCGCTCCTGCGCATCGAGCTGATCGACGAGCCCCACTTCCCAGGCGATATAGGCGCGTGCCGCGTCAAGATTGCCCTCGTTGCGCCCCAGCGTGTGGAAGATGAAGTCGATGCGCTCAGCATCGGTTGGGGTCCTGTCGGCAGGGTTGAGCTTCTGGCCATCGGCCACCCAAGCCCGGATGCCGCCCGCCAACAAAGCCACATCGACTGCCCCCGCCTCGTGCAGATCGAGCTGGGCGATCCGCGCAATGTTGGGATCGTCTGCAATCAGGACCACCGGTTGGCTGGTATCCCTGACCGCGTCGGCGACGTTCGGACGGATCGACCAGATCGAGCCTGGAATATGCCCTTCGCGATAGGCGGTGCTCGATCGGAGGTCAACGGCCAGACCCGAACCGCTCCAGAGCAGGGCAGAGGCGTCCTGCGGGCTCATCTCGCGCATCCGGATGCGGGCGGCATCGAACCCTGGTTTTCGCTTCCCCGCGACGCTGGCGGCCGCAAATGCGGCGCGAGCCACCGCGTCATCCAGCATGATATCGGCGATATGGCCGATTTGGCGCAGCCATGCCGCCACCATGAGCGCCCGAATGCCGTCGTTGTCCGACAGCACGATCTGGGCGTGGCGGACGCCGATCCACTGATCGGTCGCCTGTTGCAGCTGGCCGCCCGGCGCGTGACCGAAGCCTGAAATCGCGCCTTGGGAAAACTCCTCGATGGTTCTGACATCGAGCAAGTAGGTCGTGCGTGCGGCGTCATCGAGGCGGGCCAATACGTCGGCTGGTGCGAGCGTGCGGACGCCGTGGCGTTTGGCGTGCGCTTGCGCCTTGGCGCGCTTCTGCGCGAGCGCCTCGGGATCTGAGGTCGGTGACGGGGCTTGCCGGTCGGCGCCATGTTCAATCTGGAGACCTTGCAACCAGAAGCCTTGCGTGCCGTTCTCGAGTGCTACGACCTCGTTCGCGATCCCGAAATCGATCAACGTCTGTGCACCAATGATGGAGCGCGTGCGGCCGGCACAATTCACGACGATCTTGGTTTTTGGGTCGGGCGCTAAGCGATCGATACGCAGCGGCAACTCGGCGTTGGGGCAGCTGATACCGCCGGGGATATTGAAATTCCGGTATTCGGCCCAGGTGCGGCCATCGACGATGACCATGTTCTCTTTGCGCGCCGTCATGGCCATGAGCTCGGCGGCGGTGATGCGCGGCGTGTGCCGCTCGATCTCGACCACCTCGCCGAACGCTTTCGAGGGAACGTTGACGCCTTCGAACAGCGTAAAACCGGCGGCTTTCCAGGCGGGCGCGCCGCCGCGCATGACGTGGACATTTGTGAAGCCGACAGCCTCGGCGCGCTGCGCCGCCCGTTCCGCCAGATCCTCGCCACCGTCGAACAGGACCATGCGGACGGCCTTGTTCGGCGCCAGCTTCTCGATGTCCAGTTCAAGGCGGCTGTAGTGCAAGGGTACGGCAAAAAAGGGATGGCCTTCGGAGTAGGGCTTAGCCTCGCGCACGTCGAACAATGCGATCTCGGCGCCGTCCGACAACCACGACTTCACATCGCGCGCTTCGACTGACTTGGGCATGGGCCGATCCTCCGCTGAAGACTTTGATGGCGACTGTGGCACCTGAGACGAACAGCCGTCAACGCGGAGGGTTTGATAGGCAGAGCGTAAGAGACGTCTCGGTTCCCCCGATGCCCCTGATGTGGATCAATCGTTACGTCCGTCATCCCCACGAAGGCAGGGGATCCACGCGCGCCTCGAGGGCAACCGAAACGTGTCGTGGGGGCCCGCCTGCGCGGGCATGACGTTAGCAATTGGCTTGACCCCGGAGACACTCGGGAAATCAGAATCGGCGAGGGCATACCGCGCCTAGCCTTCAAGACTTATCCCCCTCGCACGCACGGCGCGCATAGTGCCGGCATCCGACCCACCAGGGGCTCAGGCTCGAGCTGGGAGACTTGAGGGGGCGGGAAGCGTATCGGACAGGCGGGCCGTATTCAGCCACGGCCTGAGGGTGAGGCAGCTTCAATGGGAAGCAAGGTGCGCCGGTCAAAACGGATGCACGGCGCGTCTGCCGCATCAACCGTCCGCAGGGGGACCACCCCCGTCATGCGTGTGTGGAGCGGAAAGGCCGCATCCAACACTAAGACAATAGACCGAGGCCTGACCGCTCCGCACCCTCTTTGATTGCGCTTTCGGTTGCGTTGCGCTGAAAGCGCGCGGCTCCGCCACGACGGCCAACCGGCGCGTGGATACCGCTTGCTATGGAGAAACGCCATCCTGCGTCAGATGACGGCGGCGCCAGTTCGATTGCGCTGTTCAATGCTAAAATGGCACCCGCGTAAAACACGGTTGCTACATACTGCGCCTGTTGCGGGCATTGAAACTGCCAGCGGCAACGGGACGAGTTCAGCCTTTCCCCGCCTTCGCCGCCTGTATGGCGGCCCACACCCGTGCGGGTGTCGCCGGCATCTCGATGTGCCGGATGCCGTAGCCGCTCAAGGCATCGCAAATGGCGTTGATGGTCGCCACCAGCGAGCCGACGGTGCCGGCCTCGCCAACGCCCTTAACGCCGAGTGGGTTCATTGCTGTCGGCACGGCGCGCGTTTCCAGGCGCACGACCGGCAGGTCCTCAGCGCGCGGCATCTGGTAGTCCATGAATGAGCCGGTCATGAGCTGGCCCGATTCCGCGTCATAGGAAATCAACTCGCCCAATGCCTGTCCGATGCCCATGGCGACGCCGCCCTGGATCTGGCCGTGCGCGAGCTTGGCGTTGAGCACGTTGCCGATGTCCTCGGCCATTGTATAGCGGTCGATCTTGACAGTGCCGGTGTCGGGATCGACTTCGACCTCCACCAGATGGCAGCCATTCGGGAAAGTCACGCCCGGCGGCAGGAACTCCGCGGTCTCGACCAACCCCGCGGGCGATTTGGTTTCGGCATGCCGCGCCACATCCGCCAGGCTGACGGAGCGGTTGGTGCCGGTCAGTGGGAACCGTCCGTCGGCGAAACCAACGTCGTCAGGTTGGGCGTCCAGCAACTCAGCCGCAAGCGCGCGCCCAGTCGCGATGATCTTTTCCCCGGCCATCCTGGCCGCCGAGCCGCCGACGGCCATCGCACCGGAGCCGCCGTTGCCGCGCCCGTCCGAGAGGTCATCCGTGTCGCCCGCTTCGTATCGGATGGCCTCGCGGGCCAAACCAAGCTGGCGTGCCACGAGATCGGAGAGCGTCGTCTCGATGCCCTGCCCCGTCGACATGGAGCCGGCGTAAACTGTCGCGGTGCCGTCGCCATGAACCTTGATCTTGGTGAGATCGGAGCGAATTTTCGTAAACGGACCAGCCGCCACCTCGATCGGGTTGGCCATGCC
>JANXRM010000240.1 GCA_025353015.1 Hyphomicrobiales bacterium
CAGCGTTCTCGATGCGATGGTCGCTGAAGCCGCCGATCACTTGCGCTTCTGGCACGCCCTGTCGGATGCGCCGAAATCACGGTGCTACAAAGCCCTCGACTATCAGGCCGGCAGCTGGTCGGCGCCGCGCCGCGTGATCGCCCGCATCGAAGCCTCGATGCAGCCTGCGCCGACGGATGCCGATCCGCAGGCCGTGCGTCAGGAGGTCGACGTACGCTATGTCGTGACCTCGCTCGATGGTGATCCCGAGCGTCTCTACGAAGGCGTCTATTGCCAACGGGGGCAAGCCGAGAACTTGATCAAATTGCATCCTGATGCTGACCTGCCGCGCCGATCGGGATGACAGGAGCCGTGCCATCGATCTTGGCGTAGATGCGTTTCTGGCGAAGCCTTTCGCGGTGCACGAGTTGATGTCGCGGGTCGGTCTGCTGCTGCAGAAGCAGAGACTGCCGGAAGCAGCGGGCGCGCGGTGAACCATGCGATCGTCCAGAGGGCTGCTCGTCTGCGCCGTTATCCTGGCAATGGGACAGCTGCTCGGCCGACCGAACGCTCCAATCCAGGAAGACAACGCGGCACGGGCGGCATGCGTCACCCTCAGCATGGTCGAGGCACATGGCGGGTTCGATGGCGTCCGCTATCGCCGCGTGATCCGAGACCTGACCAGTGCCTCCAATCCGCATCGCGATCTGTTCCCGGAAACGTATCGCGCGATGATGCTCGTGTGCGCCACCATGCGCCAGCGTGGCGGGCTCGGAGAATTGCGATGAGCATCGGTGGTTGTCACGTCAACTTCGCATCCGCAGTCTAAGGATCGTCATGTCCGGAAAGGACGGCTGCGGTTTTTTCGGTATTTGTTGGTTGCCGAGGTTCCTCAGATCACGGCTGGGCAGCTCATGCATTTCAGCACGCCTTCGATTTTGTTTACTCAACTGTCCGCCAAAACTGATCGGTGGCATCGCCAGCCCTCTTGCGATGGCGCCGACAGGGGCCGGTCTCGTATCGCGTTCAACGACCCCGCTTGGGACGCCGATGCCGAGTCCGGCCCCGACTTTCTCGATCCCGCACGCCTGTGCGGCAAAGCGGCCACCTCTTGCAGCGGCGGTGCGACTGTCACGTGCCTGCAATGCGACTCGATCATTGAGGCGGCATGCAATACGGCAACCCACTGCAACTCCCGGAACGCGAGCAGCATTATCGCGCGGTTTTCATCTCGGACGTGCATCTCGGCACGCGAACGGTGCAGGCCGAGGCGCTGCTCGACTTCCTGCGCGAGACCGAGGCCGACGTCTACTATCTCGTCGGCGACATCGTCGATTTCTGGCGCATCCGGCGCGGGGCATACTGGCCGCAGGCGCACAACGACGTGGTGCAGAAGCTGCTGCGCAAAGCGCGCAAAGGCACCCGCATCGTATTCATTCCCGGCAATCACGACGAGTGCCTGCGCGATTTCTGCGGCATGCACTTCGGCGGCATCGACATTCTGCGCAACTCCATGCATCGCACCTTTGACGGCCGCCGCTACGTTGTCATGCACGGCGACGAGTTCGACGTCGTCATCCGAACCGCCAGATGGCTCGCCTTCCTCGGCGATCGGGGCTATGAGGCCGCCCTCTGGCTCAATAACCCCCTGAACTGGGTGCGCAGGCATCTGGGGCTAGGGTATTGGTCGCTCTCGGCATTCCTGAAAGGCCGAGTAAAACAGGCGGTAAGCTTCATCGGCGCCTACGCGGAGGCTGTCGCCGCCGAAGCCCGCCGCCAGCACGCCGACGGCATAATTTGCGGGCACATACACCACGCCGCGGATCGCCAGATCGGCACGGTGCACTATCTCAACTGCGGCGACTGGGTCGAAAGTTGCACCGCGATCGTCGAAACACGCGACGGCCGGCTCGAGCTGATCCGGTGGACAGCGGGCGTGACGCAATCGCCTGTGGAACTTGAAAGCGTACCCGTCATCGCCAGCGCGTGAGATAAGTGTCGCGCATGATCGCGGGTGCAAAAATTGCAACCGACTCAAGTTCAACGAAATGATTATTGCTTTCGCGCAGTCGATGATCCGTGACTTGCAAGTCGCATAGCGATACGCCGTACGCCAGCTGGCGCCACGCAGGGCGAGCGACATCATCGATTGCGGAACAAGGAATACGGTTCCTCGCACGTTCAAAGTAGCACGTCTTGGACGGTGCGCAGACCTCGACGTACGCGATACTCGCGGTGATTGCAAAAGGCTAAAGTTCGCGGTTGAATTTTGTCACTTAGGACTCTCCGACCAATAGTTGAATCGCGATCTGTTGGCGTGTGACTTTCTGACTCGGCTTTGCGGGATTCCGTCGGGATGCGAACAGTCGTACCTCGAAGGAATGATCGACACAAACGCGATACGGTTACGCTGGGAAGCAGTCGGTGCCAAG
>JANXRM010000495.1 GCA_025353015.1 Hyphomicrobiales bacterium
TGCCGCATCCCGAGCGCCACTTCGACAAGATCCTCGGCTCCGACGACGGCCGCCGCGTGTTCGAAAGCGCCATGGTGAGCGCTGCGGCGTGAGGCCTGCGAGGGGCCTTGCCCCTCGCGCTCCCCACCAGGGACTCGTCCCTGGACCCGATGTTACTCCGCCGCTTCCTTGGCGAGAAAGCCACCCGATTGGCGCGCCCAGAGTTCGGCGTAAACGCCGCCGCGGGCCAGCAGCTCGCCGTGGTTGCCGGTTTCGATGATGCGGCCTTGATCCATGATCACGAGGCGATCCATCGCGGCGATCGTCGATAACCGGTGCGCGATGGCGATCACCGTCTTGCCTTGCATCAGGTTGTCGAACTGCTCCTGGATCGCTGCCTCGACCTCGGAGTCGAGCGCGCTCGTGGCTTCGTCCAGCAGCAAGATCGGCGCATTCTTCAACAGCACGCGCGCAATCGCGACGCGCTGGCGCTGGCCACCCGAGAGCTTGACGCCCCGCTCGCCGACGTGGGCGTCGTAGCCCTTGCGGCCGCGCAGATCCTCGAGCCCAAGAATGAAGTCGTGCGCCTGCGCCTTCTTTGCCGCCACAATCATGGCGGCTTCACCCGCGTCCGGACGCCCATAGAGGATGTTGTCCGCAATCGAGCGATGAAGCAGCGAGGTGTCCTGCGTCACCATGCCGATCTGCGCGCGCAGACTATCTTGGGCTACCTGCCGGATATCCTGGCCATCGATGAGAATGCGGCCGGACTCCAGATCATAGAAGCGCAACAGCAGGTTCACCAGAGTCGACTTGCCGGCGCCCGAACGGCCGACGAGACCCACTTTCTCGCCGGGCTTTATGGTCAGCGACAGGTTGTCGATGATGCCAGTGCCGCGGCCATAGTGAAAGCCGACGTTGTCGTAGCGGATCTCACCTTTGTTCGCCGTCAAAGGCTTGGCGCCCGCCGCGTCCGTGAGCTGCAACGGGTGCGAGATCGCCCGCATGCTCTCCTGCACGACGCCGACGTTGTCGAAAATGCCCGCCAGCGTCCACATGAACCAGCCGGACATGTTCATGAGACGGATAATGAGGCTGGTCACAACGGCGATCGAGCCTAAGCTGACTTCGCCGTGGCTCCAGAGCCAGATGGCGAGCGCCGTCGTGCCAACAAGCACGATGCCGTTGACCGTCCACAGGAACACCTCCATCTGCGTATTGAGACGCAGCTGCTGCTGGTACCGGCTGAGCCACTCGCCCATAGCGTTGCGGGCATAGGAATCCTCCCGCTCCGTGTGCGCAAAGAGCTTCACTGTGGCGATGTTGGTGTAGCTGTCGACGATCCGTCCGGTCAGCATGGAGCGGGCGTCCGACATAGCCGCCGAAAGCTTTTCGATGCGTGGCACGAAATGGCGGAGTGCCACGACATAAAGCGTCAGCCAGGCGAGAAGCGGCAAGGTCAAACGCCAGTCCGCGTTCAAGAACAGCAACGCCGCGCCCACCCAATGCACGACAACCCAGACGACCACGTCGCACGTATTGGCCGCCACATCCCGGATGGCTGGCCCGACCTGGATCGTGCGCGTCGCCAGCCGGCCCGCGAAATCGTTCTGGAAAAAGCCAATACCTTGTCGCAGCAAATAGCGGTGCGCCTGCCAGCGGATGCGGACGTTCACCGGCCCCATGATCATCTGATGCTTCAGGAGATCGGCGGCGAGCGACAGCAGTGGCCGGACAACCACGGTCAACACCGCCATGATCGTGAGGCCGACAACATGGTCCTGGAAAAACGTGGCCGGCGACGTCGCCTCTTTCATGAGGTCGACGACGCGGCCGATGAAGGCCAAAACCGCGACCTCGAGCACGGCCAGCGCCAACGTGACCCCGGTCAGAAGGGCGAACGCCCACCACACGGGTCCGAGATAGTGCCAGAAGAAGGCCCGCAAATTTGCCGGCGGTTGCGTCGGTGGGTCATCTGGGAAAGCAGGAATGCGACTTTCGAACCAGCGGTACAGGCGTTCCATGGGCAGACTTTCGATTGCAGCCGGTGGCCAATGCGGTTCCCAAGCGCGCCTGCGGCAGCGCTGACGGCAGGACCGGCGGTGGAAATGGAAGGGGTGTTCGGGTATCCCTTGAACGTGGTCGCACCATGGCACGGCAGCGGCGCTAAGATCAAACGCGGCAGCTCTGGACAGGCGGCCCGAAACAGGCGACGTCCAAATCCGGCACTGGAGCCAGCACGGGAGATAGCAGCGATATGACGGGCGCGCAGCAGTTGGACGACCAGAAAACGCGGGCGAGCCAATGGTTCGAGGCCTTGCGCGATGCTATCTGCCGGTCGTTCGAGGCCCTGGAACGCGAACTTCCCGCCGCCGCGCCATGTGCAGGGATGGCACCGGCCCGCTTCGTTCGCACGCCCTGGGCGCGCACGGATTCGACCGGCAACCCCGGCGGTGGCGGGGTCATGTCGATGCTGACGGGCCGCGTCTTCGAAAAGGTCGGCGTGCACACGTCCACGGTGCACGGCGAGTTCGCGGCCGAATTCCGTAAACAGATCCCAGGTGCCGAGGACGATCCCCGGTTCTGGGCCTCCGGCATCTCGATCATCGCCCATATGCAGAACCCGAATGTGCCGGCAGTCCATATGAACACGCGCTTCGTCGTCACCTCGAAGTGGTGGTTTGGGGGCGGTGCCGACCTGACGCCAACCCTCGATGTGCGCCGAACCCAGTGGGACCCCGACACGGCAGCGTTCCATGCCGCGTTTGCGGCCGCCTGCGCCGACCACGCGGTGGCCGATTATGCCCGCTACAAGGCTTGGTGCGACGAGTACTTCTATCTGCCGCATCGCAAGGAGCTGCGCGGTATCGGCGGCATCTTCTACGACTATCTGACGCCAGATGCCGAACAGGGCGGCTGGGATGCGGCATTCGCGTTCACACAGTCCATCGGCCGCGCCTTCAACGACATCTATCCGAAGCTGGTGCGCGCAAACTGGGAAAAGCCCTTCGGCGAGGCGGAACGACACGAGCAATTGGTGCGCCGGGGCCGATATGTGGAGTTCAATCTGCTCTATGACCGCGGCACGATGTTCGGCCTGAAGACCGGTGGCAACGTGGACTCGATCCTCTCCAGCATGCCGCCGTTGGTGAAGTGGCCCTGATACACCGCACGGGACTTGGGCCCCTCACCGCCCGGCGATACCGCGCTTCTGTGCCACCTCGTCGAAAGCGGCTGCGAATTCGATAGCGCCGGGCTTTTTCATAGAGCTTTCCATGCGCTCGTCCAGCGCCGCGAGCAACTGCGCGGCCGTCTTCTCGCGCACGATCGAATTGCGATAATAGCCGCCCTGGCTGAAAAAGTTGGCCGTCGGCATGCCTCGGGCGACCGGCTCCATCATCTCGAGCCCGGTCCGCGGGCCGGACAGGTTCATCAACTCGATCTCGGCACCGGACAAGTTGGGGCGCCCGGCTTTCTCGCCCTCCTCCTTGAGACCTTTCAGCTTGATCGCCTGCAGCCACGGTCCGAGATCGGCATCGAGATTGACCGCATGGATGCCGTAGCCCTTTGGCGTGTTACCGAACTTGACGTGCACACCCCACTCGTTCGGCATCGTGCGAATGGCCCGCTGCATCTTGCGGAGCGCTGCCACTTTCGCCCGGAGTGCGGCTGCACGCGCGCCCGGCACACCCGGCTGATTGGCGAGTGCTGTCAGGCGCACCGCGAACGGCTCGCCATATTTCACAAGCTCGCTGATCGAATTGGCACTGAGAAGCTGGGCATAGCCCAAAGCCGACGAAATCGGGCGGCCTTTGCGTGTATCCGGATCGATCCCGGCTTGCATGTCGAACGTACCGCGTCCGCCCGTCTCCAAGGCATAAACACGAACGACCTGATGCTTGCTGAGGCCCAGCGTCATCGCCTCCTCGGCGTAGCGGCGCTTGAACTCCCGTTCCGTGACGGTCACCGGCACAAACCCGTATTCGGTCCGCGCGGCGGCCAGGAAATCCGCCACGCCCGGTTTCGGCGTCTCGGGTTCGGGCGGCTTCACCTCGGTGACGATCTTGGCCACGTCAGGGGGTAAGGACGGCCCGTCATACTTGGGAGGCTGGGTTGTGACGTAGTCGTCCGCCACGAAGGCAACACCTTGTGTCCGCTTCTTTTTTCTCCCATCGCGTTTCTGGTCGACAGCACTCCAATAGGCCTGCAATTCCTGATCGAATGCGCTCCTGCCACGCAGATAGAGCACGTAGGACCGCTGCTGGCTTTCGGTCAGCTTGGCCGCCAGGGCCTCGCCGATGCTCTGGGCATGCGCGGTTGCGGGCGCGGCGCCAAGGATCACCGCAAGCAACAACGCCCTCACCAGCCCATGTCGGCCGAATTTGTCGCGCCGTCCCATATCACTCTGCTCCGGTCGCCACGAAAATAGGCTGCACCTAGCTTAAACACACAGAATCATGGAGCGGGCAAGGCAACGCCGAAAGGCCGCCCCCGTAAGAGCGGCCTTTCAACGTGAGACACCAGGAAAAGCGTCAACAGTTACTTCATGGGGGCGTAAGCGGTCTGCGAGCAGCAGTCCGAGCCGAAGTGGTAACGCAGGCCGACTTTGAACTCATGAGCGCGCTCGGTGATCTCGAGGCGGGGATCATAGCTCAGCGTGCTGTCATAGTTGGTAGAGCGGGCAAGGCCCATGTCGATGAAGCGGTAACCGATGTCCAGGATCGCACGGTCGCTGATCTGGTAACCGACGCCGGCCATGATCGACCAGGCGAACGAGAGCTTCTCATCGCCAAAAATCGTGTTCGGTGTCGAAGCGTCGGCAATCGTCACGCCGCCCATCTGGTGATGTGCGAAGCCGATACCAGCGCCGAGGTAGGGCACGAAGCCGCCGAACTTGCCGAGGTCATGGTAGGCGTTGAACATCAACGTCTGGGTCCGGACCGTCGTCTGCATCAGCGGATCGATGACAGTCGGCGCGCCGACAGCCGGGGTGACCACCACATTCACGTCGCCCCTGAAGCTCTTCTGCTGGCGGGCGCCGAGCATCATTTCAGCGCGGAACCCGCGCGAGCCCATGGCGCAGCCGATGCCGCCTTCAAAGAGCGACGCGTCGCTGAGCGAAGCTGCGGTGATGTTCTGGCCGGCGGCGTTGCCAACCCACTCGGAACCCGGCTTCGTCGACCAGGAATAACCGACGTCGGCGCGGAAGTAGCAGGGACCAGCCGGCGAGGCCATCACGACCGGAGCCGGAGCGTAGCCGTCCTTGATGGAGCCATGACCGTAACCGCCACCGAGATCGGCAGCCTGGACGGGAGCGAAGCAGGCGGCGACGGCAAGTGCTGCCGAGGCAAGACCAGCCTTCATAGTATAGTTCATTTGCATCTACCTTCTGCGTGATTCAGGCACTCGTCGCGAGGCCTGCTGACCTCAAGTTGCCAATCCAGAATGCCGTCGCAGGGTTAAATCGGGGTTAAAGCGCGTAAGAATGTGAAACAGCCGGTTTTCCAGGGGTTCGCCGCCAGTTGCCGGGGCCTGCTTGCATGAGGCCGGGCGCTCATGCGATATCCCGCGAGATACCCGGACTGGTGCGGGACGCCGAAGGGGACGCAAAGGGCTGGATCGTAGTCGCCCGACGTGGCCAGACTTTCGCCGACTGCAGCACATCGCTCTCGAAAGGCACCTGATGCCGCCACTGCAAGTCTCAGCCCCACCGCCTGTCGGCGCCCCCCGCGTCGCACTGTTTGTCACATGCCTCGTCGACCTGATGCGCCCGTCGATTGGCTTTGCGTCGGTCAAACTGCTGGAAGCCGCGGGGTGCGAGGTCGACGTTCCCAGTGCTCAGACCTGTTGCGGCCAGCCGGCCTATAATTCCGGCGACAAAGTCACGGCAGCGGCACTCGCACGCCAGACGATAGCAGGGCTTGAGGGCTACGATTTCATCGTCGCGCCGTCAGGCTCCTGCGCCGGCATGCTGAAGAAGCATTATCCAGCGCTCCTCGCCGGCGACAGGCACTGGAGCGGCCGTGCTGTTGCGTTCGGCGCCAAAGTGCACGAATTGATTTCGTTCCTGGTCGATGTGCGCGGCATGACCGGCGTCGATGCCCGACTCGACGCCTCTGCCACCTACCACGACAGTTGCTCAGGCTTGCGCGAACTGAACATCAAAGACCAGCCCCGCCGACTGCTCGCCAGCGTTCGCGGCCTGAAACTCGTTGAAATGGCCGACTGCGAAATCTGCTGCGGTTTCGGCGGCACGTTTGCCGTCAAGTATTCCGAGGTGTCGAACGCCATGGTCGAGAAAAAGACCGGAAACATATCGGAAGCCAAAACCGATCTGCTGTTGGCAGGCGACCTTGGCTGCCTGATGAACATGGCCGGGAAGCTGAAGCGCGAAGGCAAAACGACCGCCGTCCGCCATATCGCCGAAGTATTGGCTGGAGAATTGAGCGCTCCACCGATCGGCGCGCGCGAGTAGCTGGTCGTTCCCGAACCTCGCCGAATAATCCAATCTCTCGAAACCGCTTTCCCGGATCCCGCCCATGGACATCACTGCTCACGCCTTCAAAGCGAACGCCAAAGCGGCTCTCGGCGACGCGCAGCTGCAACGTGCACTGTCAGGCCTGCCGGGCGGGCTCGTCGCGCAACGAACGGCGGCGCGCGCGAAGCTGCCGGAATTCGAGGCGCTGCGCGATATCGGCCGCGACATCAAGAACCACACCCTTGCCAACCTCGATCTCTATCTCGAAGCCTGGGAGACCAAGGCCCGGGCCGCCGGTGCCCATGTGCATTGGGCGCCGACCGCTGCCGACGCGCGCCAGATCATTCTCGACATCTGTCAGGCCGCCAATGCCCGCATCGTGACCAAGGGCAAGTCGATGATTTCTGAGGAGGTGGGCCTCAACGCCCATTTGCAAGCTGCCGGCATGGAGGTGGTCGAGACGGACCTTGGCGAATATCTGGTGCAGATCCGCAAAGAAACGCCAAGCCACATCATCGCGCCGGCGATCCACCTGACGCAGGATCAGGTGGAGCAGGATTTCCGCCGCCTGCACACACATCTGCCGAGGGATCGCGTGCTGTCGGAAGCACCGCAATTGGTCGACGAAGCGCGCCAGATTCTTCGCCAGAAGTTCATCTCGGCCGACGTCGGCATCACCGGCGCCAATTTCCTCATTGCCGAAACCGGCTCATCGGTCATCGTTACCAACGAAGGCAACGGCGATCTCACCCAGTCGCTGGCCAAAACTCACATCGTGATTGCGTCGATCGAAAAAGTTGTGCCGACGCTCGAAGACGTATCGACCCTAATCCGTCTGCTGGCGCGCTCGGCCACACAGGAAATTTCAACCTACACTACCTTCTCGACTGGTCCACGCCGTCCCGGCGACACCGATGGCCCCGAGAACTATCATGTCGTCATTCTCGATAACGGCCGCACGGCGTTGCTCGGCACACCTTTTCGCGAGGCGTTACGCTGCATCCGCTGCGGCGCCTGCATGAATCACTGCCCTGTTTACGGCGCGGTCGGCGGGCATGCCTACGGCTTCGTCTATCCAGGCCCGATCGGCGCCGTCATCAATCCCGCCATCATCGGTCTGAAAGAGGCCGCGCACCTGCCGAATGCGTCGACGTTCTGCGGCCGCTGCGAAAGCGTGTGCCCGATGAAAATTCCATTGCCGAAACTCATGCGCGACTGGCGAACGCTGGAATTCGCCGATGGCGGCGGTACCCTCGCCGCGCGGGCGGGCCTCAAGCTCTGGGCCTATTTCGCACGCCGGCCCCGGGTCTATCATATGGCGGCACGTCTTGGCATCACAGCGCTTGGCCTCGCCGGCCGTAGCCGTGGCGCCTTCCGCTGGCTGCCGCTGGCGGGCGCATGGACACGACACCGTGACATGCCAGCGCCGCAAGGCCAGACGTTCCAGCAGCTGTGGGCCGAGCACAAGGCTGGAGTTCCCAGATGAGCGATGCATCAAAGTCCTCCAAGACGCCTGACAACGGCGCGGCTCGCCGCCAAACCATGCTCGATCGCATCCGTACGGGCGTGAACGATGGCACGCCGATGAAAAAGCGCCGCGATGCCGTCGCCCTCAGGCTCGGCGGCAACCAGCAACCGCACCTGATCCCCGAACGCGCAATGCAGGATGCCGCCGGCCTAAAGGCTCTCTTCACGCAGCATCTGGTCGGCCAAACCGCAACGGTGCTGGACGTTGCAACCGCAGCTGAAATTCCGAAAACCATTGCCGGATATCTGCGCGGCCACAATCTGGCGCCGCGCCTGCGCATGGGTTCTGACGACCGGCTGCAGCAATTACCCTGGGACACGGAACCAACGCTCACCTGCGAGCGCGGCCACGCACGCCCCGACGATGCCGTGAGCCTCAGCCATGCCGTGTCAGGCGTCGCCGAAACCGGAACACTCGTCATGGCGTCGGGCTCAGACAATCCCGTCACTTTGAATTATCTTCCCGAGACGCACATCGTCGTCGTGCGGGCAGCCGACATTGCAGGCAATTATGAAGCCGCATTCGATCATGTGCGGGGACTGCTTGGCCGGGGAACCATGCCAAGAACGCTCAATTTCATTTCAGGCCCATCGCGCACAGCCGATATCGGCGGGCGGCTGGTCGTCGGCGCACACGGCCCGAGGCGGCTCTGCGTGATCATCGTCGCGAGTTGAGGCATTCGCGGGGGCTTGTCGCTTGCCCCGTTGAACTGATCCGTACGCCCAACACCCCCTTTCGCATTCGAACGAAATTCGATTCAATTTGTGCAATCGTTTTGCGCATTTCCTCAAAACATTTCAGGCAAATCTAAATCGACCCTGAAGAAGGGAACGACAGTTAGATTAACGCCGAAAAGTACCGGATAGGCATGCGCTAACCTTCTTGCTCTCTCCGGCGGCGGCGGCGTGACGATGCTTTACAAATCAGCAGGAGCAGTCCCTTGAGTATCATTGACGGAACCAGCAACATCGACGTGCTGCGCGGCGTTGCCAGCGACAGCAACATCATCTGGGGCCACAGCGGCAACGACACCATCACCGCTGGCCAACAGGGCGATACCATTTTCGGCGGCAAGGGCGACGACACGCTCATCGGCGGCCGCGGTAACGACTGGGTCTTTGGCAACAGTGCCAACGACAAGATCAACGGCGGCGTCGGCAACGATCATCTGTCGGGCGGTGGCGGCAACGACTGGCTTTCGGGCGGCAAGGGCCATGACGCCGTTCTCGGCGGCAAAGGCGATGACGAGCTGCACGGCAACACCGGCCATGACGTCGTTCTTGGTGGCACGGGTAACGACATCCTCAATGGCGATGCCGGCAACGACATACTCAATGGCGGCGCGGGCAACGACATCGTCAAGGCAGGCTCGGGCAACGACTACGTGATGGCAAGCTCGGGCGACGACACCTATTCCGGCGGCTCGGGCTTCGACACGCTCGACTACGGCCTGATGAAGGGCAAGCTCACCATTGACCTTGGCCAACACACGGCGACTGTCGGCAGCGGCAACGCCTTCAACCACGACGTCGTCTCCGGTTTCGAGCAGATCTTCGGCACCGACTTCGGCAATCACATGATGGGTGCCGACAAAACTGCCGACACCTTCATCGGCGGCAAGGCCGATGATTGGATGCGCGGCAAGGGCGGCTCGGACACCCTCACGGGCGGTGAGGGTTCCGACACCTTCGCCTACCTGAAGAAAGACACGGCCGGCGGCGCGGTCGATCACATCACCGACTTCACGGTCGGCCAGGATCACCTGGATCTGTCGGACTTCCTGAAGGGCCATACAAGTTACGACCAGAGCGTGCGCGTCGCCGAACAGGGCAACGACACCGTCGTGCAGGGCCTCGTCCACCACCAATGGGTCAACGTCGTCGTGCTCGACAATGTGCACGTCGCCTCGACGCACGACCTCGGGCTGCTGGCGCACTGAGCCCGCCTGCTCCGCTGCCGTCGTCACGATCGCAGCATCGCGACAAAAAAACGGGCCCCGAAAGGGCCCGTTTCCATTGGTGCAAATTCGCGGCAACCGAGAAGCATTACTCCTTCGCCGGCTCGTCGCCTTCGCGCTTCTTCATCGCGGCCTTGAAGATGTCGCCGAGCGAAGCGCCCGAATCCGACGATCCGTACTGGGCCACGGCCTGCTTCTCTTCGGCGATCTCAAGGGCCTTGATCGACAGCGTGATGCGGCGCGAATGCTTGTCGAAGGTCAGCACCTGGGCGTCGACCTTGTCACCGACGTTGAAGCGCTCCGGACGCTGCTCGGACCGGTCACGCGACAGATCCGACCGCTTGATGTAGGTCGTGATATCGGTGTCGGCCACCTTGACCTGCAGCCCGTTCGCCTCGACGAGAACAACCTCGCACGTGACGGGATCGCCCTTCTTGTACTTGCCGAGCGTATCGAGCGGATCGCCCGCCAACTGCTTGATGCCGAGCGAGATGCGCTCCTTCGAGCTGTCGACATCGAGAACGATCGCCTTGACGGTGTCGCCCTTCTTGTAGTCCTTGATCAGTTCGTCGCCAGGCCTCGACCAGTCGAGGTCCGAGAGATGGACCATGCCGTCGACGCCGCCGTCCAAGCCGAGGAAGAGGCCGAACTCGGTGATGTTGCGCACCGGACCTTCCACGATCGAACCCTTCGGGTGGGTCGTGAGGAACGAATCCCAGGGATTGTCCTGCGTCTGCTTCAAGCCCAGAGAGATGCGGCGCTTGTTCGGATCGACCTCGAGGATCTGAACGTCCACGGCCTGGCTCGTCGAAACGATCTTGCCGGGGTGGATGTTCTTCTTGGTCCAGCTCATCTCGGACACGTGGATCAGGCCCTCGACGCCCGGCTCCAGCTCCACGAAGGCGCCGTAGTCGGCGATGTTCGTGACGGTGCCACTGAACTTGGCGTTGACTGGATACTTGGCCTCGATGCCCTGCCACGGATCGGCCAGCAACTGCTTCATACCCAGCGAAATACGCTGCGTTTCCGGGTTGATGCGGATGATCTGCACCTTCACGGTATCGCCGACGTTGACGACATCACTGGGGTGATTGACGCGGCGCCAGGCCATGTCGGTGACGTGCAACAGGCCGTCGATGCCGCCCAAGTCGATGAAGGCGCCGTAGTCGGTGATGTTCTTCACCACACCGTCGATGACCTGGCCTTCGCCGAGGCGGGCGACGATTTCCGAGCGCTGCTCGGCACGGGTTTCCTCGAGCACCGAGCGGCGCGAAACCACGATGTTGCCACGCCGGCGATCCATCTTCAGGATCTGGAACGGCAGTGCCTGATGCATCAGCGGGCCAATGTCGCGGACGGGTCGGATGTCGACCTGGCTGCCCGGCAGGAAGGCCACGGCGCCGTCGAGATCGACCGTGAAGCCGCCCTTGACCTTGTTGAAGATGACGCCTTCGACCTTCTCGTTGGCTTCGAACTTCTTCTCAAGACGGGTCCAGCTCTCTTCGCGGCGGGCCTTGTCGCGCGACAGGACGGCCTCACCGAGCGCATTTTCCATGCGCTCCAGGTAGACCTCGACCTCGTCGCCGTCCTTGAGATCGGCCGGCTTGCCGCCGATCCCGAACTCCTTCAGCGCGACGCGACCTTCCATCTTGAGGCCGACGTCGATGACAGCGAGATCCTTTTCGATCGCCGTAATCTTGCCTTTGATGACGGTGCCTTCGAAGGCGGTGTGCTCGCCGCCCATGCTCTCATTGAGCAGCGCCATGAAGTCGTCACGGGTCGGATTCATTTCTCTGGAACCGGCAGTCTGCGTCATCTCGTCTCCTGTGCACGGGGTGAACCGTACGTGTCACTCTGTGGCCTGTCCCTCGTGGAAAGGCCTGTTGGATGGGAGTCCCTGAGGCCGTAAGCCCTTGGGAACATTCGAAGTTGGATATTCGAAGTTAAAACGCTCAAAACGCGCCCAGCGGCCCACGTGCCGCGGAAAATCCTTGTCAGGACTACCGTTACGGGTGGCCGTCAAGCGCTCATCACGTCAAGCGCTCATCACGTCAAGCAGTATAGCTTGAATGTGGATTTTTGATCCTGCCGAAGGAAGGCCCCGAGGGCCGGCCACACCGGATTAGAACCACCTTTGCAGCGGCTCTTTATTGGCCGATCTTCCTCTTGATCAGTCCAACGGCAGCATCGAATGACGTCTCTATATCCAAATTGGTCGTGTCGAGCAAGATGGCGTCGCGGGCGGCCTTCATCGGCGCATCGGCGCGACCGGCATCGCGTTCGTCGCGGCGGCGGATGACCTCGAGCACCCGGTCAAAGGTCACGGGCTCGCCCAACCGACGCATTTCCTCGAACCGGCGCCGGGCGCGGACCTCCACATCGGCCGTCACGAAGATCTTAACCGGCGCATCAGGGCAGACCACGGTGCCGATATCGCGGCCATCGAGCACGGCGCCAGGCTCCTGGCGGGCAAAATCGCGCTGAAAATCGAGAAGCGCCGCGCGGACCGCCGGGAATTTCGCGACAACCGAGGCCGCATCGCCGACGCCGGGCAACCGCAACCCCGCATCGTCGAGGGTAGCTGCATCCAGCGTGCGCGCGATCCGGGCCGCGAAGGCCTCGTCTTCGAGCGACCGGTTGCGCGCCATGACATCCCGCGCCACCGCACGATAGAGCAGCCCCGTATCGAGGCAGCCATAGCCGAAATGGGCCGCAATCCGCTTGGCCAGAGTGCCCTTGCCTGAAGCCGCCGGTCCGTCGATGGCGATGATCATGGCCGTTCCTTCTGGCACGACGTCTAACACGACTGCGAGTGCGATCGGCCCACCCACGAAGAGCGGCTCATCGCATCCCTTTTTGGAGGCCTTTTCCGAACGCGCCGAATTGCTAGGGGAAAATACCGCCTGGGGCAACAGGATGACCGAGCCCGATTGTGCGAATGGATTTTGGGGACAGGAACCTGGAACCTTCTGGGCGGACGAGACATTTCGCCATTACCAATTCTTTATCTTGATACCGGGCGCCGCGGGATTGTCGCAGGTCCGTCGCGAAGTCCCCACATTTCCTGGGTACGACGCTCACGATTGCACGGACATGTTCAGCAGGTGGCGGCACCTGGCTCCATGTCTGCCGACCGATCGCTGCATGCCGTTACTGGGCGGCGGCGACAGCCGGCAACGTGCCGATTGCGAAACGGCAGGAGACGAAAATGCGGCGGGGCCCAAGGTCCGTTAACGAGGCATTAACCCAATATCGGTTAATTGACCTTGGGTGTAGAGGTGTACAAATGTTGCGTAAAAATCGTGTCTGCCTGATGCCGAGTGCTACCAGCTTTTCCGGGATGGGCCATTCCGGCATGGTGAGCGCTCTGGTGCTGCTGTCCGTAACGTTCGGGGGCTGCAGTGCCGATGTCGGCCGCTTCGACTTTGCAAGCGTCAACGCGACGAGCGACCGAGGCCGCGCCGGCCCGACGCCGAGCGAGCCGCTCCGCCGCAATGCCGGCATCCCGGTCGAGCCCGAGACGAATTATCAACGGCCACCATCCGGTATCGACCGCACGCCGCCCGGCGGCACACGCGAGCCGGCCGTGCGCATGGCGGGCTTGCCCGACCCCGTACCGAGCGAGCCGCAATCGCGTCCAACACAGACGCCCCGCGCCAACACATCCGCTGGCGCGCCAGCCGCTGGCCGCCAGATCCCGACGGCTGCTGCGACACCCGCGCCGGCCAAGCCGGGTGAAGTGATCGAGGTGCAGCAGGGCGATACGCTCTATGGCATCTCCAAGCGTTACCGCGTCGCCATTTCCGAGTTGATGGCGCTCAACAGCCTGCAGAACCCGAATATCCGCCCGGGCCAGAAACTGACCGTGCCCGGCGGTAAGCGCGCCGTTGCGCAGCGCCCGACGGCCGCCGCAGCAGCAGAACTGCCGGCACCCGCCCCCGTCAAGCCATCGAAAGCAGCGCGCGTTGCTCCAGTTCCGGCGGCGGCACCAGCCGCTGTCGCAACCGCGCCCGTTGCTCCGGCGGCCGCAGCGCCCGCTCCTGCAACAGCCGCCGAATGGAACGGCAGCTACACCATTGCCCAAGGCGACTCGCTTTTCGCTATCGCTCGCAAGCACAAGGTCAAGGCGGCCGATCTGCAGTCGATCAACAACATCACCGACCCGACCAAGGTTCGGCCGGGAACGGTGCTTAAAGTCCCAGGCGACGGATCGGCGCCGGCGGCTCCAGCTGTCGCTGAGGTGCCCGCGACTGCTCCCGCCGTGGCTCCCGTCACAACCGCCAAGGTTGCAGCGGCAGCCCCGTCCGGCGCTAAGCCGAAAATCATCAACGCCGCCACCGAGCCCGCCGCTCAGCCCGAGCAGCGTGTGGCAGCCCTCGGAAGCAATGCGCCGGTGCAATCCGACGCAACCGCTGTTGCGCCGAAAGCCGCAACCCCCGCGGTTGCAGGCGCCACCGGCAAGTTCCGCTGGCCGGTGAAGGGCAAGGTCATTACCAGCTTCGGCCCGCGCGCCGACAATACCCACAACGACGGCATCAACATCTCGGTGCCGGCTGGAACCGACGTTCTCGCCGCGGAAGCCGGCACCATTGCCTACGCCGGCAGCGAGCTCAAGGGCTACGGCAATCTCATCCTGGTCCGCCACGAGGGCAATTGGGTCTCCGCCTACGCCCACAACGATCAGTTGCTGGTGAAGCGCGGCGACAAGGTCAAGCGCGGCCAATCCATCGCCAAGGCCGGAAACACGGGCTCGGTCGACCAGCCGCAGGTGCACTTCGAGTTGCGCCAGGGTTCGAAGCCGATCGATCCGGTGCCGTACATGGAAAAGAACTGAGCCGCATCGACGGATCAGAGAAAACAATGAGGCCAGCTTCCAAGGAAGCTGGCCTTTTTTTGACCGATTGGGCCCCGTACTCTCGAGAGTTAGGACCTCTCGAGATTTAGTAGTCCCGTCCGGAAACGCGGCCACCCTTGCCGCTGATGAGGCCTGCCAGCAAAGGGTAGATCAACGCAAGCCCGATGCCGAACGCGATGCCGTTCAAGAAAAAACCCGGCCGCAACCGCATGATGTTGCCGTCGGTCAGAAGGCCGCTCAGGATCGGCCCCTGTTTAATGAGCGGCACCACCAGCCAGCTCCCAAGCAGCATCGGAAACACGCAGCCGAAAATGAAGCCCTTGAGCCACCCCCGACCGCCGGGTAAATGATCAACAATGAACGCAAAAACAATCCCCCAAAGGCCGCCCCAGAACATCTGGTTGGCGAGAACCGGCAGATTATAGGCCGCCTTGTTGGGCGCCAGATTCCAAGGCGCACCCTGCAGGGTCACGCCAAATTTCGGCAGCACCCAGTACATGCCCTGATGAAAAATCGCGACGGCAAGCGCCCCCGCGATGAACCCGGCAATGATCTTCGTGACCGTCGACGACATCGGCTGAACTCCCTAGCCCTTTGGCACATTTGACTGCTTCTACACGTGGCAGCGCTAGTATCACCGCAGTCACCCCGAGCGTCCAGGCAACATCTCTCCAACATCTCGTCGCGAGTGAGTGGTCAATTCCGGCCACCTTCACGCATTTTCAAGCAAAACAGCCGATGCTGGCCCTCTGTGATCAGAGTGGGAAGCCTATCGATGCTGCATATGCTTCGCGAGGGGACGTGGGCGACCAGACCGCGATTGCAGGCTTATGCCCTGCTGCTGCTGGGAGGTTACGGCCTGATGATCGCCTGGCTGCTCATCACGTCGCACAATCTCGTCGATAGCTTCGGCCGCCCCATCGGCACCGATTTCGTCAATGTCTGGTCTTCGGGACACCTCGCGCTCGAAGGGCGTCCGGCTGCGGCGTTCGACCCCACAATTCAGGCGCCCTATCAGCAGAAGCTGCTCGGCTTCAGCACCGATTTCTTTTACGGCTGGCACTATCCGCCGATGTTCCTGCTGGTCGCAGCCGGCCTCGCGCTCATGCCTTATGGCTTGGCGCTCGTTGTCTGGCTGGCGGGAACCATCGCGGTCTATCTCGCAACGATCCGGCACATCCTGGCGAATGCCACCGGTCGGGCATGGACTGGGGATATGCGGCTGGCTCTCTTGTTGGGCGCTGCCTATCCAGCTGTCCTCGCCAACCTCACTCACGGCCAGAACGGCTGTCTCAATGCTGCCCTTCTCGGCGGCTCCATGGCGCTGCTGCCGACCCATCCGGCCGCAGCCGGGATCCTCATCGGGCTGCTCGCCTATAAACCGCAATACGGCATCATCGTCCCCTTCGCACTGCTGGCAATCGGCTGCTGGCGTGCCATCGCAAGTGCTATCGTCACGATCATTGTGACAGGGCTGTTCTCGTTGGCTGTTTTCGGAACTGAGACGTGGCAGGCGTTCTTCCAATTCGGCGCCTTCACCAAAGAGGCGATCCTGGAGCAGGGCGCCGCGGGCTGGTTCAAGTTGCAGGGCGTATTCCCGGCTGTGCGCATGCTTGGCGGCAGCGTCGGCGCGGCCTACGCGGCACAAACCATCGTCTCGCTGCTGCTGCTCGTGCTCACACTCTGGATCTGGCGGCAAAATCTGCGGCATGACCTAAAGGCGGCGGCGCTGATGATGGCGACGATGCTGGCGACGCCGTACGCGTTCAACTACGACACCATGCTGGTTGGTCCCGCCATCGCGTTCCTGGTTGCCGATGGGCTGAAGCATGGCTTCGGCCCTTATGAAAAATCCGTCCTCGCACTGCTCTGGGTCACGCCGCTCTTCAGCCGCGAACTGACCGGACTGACGTCGATCCCCGTCGCACTCATCGTCGGCGGCGGCGCGTTGGCCTTCCTCATCCACAAAATCACGACCTCCCACCTGCCCGCCCGGAGTCTGGCTCATGCGTAACCCCTCGGCTTTGCGGTTTCAGGATTTGGCCGGCGAGTTGCAGGCCGCCGCCCCGCACATCGACATTGCCGCGATCCTTGCAAAGCAGGCGCCACGCGTCGCCGTCCTGTTGCCTTGCCTCAACGAGGCGGCAGCGATCGGCCATGTCGTTGCCGAGTTCCGGCGTGCGTTGCCTGATGCCACGGTCTACGTCTATGACAACAACTCGACGGATGGCACAGCCGACGTTGCAAAAGCGGCCGGCGCCATTGTTCGCCGCGAGCGGCTGCCGGGCAAAGGCAACGTCGTCCGCCGCATGTTCGCCGACATCGAAGCCGACATCTATGTGCTGGCCGATGGCGACCTCACCTACGATGCGAGCCGCGCACCGGAACTCGTCAAGGCCGTCGCCGAGGATGACCTCGACATGATCGTCGCGGCCCGTGACGGCGGTGGCAACAAGGCGTACCGGCGCGGGCATCGCCTGGGCAATCAGCTTTTCAACATCGTGGTCGAAAAGCTGTTCGGCCAAGCCTTCAGCGACATCTTCTCGGGCTATCGCGCGTTTTCGCGCCGCTTCGTCAAATCGTTTCCTGCCTCCGCCAGCGGCTTTGAAACCGAGGCGGAACTCTCGATCCACGCTCTCGACCTCCGCCTTGCCACCGCCGAGGTCAAGCTCGCCTATCGCGAGCGGCCGGAGAACTCGAAAAGCAAGCTGCGCACCTACCATGACGGCGCCCGCATCCTGTGGACCATCGGGCGCATGTACTACGCGCTATATCCCATGCGCGTATTTGGTTGCATGGGCGCCGGACTTGCAATGTTGTCGCTCGGCATCGGCGCCCCGGTCATTCTCGAATTCATGCGCTCAGGCCTGGTGCCGAAATTCCCGAGCGCGATCCTGGCCGCAGCCTTGATGCAGCTGTCGTGGCTGGCCTTCGTCTGCGGCATCATCCTGCAGGCCATCAGCGGCTCCAGGCGCGAGATGAAGCGCATGCGCTATCTCGATCTCGAAAGCGTGCGGTAGGTGCCAATCGGGAACTCTGGACGCGAAGGGGCCACCCTCTCGGATGGCCCCGCATTGCCGGCCGGCATGTCTCGCGCCTCAGCGATAGCCGTGCCTGGACTGCCAGACGCGCCAGTAGTTTTTCTCGCCGTCATGGCTCTCGGAATAGATGTGGTTTGCCGCCGCCATCTGCGCCTCCTGGATCTGGTGAAAGGTGTGGCGCGACACGTAGCCGTCACGCTGCGCCCGCGCCTGCAGCTCAGCGATGCGGGTCTGCTCGGCCATCAGCTGGTTGTATTCATGCCGCGTCAGTTGGCCTGAATTTCGCCCCTGCACGATCTGCTCGATCTGGCGCGATTGGATGCGGCTGATTTCGCCGAGATCGTGCGCGGCGGCAGCACCGGCTGAAGCGGCGATAAGCGAAGCGACGAGAAGCGTTGATTTCAGGGTGGTCATGGTGTCCTCCGGGACCGGGGTTCGAGATGTCCGGCGTTGATGACGGCGATATTGTCAGAAGTCCCCTGAACCAGATTTGAACCCCGTATTTATTGCCCATTCACCTGCGTCGTGCAGATCGGGCACATCCTGGCAAGCCGCCACATTGCTTCATGGGCCTGGAAACGCGATCAGGATTGAGCAATGATCCCCCTTCAAGAGGCGCCATTCCGATTATCGGTCTACCGAGACATGAGCCGTGGGCTTAGGGATACGCAATTGCCAACGGCCTTTTTGCGCGGCCCCTGGATTGCGAGCTAAAAAAAAGGAACCATGAGATGCAGATCATCGACGCCCAAATTCATCTCTGGGGCACGGGCTTGCCGAGCAACCTTTCGCATCGGCAGGTGACGTCCTTCACCCCGCAGGAAGCAATCGGCATGATGGACGCGGGTGGCGTCGATGGCGCGGTCATCCATCCGCCGAGCTGGGATCCAGGTTCGGTCACGATGGCGTTCGAGGCCGTCAAAACCTACCCTGGCCGCTTCGCCATCATGGGCTCGTTGCCGCTCGACCGGCCCGACACACGCGAACGCATCGCAACGTGGCGCCTGCAGCCGGGCATGCTGGGCCTGCGCTATACCTTCCTCAGCGATCCCGCGCGGCAATGGGTTGCCGATGGAACGCTCGACTGGCTCTGGAAAGCAGCCGAAGACGCCAGCGTTCCCATCGCGATGCTGGCGACGGATTCGCTGAAGGTGATCGGCAAGATTGCAGCACGTCATCCAGGTCTGCGTTTGACGATAGATCACCTGGGCGGCCGAGGTGGCACGACAACGCTGAAGGATGCTGCCGCCATGACGCACATACCGGATCTCTTAGCGTTGGCGAAATGTCCGAACGTTGCGGTCAAGGCGACCGGCGCGCCGGGCTATTCCAGCGAGGCCTATCCGTTTCCAGTCATGCATACATATCTGCGCCAGATCTACGACGCGTTCGGGCCGCAGCGCATGTTCTGGGGAACAGATATCACCAAGATGCCCTGCTCCTGGACGCAATGCGTGACGATGTTTACTGAGGAATTGCCCTGGCTCAGTCCCGCCGACCAAAAACTGGTCATGGGAGACGCCATTTGCCAATGGTGGGGCTGGCAGCGCGCCCACTGAGCGCTCGTTGATCCCAACGCTCAACAAGGAGAGAACGGCATGGCCCAAAAGCAAAAGGCGAACACCAAGAACAAGCAGGTTGCCGTTGTTGTCGGTGCGACGTCGAAGTGGCAGTCGGACGGCCGCAACACCAAGCTGGCTCACGGCAAGACGCTCGATGATAGTGAATTGCCCATTGGCGCCCGCTGGGGCATCGGCGGCGCCATAGCGCAGAAGTTTGCCAAAGAAGGCTTCTTCGTCGTGCTGACGACTCGCGCCAAAGCCAATGCCAGCGTGATGGCAGCGGCGATCCAAGAGCAGGGCGGCGACTGCATGATCGTCGAGCTGGATTTGACGTCGCAGGGTTCGGTCGCGACGGCATTCTCGACGATCCGCTCCGAGGCCGGTGATCCCGACGTCCTTGTCTACAATGCAGGTTACCTCGAAGGCCGTGACTTGCCGCCCGACAAGGAATTGCTCGAGTACATCCCCGTCGAGATGTTCGATACGGCGCAGCATATCGCCAGCCGCGGGCCGTTTCTCGTCGCCAAGGAAGTACTGCCGGCCATGCGCCGGAAGGGCCAGGGCACGTTCCTAATGTCGAACAACCAGTTCTCATTGCGCGGACGCAAGCGCCTCACTGGCCAATCGCTCTACTACCCGCGCGTGATGATGCGCACCTTGGCGCAGGTGCTGACCGAGGAGTACTCCGAGCACGGCGTGCACGTGGCAAACGTGGTGATCGACGGCACGATCGACTCGCCGGGGACGCGAATGTTGCCGAAAGTGCAGAAGCAGCCCAACCTCGTGATGAATCCGGTCAAGATCGCGGAAGCGTTCTACTACCTGCACACGCAGGATCGCTCCTGCTGGACCCACGAGCTGCAGTTGACCCCGTTCTCGACCAAGCCGAGTTACTGACGGCCGGCATATCTGACAAATCAGGGAGACCGCCCATGGGCAAGCTCACAGGAATGATCGCAGCCGTGACCGGCGGCGCATCGGGGATCGGCGAGGCCACCGTCCGGCGCTTCGTCGCCGAGGGCGCTGACGTCGCCTTCGCAGATCGGGACGCCGAGCGTGGGCAGCGCGTCGCCGCTGAAATCACAGCGGCCGGCGGCAAGGTGTTGTTTGTCGAGGCTGACGTCGGCAAGGAAGCCGCCTGCCTCGGTTTCATCAAGCAAGCCGACGCGCGCTTTGGCCGGCTCGACATCCTGGTCAACAACGCGGGCATCCGCATGTACCAGACCGTCGTCGACGCGTCGGCGGAAAGTTGGGACGATATCCTGGCCGTCAACCTGAAGAGCTATGCCTATTGCGCCAAGGGAGCCATCCCCCTTATGCGCCGGTCCGGCGGTGGCGCCATAGTCAACGTAGCGTCCGTCCGTTCGGTCATCGTCGGCGGCAACAGCATCCAGTATGACACCGCCAAGCACGCGGTCGCCGGCTTGACGCGCGGTCTGGCGATGGATCACGGCCCCGAAGGCATTCGCGTCAACGCAGTGTGCCCGGGATCCATTTTCACGCCGTTTCATGCGCGCCGTTTGCAGGCGGCCGGCAAGACGGTTGCCGAATACAATGCCGACGCCGCCAGCCGCACCATGTTGAAGCGACCGGGCACCGCGGAAGAAATTGCGGCTTGCATCCTGTTCCTGGCGTCGAAGGACGCGTCGTACGTGACGGGCACGCTGCTGTTCGTCGATGGCGGCATGACGTCGATGTGACAGGTCCGTTCAGCCAGACAACCGCTGAATTCACTAGCCAAACGGGCCGGCGCCTGCATTCCGGGGAGATTGATGTGATACGATGGATCGTAATCGTCGCGACGCTGTTCGTTTCCACCTGCGATGCCCTGGCGCAGGAGTTCCCGACCAAGACTGTCCGGCTGGTCGTCCCCCTGCCGCCAGGCGGCCCGACGGATTATGTCGCGCGCCTTTATGCAGCCAAGATGACCGAGATGTGGGGCCAGCCCGTCGTTGTCGAGAACAGGCCAGGCGCGAGCGGCAACATCGGTACACAACTCGTCGCCAAGGCGCCCGCCGACGGCCACACGCTGCTGCTCCAGTCGACGTCCTTCATCGTCAACCCGATGCTTTTCAAGACGCCGGGCTATAACCCGTTCACAGATTTCGTCCCGATCAGCTTGATCTTCGACTACAAGCTCATCGTCGTGGTGCACCCGTCATTTGCCGTCAATTCCGTCGCCGAACTCGTCGCTGCAGCCAAGGCCAAACCGGGCGCGATCAGCTATGCGTCGGCCGGTGGCGGCGGCGCACCGACGCATCTCTCGGTCGAGATGTTCAAGCGGATTGCCGGCATTGATGTTCTGCACATACCCTATCAGGGCGGTTCTCCGGCGATCGCCGATCTCCTTGCGGGCGTTGTACAGTTCATGTTCAACAACCCGGCCCAGTCGCTGCCCCACATAAAGGCCGGCAAGTTGCGCGCCCTGGCGACGACCGGAGCCAAACGGATGCCGCAGTTGCCGGATTTGCCGACGGTGTCGGAGCTTGGCTATCCAGGCTACGACGTCGGCACATGGTTTGGGCTCTGGGCACCAGCCGGCACGCTCCCGTCCGTTGTCGCCAAGATCAATGCTGCGGTGAAACAGATTGCAGCCAAGCCGGATGTGCAGCAACTGCACTTCGAGCAGGGCCTCGTCGTCATCGGATCAAGTGCTGGCGAATTCGACGCCTTTCAGCGTTCCGAGGCCGAACGCTGGAGCACGGTCGTTCGCGACGCAAAGATCGAGGCACAATAACCGCCGAACCGCGAACCGCTGGACCACGAACCGCTGGACCACGAACCGCCAGCGGCGACATGCCTTTGCGCTCGCTAAGGGCTCGCACCGGCGCTTGCTAAAGCGGTTCGAAGGGTTCCGGTTCGCCGTTGCTTGATGCTGGCGCTGGATCATGTTGTGTCGATGATGAGGCCGGGTTTGCATCCGATCGCCCCGTCTGCGGCGGGGCTAGCGACTGGATAATGTCCGCGTCCCCGATCCCCCGAGCGCATTTGGCGGCAACCGGCAACGTCAGGTGCGCGACGTTGTGCATGCCGTTGCCGCGAGCCGTTACCTCGACGGTCACGGCATGATGTCCGAATGCTGTCAGCCGGCCGGCGAACCGGCGCTGCAGATCGAACGGCGTGCGGGTATCGATGGGATCGCCAAGCACGAAAATGCGCCGGCCCGGCTGTTGCGCAATCCCTGAAATGCGCTCGCTCGGATCGAAATAGAGGCGCCGCAGCATGTCGAGGCCGATAGGCGACGCCCCGCTCGCGTCGCGCAGGTGACTGACCGTTTCCGCCAGCAGCAACGCGCCGGAGCCAAAGACGGCGCAGGTGACGTCTCGGCGGCCGAGCGTGAGCAGCGCAGCCGCGATCGTCGAGCCCCCGGATTGCCCGGCAAGCGCGATCGTTGTGAGGCCAAGCCGCGTCTTGATAGCGTCGATGGCGGCATTCATCGACAGCATTTCCTTGAGCTGCCACCGCGCACCGTGGTTCCCGGACGAGCCGAGGACACCGGGCCGCGCCACGAAGACGAAACTCGCCTGTTCGCGTCCGGCGATGGCCGCCAGCGCCTGCTGCGCCCGCTGGAGATAGGCGCCGGTAAAGCCGTCCACCTGCACCTCGCGGGCGGTCAAGTCGCCGTGAAAGTAGATGACCGTGGGCGCGCCGGCCACGGGGCTCGGGCTCGGATAAATAGCAATGCACTCGGAACCCTGGGCGTGGACGACAAAGACGCGGTCCGGCTTGGCTTCGCAGGTCAGGCGGGACAGCGATTCAGGCCGGCCCTTGTTGTCGTGCTTCGGTGCGGTGACTGTAGTTGGGTTACCGTTCCGGCCCGGGACATGTCCCGGAACTTGGCCGGGATCGCGTCCTCCTTCCGGCCAGCGTTGCGCCAGCGCTGGTTCGCACAGGATGGCGCTGCCCGCGAGCAGCGCTCCGACCAATGCTGCCCGAAAAGTCCAGACCATGCAGGCGCCACTTTCCCGTCAACGCGCCCAATGTCATAGCCGTC
Source organism: Hyphomicrobiales bacterium (assembly GCA_025353015.1). Lineage (GTDB taxonomy): Bacteria > Pseudomonadota > Alphaproteobacteria > Rhizobiales > Hyphomicrobiaceae. The sequence continues at coordinate 23,395 of JANXRM010000495.1, forward strand.
TTCGTGGTCAGCGGCCAGCCCGCGCCGTCACCGTCCGTGCGACGGCGCGTTGTTGCGGGGCCACCGCCTGCCGGATTGTCGCGTCATCAGCGCCACGCGCGCACAACGCTGCTGCCGGCAGCGTATGGTGGGCAACGCTGTGCATCAACTCGCCCTGACCTTTGACTTCGATTGCGGTGGCGCGATGGCCAAGAGCCTGCACACGCTCGGCGAAGCGGCGCTGTTGGGTGAAGGGCGTGCGCTTGTCCGCTGGATCGCCAAGCACGAAGATGCGATGCGACTGGATCGGCTCGATCCAATCGAGGCGGTCGGTCGGATCATAGAGCAGCACCTGCAGCACGGCCGGCCTGATGGCGGGCAGCTTCTCGCGGACACGGTGCGCATGCTCAATTTCAACGACCGACAGCAATCCCGAACCGAGCACCGTGCAGGTGATGTCGCGACGGCCAAGCGTCAGCAGCGCGGCCGCGACCGTCGAGCCGCCCGATTGGCCAGCCAGCACGATATCGGTCAGCTTCAGGCGCGCCTTCACGGCGTCGAGCGCCGCATTCATGGTCAGCATCTCGGCGGACGACCGCCGGGCGGCATGATTGCCCGACGACCCGAAGAGGCCCGGCCTGGCAATGAAGACAAAGCGCACACCTGACCGGTCGGCGAAGGTCTTGAACGCGGTCCGCAGGGTCGTCAGGTAGTTCTTCGTGAAATTCGGTTTCAGCAGGTCGGCGGCCGGCACGTCGCCTTCGAAATAAACGACGGCGGCCCGTGACTGCGTCGCGCCCGACGTGGCGAAATATGAGATACAGGCTGTGCCGAGATCATGCCGGACGAAAACGCGGTCGGCGACGCTTTCACAAAGCTGCTTGGAGCTGCCTTCCGCGGTCAACTGCGCTGTATGCTCTATGGCGGGAGATGCCGGCTTGGCAAGGGATGGTAGCGGCGCTGCCAGGGCAAGGGGGCGGGTCTGTTGCGCGTGCGCGGCACCGAACGACAGAGCCATGGCCGCAAATGCCACCAGTGAAGCTCCAAGCCCAAGCGATGCGCCAACCATGACAATCTCCCAAACGTCTGCCAGCCGTTTCGTGTCCGATCGCTTGTTCCGTCGTCGATGACCTGTGCCGAAACTAGACGCAGACCGGGAGTGGAGCAGTGATGCGGCTCACAGCGCCCCGAAATGGCGTTCAGGCCTGTGATGGTTGAGGCGTTGCAAGGCCGATGCCGGTGCGCGCGCCAGCTTCGGCTCCATTCGAAAGCATCGAGGCGGCCGTGGATAGCGCCAGCGGCAATCATGCTTTACAGCCGCCGCGACGACGTTATGGTGCGCCGCAACATGTGGAGGTGGCAGAATGGCCAAAACAGTTCTCGGCATTATCGGCGGCAGCGGCCTTTACGACCTTCCGGCCTTCGAGGCGCCCAGATGGGTGAGCGTGGCGTCGCCGTGGGGAGCCCCGTCCGACGACATCCTGTTTGCCGAGGTGGACGGACTGCCGGTGCGCTTCCTGCCCCGCCACGGCCGCGGC
>JANXRM010000497.1 GCA_025353015.1 Hyphomicrobiales bacterium
CCCCAACCGCATGACGATCACGGAGCGCGACGCCGTCAAGGAGCGCATCGCAACCGCGTTTGGCGGCGCGTCGCCGAAGACCACCCATCTCGCCGAAATGCTCTGGCTGTTCCGCCCGAAGAATGTGCTCTGCGTCTGGAAGCCCGACAACATCGCGATGGACGCCAAGGACTGCAATCAAATCGCGGACGCGCACCCCTACTACATCGCCCTGCTCGCAGCCATGCATCCGAAAACCGAGCAGCTACTGTATCAGGCGACGACCGGCTACAAGGGCGACCATGTCGCCGCCACCTTCTTCCTCGGCAAGAACGGCAAGCCGAAAATTCTGATCGACCTGACCGGCGTCAACGGCGCCGTCTGGAACCGTAAGCTCGGTTTCAGGATGAAAGCCTGGAGCGGCCAAGGCGTTGCCGAGGTTTCGCTGAAGGGCACCGAGGTCGGACCGGGCATGTTCCTGGTCGATGATCCCGGTGAACTCACGCGCCGCGACGCGTCGTGCGAACAAAAGCACTGCTTCGCGCGGCTGCTGCTCTCCGGCTACAATTTCGAAGGTTTCCGCAACGCGGCGACGCGCGAGCTCAGCACCGACAATATCGGCGATCTCGTCATCGACACGGAACTGGAGAGGCGCTTCGCCCTCTATGCGGCGCTGACCGGCAAACCGACGCCTGCGCCGAAGATGAAGCTCGACATGTCCTATAAGCCGGAGAAGACGGCGTTCACCGAATACAATAAAGTCCATCTGAAGCGTGATCTCGATGCCGTCATGGGGCCAGGCACGACCGCCCGAGCGCTGTTCTCGCCGATGGGCTATCTGGTCCCGTTTGCGCGGATCAGCGCCTTCACGTTGGACGGTAAGCCGCATCTGATCTGGGACCACGGCACGCCCTACAAATCGCTCGGCACCGACAATTTCGTCTTCCACTGGAAGCGTGGCACCACGCTCGAGCCGGTTACGCCGATCGGGCATTCGGGTGGCATATGGGTGCTGCCGGTGCCGTCCGACAAGGCCAAGCCCATGCTGGTCGTGCACAAAGCCAGCGAACCGACCGGCAAACCCTGGTCGTGGTTTTCGGATTACAAATCGGTGTTGGCGCCATTGGAAAAGCAATAATAAGCGCCGCACAAGAACAGAAACTCGGACGAATATCAGCACCAAAGGTTTCAAGGCGAATCGTTCTGGACTTGATGCGGTAATACAGTACCCTGCAAATATGCATTTGCATTCACTCGCAAAACTTCATTTGCGGTAATGCGTATTTGCAGGAAAGAGCATCATGATTGTTACACTCGCCTCCTCAAAAGGAGGTGTCGGCAAATCGACCATAACGGGTTGCCTTGCCGGCGTCTGGGCTGCGGAAGGCGAAACCGTGCAGATCGTCGATCTCGACAACAACCGCACGGTGTCGCGCTGGTTTGCCGATGCGACGACCCGCCCCAAGAATATCTCAGTATCCACCCCTGACCCAACGGCGCTGACAGAGCATCTGGCGGAATTGGCCGCCACAACCGCGCCCGACGTGATCCTGATCGACGTTGCCGGAACCTATGAACGGGCGCTGACCGTCGCTGTCGCGCGCGCGCATCTGACGCTTATTCCAGCAGCGCCATCCGAGGCGGATATTTTCGAGGCCGGACGTGTCGCCGGGCACATCACCTCCGTGTTTCAGGCCTTCGGGCGTGACCCGCTGTATCGGCTGCTGCTCAATCGTGTCCCGAGTCTGACATCATCGGCACAACTCTACGCCGTGATGGAAATCGTGCGCTTGAAGCTGCCCCGCCTCAGAACGCGGATCATGCAACGTGCGGCTTACGAAGAACTTGGGCTGTCCGGCCAACCGCCGCATTTCTCCGACCGCAAACGCCCGACCGTCGCCAAGGCGATCCAGGAGTTGAATTCGGTCCGTGACGATATCGAAACCCTGTTTCATTCCCACGTCCAATCAAACGCGCACATTGAAGGAGCCGCCGCATGAGCAAGCCACATTTCAGACCCATCCAGCAGCCGTTGGCGGTGACCGATGCCGCCCTCGACCGCCTTGCAGACAGTATGGGCGTACCGACGATGACTTGGCCTGACGCGAAGCGTTCGGACAGCGCCACTGCAAAGCCGGCCCCAAAGCCGATGCGCGTGCAGGAAAAGCTTTCCGTCGAGCTTCCGGCGTATCTCATGGACGCCATGAAGCAGGAGGCGCTGACCAGGAAGGTATCGGTCCGGCATCTGGTGATGATCGCGCTCAAAGGCATGGGGCTCGCCATCGATCCCGAGGATCTGGTGCCCGATGCACGGCGCAGCGCCTACAAGGGCCGCACTTCCACAAGTGCATGAAACCGCGCTTCCGCATTCCCGCAAACACGCATTTGCACTGATGCGCCGATGCCCGATTGAGGCGTTGTGACCGGCGAATTGCACCCAACCCCTCGTGTGGGATAGGAAAATCAGCATTCCCGCACTTGCGACAACCCACAATCACGCAAACCTGCATTTGCCTCGGCGCTGCTGATGCGCGTCGCTTCGACGGACATGGTTCTGCAGAGCTTTACCAGTGCAAGCCCGACAAGCGCATTCCCGTAAATGCGGAAGTACGCAACTCCGCTGTCCCGCATTTGAGGCATCACACAATTCCCCAAGCCCGGTACCTGCCGCGCCCCGTCAGCTCGCGCGGGATGGAACCGAGCTGCGGCAGCATGGCCTCGACCGCTTGGTTGGAGCACTTCAGCGCCTTAGCCGCCATCGGCACCGACACCAATGGCCGTGATAGCAGCAGGTCGACCAAGGCAGGCAATCGGGAATTCCGACGGCGCCCGGCGACCTTGCCGCGCAGCATCTCCGCCGCCACGGTTAGCGTGTCGAGGTCTTTGATGCTCTGATCAGCTGCGCTCCGCGCCCATTCCAGAAAGCCGCAGAGCCGCATGGCGAGATCGTGATTGGCATGACGGCGATAACGCGCGAAGCGGCGGCCGGTGTCGAGCGGCAGCAGGACATGCCGGGTCTTGGCACGAGCTTTCAGAACCAACGCGGCAATAAGCGGCGCGCGCCATGCACCGCGCTGGTCGGGTTCGAGCGTGAGCCACGCATCCCAAGCGATCGCCGCCGCCAACAGGGGAGGCAGGCGCTTGGTCTCGTTCAGCACCCGCCGCCACTCAGCCATCCGCGCCGCCTCGTTCCACCCCGGATCGTAGAAATAGTCCGGCGGGTCGACCGGCGCCAAGGTTGTCGTGATGTCTTCACCCGGACGTTCGGAATTGAGGAGGTCGGCCGCGTTGCTTCGGTAGGCACGCCGCCACACACCGAGCACCTGCCACGCACTCGATAAGTCTGGCGTCATCGTCGTCGCCAGTGCGCCGCCATCAAGCAGCACGAGGTCTTCCAGGTGAACCAGCTCACCGGCCGCCAATCGCGAGGCGCAGGCTTCGCGGTAAAGCAGGCGTGAGATCCAACCATCCCGCAGCGGCGACGATTTCGCGCGTTCGTCCAGCCGGGCAAGCGCATCATCCGCCGCCATCAGTGGGTCAAGAATGGCGTCGAGCGGGAGAATTGTTGGCACGGTGTAGGCGATTGATTTCACAATCGCGATTCTGGCAAAGCCAATTGAAATACGCAATAGATTGTTTCACTCGATGCTTATTCGGGGTGGTGCAATTTGCACGTCGAAAGTCGGTCCTATACTACCGTTGATAAAAGTAGTTATCACGGATAGTAATTTGGTTATTCCAGATTGTTCGCATCAAATATTGGCGTCGAGCGTGCGCAGGATCGCGACGGTGTCGTCAAGCCCGGCGCGCTCCAGCGTTGTCAGGTAGTCGGCGATGTTGATCGGCGGATGTTTCAGGCTCGCTCGTTGGGTCTTGAATGCAGCGATGACGCCGCCAGGGTCCTCGGATATCAGCCGGACCACGAACGTATCCGGCGTGATCGCAGTCAGATTGTGCGGAATAAGCGCGCTCGCCGGAAAATCCTTGATGTTGGCCGTCACAATGATCTCAGCCTCCCCGTGGATCGCTGCCGCCAACACATGGCAATCATCGGGATCGGGCAGGGACAGGGCACCGAGCAACGGTTCGTAGCCCGCGACCATCGCGTCTTCGACATGCGCCAGCATCAGCGCCCGCGTGCGGGCAATGCGCTCGCGAGGAATATCTGGCCGGTCCCGCCCAAGCGCGTTCGTCCATTCGTCATGCACGCGCTCGCTCCACAGCGGACGGAACACGCCGGCAAGTGCGAGTTCCATCATGACGCTGCGCAGGGTTGCCGAATACAGCACGTTGGCATCGAGGAAGGCAGCGATGGTCACCGCAGCCCCAGCTCCTGATCGCTTTTCGCGAGTTCATCGAGAGCCGCGCGCCGCTTGGCCTGCGTGTCCTGCTTGTAGGCCAGCACATCTTTCAAGGGCAGGCGGCGCTGATTGCCAACCATCCGCGCAGGCAACACGCCCTTGTCGACGAGCCCCACGAGATAAGGCCGCGAGACGTTGAGCAGGTCGGCCGCCTGCTGCGCGGTCACCTCGGCATCGGCCGCGTGCACCGAGACCGGCTTGCCCTCGGCAAACGCTTTCAGCATGGCCAGCAACGGGGCCGCCGCGGACGCCGGCAGCTCCAGCGTCGTGACTTCCTTGCCGGCCGCCGCAACTTGCAGACGGAGCGGTTCTGCACTGGTTTTGTCTTCGAGCGCGCGCGAGGCGATGCCTGCCAGCAGAGCGTCCTGGTCGCTCGGTATTGTTGGGTCGGTGTCGGTGCGCGCCATCGTCAACTCCTTGGTCTGGTGACAGCATAGCACACATACCTAGCAAATGAAACACTCGAAACACTCGAAACACTCGAATTATATGAATTTCGACCTGACGCCACTGCGCATGGCGTTCGCTGCGCCGCGCCCCTCTGCGGGGATCTCGCACGGCCCCGCCGACCTCGACACATTGACGCGGCAGCCGGACTACGCCGCAGTCCTGCAATTGCGGGAATGCGGATTTGAGTATTTGCGCTGTACAAGGCATATTCGTCTTGGCGTTTCCGTCGGCCATCTCTAAGATTGATCTGGCTATGTATTTTCATTCTGCATTTCAAAACTCCGTGACTGTTGATCCCGTGCTCATTGCCTATGGTGTCAGGCCATCCAAATCAAAAACCCGTCATTGGCAACGGATCGGTGCCGCCTGGCCGCACGAGCAGGGTTCAGGGTTGGCCGTCGCGCTCGATGTCGTGCCGCGTGACGGTGACCTCGTCCTGTTGGAGCGCAATGCCGATGACAATCGGCGGTTGCAAGCCAAGGCTGAACGAATGGCCAAGGCTTGGCCGAAGGACGGGGCGTAATGGCCGCCGACCTCGTTGTCATTCCACCCGTTGCTGTCTGGCCACCTGCCATCGCCATGGCAAAGCCGAAGGCGTGGGATGCGCTGCTGCAATTCTTCAAGGCTGAAATCCGCAACCCGCGCACCCGTCGCGCCTACCTGAAAGCCGCAGAGGATTTCTTTATCGCCGTCGCCGCCATGCCAGCCGGCGATCGTTTGGAAACACTCACATCGCTGCACGTGGCCGCATGGGTCGACGGGATGGAGGCGCGAGGACTCGCAGTGACGACGGTGAAACAGCGCCTCGCAGGAGTGCGTATGCTACTGCAGGCATTGACGCGCGAGCAGGTAATCCCGGCGAACCCCGCCGCTGTCGTTCGCGGGCCGCGCCATAGCGTCACCAAGGGCAAGACGCCCGTGCTGACCGGCGCCGAGATGCTCCAGCTGCTGAACGCCATCGATAGCGAAACGCTGATCGGCTTGCGGGACCGA
>JANXRM010000301.1 GCA_025353015.1 Hyphomicrobiales bacterium
GCGTGGCCTCAGGCACGCGAGCAAGTGCCGCCTTCGTGTTTGCAAGGTCGGTGAGGTCTGCCGCCATATAGGTCAACCGCGGATGTTCCGACTTCGGCGGGTTTCGCGACAGCCCGACGACGCGCCACGTTGGATCGGCAATCAAAACCTCGACGAGACGCTTCGACGCCGCGCCCGTTGCACCTGCGATCACGGCAATCCGCGCTGTCATATCTCTCTTCCCATGGTTTCGATCATTGTCACTGCCACTGTTCAGTCCGGCGGACGGCCTGTCAACGGCTGCACCGTTTTCCGTCCCACATACCGGTTCGCCGCTGGCTTCAGACCGAGGTTCTCCCGCAGCGTCGCTCCCTCATACTGCAGCCGGAATAAGCCGCGCCGCTGGAGTTCCGGGGTTACGAGATCGACGAAATCTTCGCAGCCTGCTGGCAGGTGCGTCGGCGTGATATTGAAGCCATCGCAGGCGTCGCCCTCGAACCAGTCCTGCATCACATCGACGATGCTTTCGGGCGTTCCGATCAGGCAGAACCCGCCCATGCCCGCCACCCGCTCGTAAAGCTGGCGAATGGTTGGCTTCTCGCGCTCGACGCGCTCGCGCACCTGTTGGCTGAGGCTGCGGATGCCCGACGTGCCTGGCGCATCGAGCGGCACCGGCCCGTCCAGCGGATAACATGAGAGATCACCAAAGGCGCCGCTCAACCGGTTGAGCCCGACCAGCGGATCGAGCAGCGCCTGCAACTGATCAAACTTGGCTTGGGCCTCCGCGGCTGTCCGTCCCACAACGGGTCGCAGCGCCGGCAAAATTTTGAGCTCGCTGGGATCGCGGCCGTATTTGGCCATTCGGCCTTTGATATCCGCGTAGAACGCCTGCGCCGCCGCTTTGGTCGCGTGAATGGCATAGACGATGTCGGCGGTCGCGGCGGCAAGCTCGCGGCCCTGTTCGGAGGCGCCGGCTTGCACCACGATCGGGTGCCCCTGCGGGGGGCGCGCCACGTTCAATGGCCCCTTCACGGTGAAATAAGCGCCCTTGTGGTCGAGCGTGTGCAGTTTGGCTTCGTCGTAAAAAAGCGCCTTGTCTTTGTCGTAGAGGAAAGCATTGGCGTCCCAGCTATCCCAGAGCCCGCGCACCACATCGACAAACTCGGCGGCGCGGGCGTAGCGCGTGTCATAGTCGAGCTGCTGCTCGCGTCCGAAATTCAAAGCCTCGGCATCGGACCACGACGTCACGACGTTCCAGCCGGCGCGGCCCTTGCTGATCCAATCCAAGGTCGCGAACTTGCGCGCGAGGTTGTAGGGTTCGTTGTAGGTCGTGGAGGCCGTCGTCACCAGGCCGATGTGTTTTGTCACCATGGCGAGGGCCGGCAGCAGCGTCATCGGCTCCATTTCGACGATCTCGTAGCCCATACGCACGAGCGAGCCCGCCGGCATGTCGCGTTCGCGGATGCCGATGCCGTCGGCGAAAAAAATGAGGTCGCATTTTCCCCGTTCGGCAGCCTTTGCGCTGCGCACAAAGTGCTCGATGTCGAGGCTACCGTTGGCGGGTACATCCGGATGCCGCCAGGCGGCCGGATGATAGCCAAGGCCGCGGATGGACATGCCAATGTGCATCTTCCGGCGGGTGCGGTTTGGGTTGGTCATGGCGGGACACTCATGCGTGGTTCGGAACCGAGGCGATCGTCATGGTGCTGGCTGGAACCATTTGATGCCGTCCGCGCCCCGGTTGCAATCGGGATCGGGCGAAGTGCACACTGGCGATCGACAATCAGGGAGATAACACCATGGGTAAGCTTGATGGCCGTGTCGCCATTGTAACGGGCGCAAGCCGGGGGATCGGCGAGGAAATCGCCGTCTTGTTCGCGAAGGAGGGCGCGCGCATCGTCTGTGCGGCCAGAACGCTGAACGAAGGCGATCATCGCCTGCTTACCGGCTCATTATCGGGCACGGTCGCCAAGATCAAGGCCGCTGCTGGCGAGGCCATCGCCGTGGCCGTGGACGTCTCGCAGGAAGCCGATTGCCAGAAGCTCGTCGAGACCGCGCAAAAGACCTTCGGCACCGTCGATATTCTCGTCAATGACGCAGCGCTGACCTATTACAAGAACATCATCGACTACAACGTGAAGCATTGGGTCAAGGCCTTCGCGGTCAATGTCCATGGCCCCTTCATGCTGTCCCAATTGGTGCTGCCGGGCATGGTCAAACGCGGTCGTGGCGCCATCGTCAACATTTCATCGGGCTCGGCCATCGGTCCTGGGCGCACGCCCTTCAAGGACGCCCGTCCAGTCAGCGGCAGCACGATGTATGGCGCTACTAAAGCCGCGCTCGAACGCTTCACGCAAGGGCTGGCGCAGGAAGTCGCCGCGCACAACATCGCGGTGACGGCGCTCTCGCCATCGCAGACGGTGGCGACGCCGGGCACGGTCTATCACAAGCTCATGTCGGGCATGGATGATCCCCGCGGCGAGCCGCAGGCCTATATGGCGCGGGCCGCCTTGCTCCTGGCCAGCGAGCCCGCGGATAAGGTCAACGGCCGCGTCACCTACAGCCAGCAGATCCTCGGCGAATACGGGCTCATCGACAAGCCGACCGGCCGCGGCGTCGCAACCAAGGGTTCAGGCTATTCGCAGATTTGATCCCAATATCGTCGTCGTCACGCCAGCATCGAGAACAGGCGGCGAGTAAGGTAAAACCCGTGGACGCTGGCGTCGCCTCAGTCGAACCAGAATGGGAAGCCACTGCCGCCACCACCGCCGCTCGATCGGCGAGCCCGTTTCCGGTTGCCGTTGTCGGACTCCTCGTTTCGGGCTGAGGAATATGCGCGATTGTCATCGCGCGGCGGATGCTGGCGCATGGCGATGCCGCCTTGCGGCTCGCCGCTCATGACAACGACGAAATCGGTATCCTTGCCGGTCTCGATGCTCGGTCCTTCGTCCGAGATGATCAGCGACGAGCCCGGCAAGACGACTTCGGAAATCCGGTCCCGCGCCTCATCGGAGACCGTGATCCTCTCCAACACCGCTTTCGCAGCGCCCACGTCCGAGGCGACCGGCTCACTACCTTTCGCGCCCGGCCGGGTCTTGCCGCTTGGCCGTGGTGGCTCGATATCGGTTGCATTTTTGAACAGCGACACCACATTCCAGCGCATGTCGCCCTTGTCGTCATGCTCAAGCGCCGTAAAGACAAAAGAGCCGAGCATCCGGTTGGGGTCGTGGATGAAAACCGGTGCCTCGAAAATCGGTATCTGCGCCTTGCGCACATAGAGGCGTTGCGTCTTCCGGCTGATGAAGACCGAGACCGGTGCCATATTCTGCTTGGCTTCGCTGACGGCCTCGGCAGCGGCATTCTTGGCAGCGCTGGCCGCGCGGGCCTCCTGCTCAGCCGTCTTGACGGCCTCCGTCTTGGCTTGCGTTTGCGCCTGCAAAACCTGCAATTGGGCGCGTTTCGCCTCGATACCGGCCATTGCTTGCGCTTTCGCCCGCTCGGCATTCGCGATCTTGGCGGGCGGGCCTCCGGCCTCGAGCGCCTTCTCAGCTGCCTTGAGATCCGATTCGTCTTTCGCGATATTGGCCTCGGCCTGCTTCAAGGCGCGCAATGCCGGCGCGGCATCGGCCGCGACGCGGGCAGCGGTCTGTCGCGCGTCTTGTTCCTTCCACACGGCAGCCTCGGCTGTGGCTTCGCGTGCACTCACCAGCCGGCGCAGCTGCTGCACGAGCTGGTGGCGACGCTCGACAGCCGAGTGCGATCCGGCTGTCAGGCTATCGCGTCCCGATGCATCGACCGCCGGCAGTTGTTCAGAGGTTGGCGCGGCGGGTGCATCGTTCAAAGGCTGTCGCGTCTTGAAAAATGCCGGCCCCGCGATCTCGACTGGCGCGATATCCTGACGTGCAATCACCACGCGCAGGCCAAGCTTCGTCAAGCCAAAGAGTTCCTGGGCAAATTCATAGGGCATCCGCACGCAACCATGCGAAGCGGGGTAACCCGGCAGAGCCCCCGCGTGCAGCGCAATCCCGGTCCAGGTAACGCGCTGCATGAACGGCATCGACGCATCGTCGTAGATGTTGGACGTGTGCTCCTCTTCCTTCTGCACCACGCTGAAGATGCCTTGCGGTGTCTCGAGCCCGGTCTGACCGCTCGAGACAGGCGATTGCAGGATCTTGCCCGTAGCGTCGTAGATGGTGACGCGCTGTTCGGCGAGGCCGACGATGGCGAGCAGCGGCACATTCGGCTCCAGCGCCGGATCCGAGCGGCCCGCACGCCGAACCACTTTGGCGTCCGCCGACGAAAGTATGCCGATGCCGGTGCTTGTGATCGCGATTGTCGCGAGCAGGAGGAAGGCGATGGCGCGAGTGAGACAGACTGTCGAGATCATGCGGCTTGTCCTCTAGGCGAGCGCGGCGTCTTTGCGGCGTCTCTAAAGCGGTTCGTCGAAGCGGTTCATCGTCAACGGGCGATCAAAGGTCCCGCGCAACACGCAAGCCGGCATTGTTGAGCCTGACATCGCCTGATGTCGCATAGCGGTAGGCGGACCTGAGCATCCAGGGATAATAGTTCCAGGCGCCGCCGCGGAGAATACGCAGTTGACAGTCGGACGCCGTGACTGCCGAGCCGTCCACAGGTGCATCCTGGTAGTCGGGCTTGTAGCAGTCCTGGACCCACTCCCAGACATTCCCGTGCATCTCGTGGAGACCGAAGGCATTGGCCGGTAATGAGCCAGCCGGAACCGCCTTCTGCCGGTAGATGCCGATCCTGCCTGTCCCATAGATGAAATTGGCGTCGAAGTTCGCCTGCTTGTAGGTGATGGTGGGACCGGTCGAGAACGGCGCAGGAGTTTCGGTAATTTTAGTTGCGCCGCGCGCCGCGTATTCCCATTCGGCCTCGGTCGGCAGGCGGTAGGCTTTCCCCGTCCTTTTGGTCAGCCAAGCCACGTATTGATTGGCATCGCTCCACGAGACGTTCAGCACGGGCTGCTTTCCACGCCCCCAGCCTTCGTCGGCGGGCTTATGTTGGCAGCCGCCCTGGCTCGCGCAAGCATCCCATTCGGCAAACGTCACTTCGGTCTTGCCGATGGCGAAGGGCTTCTCGATCACGACCTTGCGCTGTGGTCCCTCATCCTTGCCGCGCCCTTTCTCAGTGTCGGGCGATCCCATCAGGAACTCGCCCGCAGGTACTGTCACCAGAGCGGGACAAACCGGGCAGTCGCTGAGATTTTGCGATGCGCCCGTACGGCGTTGGGGCTCCCGATTCTGGGCGCTGGCCTCAGCTGGCGTCAGAACAACGGCAAGCATCAATCCAAAAACGAACCCGAGCGTAGCTGATGTCGGCAACGGTCGTCCCCATGGTTGAATCCCCAAACCAACAGCCGGAATGCCCCTCGGCGCCAGCTGTGCAATGCCCATTGTCTACCCGATTTTCGACCAATTGCTCTCGCCCCGGTTGTGGATGCCGATAAACGAGGCTCGGATTGTGCTTGTAGTGCAACGCAACAGCGTCCTCGGCGGCGTGTTGGAGGTCAGGCCGGCGGGCGAGGCAGCCCGTAATGCTCGCGCAGCGTCTGCCCCTCATAGGCCTCGCGAAAGCGTCCGCGGCGCTTGAGGATCGGAACCACCTGCCCCGTGAAGGCCTCCAGCATCCACGGCAGAACCGGCGGCATGACATTGAAGCCGTCGGCGGCGCCCGTATCGAGCCAGTCCTCGAGGGTATCTGCGACCTGCTCAGGTGTTCCGGCCATGACGAAATGCCCGCGCGCGCCGGCAAGCTTCGCCAGCAATTGCCGCATAGTCGGCCTTTCCCGCCGCACCGCCCCGACGATCAGCTCCGTTCGCCCACGCGAACTTTCGTTGTCGGCCGGATCGGGGAAATCATCGGTCTTCAGCGGCCGGTCCAGCGGGATTGCGGAGAAATCGGTACCGTCAAAACGGTCTGACAGTCGCGACAGGCCGACTTTGATATCTGCCAGTTCGTTCAGTTCCTGTAGCAGGCGCACGGCTTCCGTCTCCGTACCGCCGATCATCGCACTGATGCCGGGCAGTATCAGCAGTTGCTCCGGCGTGCGGCCGGCGGCAACGGCGCGCGCCTTGATATCGCGGTAGAAGGCCTGGGCGGTGTGCTTCTCGATATGGGCCGTAAATATCGCCTCGGCATGGCGGGCCGCGAAAGCCCGGCCCGTATCCGACGAGCCCGCCTGCACGAGCACGGGCCAGCCCTGCGGCGAGCGCGGCAGGTTGAGCGGCCCGGCAACGTCGAAGCTTTCACCCTTGTGTGCGATTTCGCGCACGCGGTCCTTCCGGATGTAGACGCCGCCCGCGCGGTCGTCGACGACGGCATCATCGCCCCAACTGTTCCAAAGCGCCTTTACGACGCGCACGAATTCCTCGCCTTTGTCGTAACGGTCGGCATGCGAGAGCCGGCCTGCACCGCCGAAATTGCGACTGCCGGCGATGCTGAAAGATGTGACGATGTTCCAGCCGGCGCGACCACCGCTGATATGGTCGAGCGAGCAGAACTGGCGCGCCAGATTGAAGGGCTCGGTATGGCTCGTCGATGCGGTGCCGATGAGGCCGATTCGGCTTGTGGCGTGCGCAATTGCGGACAATGCGGTGAGCGGCTCGAGCCAAAGGCGGGCTGAGCTGCCGACATCTGGCGGCAGGTTCAACACGTCGGCCAGGAATATCGAATCGAAATGCGCCGCCTCGGCAATGCGGGCGCAGTCGATCAAATGCTCGATGTTCGTGAGCGCGCGTGACGACGACAGCGGATGGCGCCACGCTGCCTCGTGATGGCCGCGGCCATAGATGAAGAGATTGAGATGTAGTCGTCGCTTCATCGGCGCTCCAGAATTGGCGTTTGGAGCATGATGCTCAACAAATGACATTCCGGTGCGCGACCATTGGCTGCACACCGGAAGCCGCCGTTCGGGGGCAACTGGTGTCGCCGCCCCCGAACCGAAATCATGTTAAGCTGCTTTGATGTGGCGGAACATATTCTTCTTCGCTTCGGCGTCCATGTCGGTCTTGAACGTGAACTTGTCCTTGAGCGCGATTGCACGCGTTGCCGCCGGACGCGCGGCGATCTCGTCATGGTGGCGCTTCAGGTGCGGCAGCTTCGCCCAGGCGTCCTCGCCAACGATGAACGGGATCATACGCGCCCAGCTCCACAGCGCCATGTCGACGATCGTGTAGGTATCACCCAGCATGTATTTGCGTGTCGCCAGACGATCATTGACGATGCCGAAATGGCGCATCGCCTCGAACTGGTAGCGCTCATTGGCGTAGGCCAGTTTCTCCGGTGCAAAATGCTTGAAATGGACCGCCTGGCCGGAGAACGGGCCGACCCCCGTCGCGACGAACATCAGCCACGACAACAGCTCGCCTCGCTGTGTTGGATTGTTGGCGGGCAGGAATTTTCCGGACTTGTCGGCGAGATAGAGCAGGATCGCGTTGCTATCGAATACCGTTGCCTCGCCGTCGACGATGGCCGGCACCTTGGCATTCGGGTTGATCTTGAGGAACGCGGCGTCGAACTGCTGGCCGCGGCGCGGATCGATCGGCATGGGCTCGTAGGGCATCCCGGATTCTTCCAGGAACAGGGCGACCTTGGTCGGGTTCGGCGAGCCGTTGAAGTAGAATTTCAGCATGATATCTCCAATTCCGAGGGCTTGGCATCGAGTTAATTACACTACGACGGGCGATCAGGCGATGTCACCGCTGATCCGTCAGGATGGCAAGGCTCCGATTTCAGAACGTCGCTTGCGCCCAAGCGGCAAAGGAGGCGACACTGGCCCCGCAGAATTCCAATATCCCGTCAGACTGCCCAGGAGGAACCGGGAGAGCCATGGCCACCAACATCAAGCGCATCATCTACTTCCACGACCGCATGCAGGCGACGGCCGCTCTGATCCGCGCCAAGCGTTCCGACATCGATATGTTCCAGCGCGACATCGTCAAGGCCATGCCCGAAACGTGGGAGCATATGGCGAAGGCGCACGGCTACCACGCCTCGGCCCGGACCGAGACGAGGAAGCCCTGGTTTCCCGACGCCGAGCTTTTCGCGAAAGCCCCGAATTTGCTAGCGGTCTGCTCGCTCGGCGCCGGCTATGACGTGATCGACGTCGACGCGGCAACGGCCGCCGGCGTGATCGTGTGCAACCAGTCCGGCGCCAACAAGGAAGCGGTCGCCGAGCACGCGATGGGCATGATGCTGGCGCTGTCAAAAAAGATCATCATGGCCGACCGCGCCATGCGCAAGGACGCCAACATCGAGCGGTTCCTCTATACTGGCAACGATCTGCTGGGGCGCACGGTCGGCATCATCGGTTGCGGCAACATCGGCTCGCGCGTCGCGGACCTGTGCAAAGGTCTCTTCCGTATGACGGTGCTCGGTTACGATCCTTACCTGACGAAAGAACAGTTGACTGCCAAGGGCATCGAGAAGGTCGAGCTGAGGGAACTCATGTCGCGGGCCGACTACGTGACCATGCACACGCCGCGCACTAAGGAGACGTTCGGGCTCGTCGGCTACGAGCAGCTCGCCTGGATGAAGCCGACGTCCTATTTCATCAATACGTCGCGGGGCGGCACCTACAAGGAAGAGGATCTCGCACGCATCCTGGCTGAGAAGAAAATCGCGGGCGCGGGTATCGACGTGTTCCTGGAGGAGCCGCCGCCGACGGACCACCCGCTGATGGCTTTCGACAACGTCATCCTGACGCCGCACAACGCCGGCGCAACCATCGAGAGCCAGGACAACGTCGCCATCTTCTCGGCCGACCAGTGGATGGAGATCTTCGAGGGCAAAGTGCCGCCGCGCATCGTCAACAAGGAGGTGTGGCCAAAGTATTCAGCGCGCTTCGAGAAGATTCTCGGCTTCAAGCCCGATCCGCTGAAGTGATCGATCGTCCGGCGTCGCCGCGTGCGGGGCGACGCCGGAACTTCGCGCCGCAGCCGACTCGCTCACTGCGGCGCTTCTTGCAGTGCGATCAGGCGGTAAAGGCCTGACGCGTCGGGGGCCAGCGCGGTCCCCAGCAGCTTCGGCAGCTCGGCTGCGGCGCGCATCAGGCTCCTTTCGCGCGTCGCCTCGATGATCAGCGCCGCTGAAATAAGTTTGTCTGCCGTCGGCCGCGTCTGAGCTTCGCGAGTCGCCTCGTTCTGGCGGGTCGTGGCTCGCCAATGGTCGACCGCAACGATCCCCGGATCGTCGAGCCCCGCCATGATCCGGTCGGCGAGATCGAGCGGCAACGCCACGGGACGTTCCCAGCGTGCGACCGCCGCGTAGCCACCAACCGCTGTGCCGCGACGGCGAATGCGTTCGCACACCGTTCGGAACATGGCGTCCCAGGACTTCATGATCGACTGTGTCCAGGCCGTCGGCGCGTTGAGCCGCGCCAGATAGGCCGGCGAGAACAACACGTCGGCGTTCTCCAGATCGTAGAACGTAAAATATTTGCGGTCGGCATTGATGGCTTCATAGCGCCGGCCACGCAGAAAACCCGGCACGCCGAGGCGCTCCGGAAAATGCTCCTGCATATACCAACGCTCGTAAAAGTCCTCGGCGTCAGGCGGATAATCGTTCCAGACCGACAGGATGCCACGCGCGTCATTGGCTTGGGGATGGCGAGACAAAGTATGCTCCGGAGTTGCAATCTCGAGATCAGGGCCGTGCGGCGCGTTATGCGATGAACCGCCCGCTACACAGCGCCCTCCGTCTTGAGCTTTTCGAGGCGGCCCGAGTCGACGCCGCAGAGTTCCGCCAGCACCTCGCCGGTATGCTCGCCGAGCATGGGCGGCCGCCTGAATGTGACCGGCGAATCCGACAGTTTCAGCGGCGAGCCGACGGTCTTGAAACCACCTTTGCGTTTCGGATAATCCAACTCTACGATCATGTCGCGGGCTTTCAGATGAGGGTCGGCCATCACCTCGCCGGTGTCCTGGCAAGCGCCGCACGGCACGCCCGCGTCCCCCATCAGCTTCATCACTTCATGCTTGGAGCGCTGCATGGTCCATTCGGTGATGATGGCTTCCAGCGCCACGCGGTTCGTCCAGCGGTCCGGGTTGGTCTTGAACAGCGGATTGGACTCAAGTTCCGGGCGGCCGAGAACCTTGCAGACCCCGGCCCACATCTGCGGCTGGGCGTAGATATAAACGTAGTCGTTCGGGCCTCCTGGCGCGCACCGGAACGTGGTGCCAGGCACATTCTTGCCAAGCTGATTGCCCGTCCGGACCGGCACTCCATTGCGCTGGTGCTCGCGCAGCGAAATGCGGATGAGGTTTAAAACCGCGTCCTGCATGGCCACCTCTACGTGCTGGCCGCGGCCGGTCGTATGCCGCTGGTTGATCGCCGCCAGGATCGCGATCGCCATATGCATGCCGGTGCCGCTATCGCCGATGGCCGGCCAGTTGTAGGTCGGCGGACCATCGGCCGTGCCCGTCACGCACATAGCGCCGCCCATGGCCTGGGCGATGGGCTCGTAACTTTTGAAATGCGCGTGCGGGCCGTAGGTGCCGAACCCCTTGATGGTGGCATAAATCAGTCGCGGATTGATTTTCTGCAGCTCCTTCCAGCCGAGGCCCATCCGGTCGAGCGCCCCCGGCCCGAAGTTCTCGATCAACACGTCTGATTGCGCGATGACCTTGCGGAACAACTCCTTGCCGGCCTCCGTCTTGAGGTTCAGCGTCAGGCTGCGCTTGTTGGCGTTGAAGACCAGGAAAAACAGCTCGTCGTTATTCTGCGCACGGGCAACATCGCCGCCCTTGGGCTCCTCGAGCTTGATAACGTCCGCGCCGAGGAACCCCATCATCTGCGCGCAGGCCGGTCCCGCCTGGTTGTGCGTCATGTCGATGACGCGGATACCGGAAAGGGCTTGGTTGGGCGTGGTCATGGAATTCCCCTGATGCTGGTGGGCGGGATGCGGGCCGTTGCCCGAATGGGTCATGTGTGAATGTTGCGGGTGAACTATCCGACTATTGGCCCAAATCCGCAAATCTGCTTAGGCTTGGCTCCCAGCGACACCAAAAGCGAAGGGCTGGCCATGCAGATCGGAATGGTAGGACTAGGGCGCATGGGCGCCAACATTGTGCGCCGGCTGCTGAAGTTTGGCCACCAGGCCGTGGTTTTCGATCGCGATCCCGCCCCCGGCGCCAAGCTGGCAAGCGAGGGGGCGACGGCTGCTTCCAGTCTCGCCGGACTTGTCGAAAAGCTCGTGGCCCCGCGGACCGTCTGGATCATGCTGCCGGCCGGCGATGCCACGGAAGCGGCCATCATCGAGATTGCCGCCATGCTCGCCCCCGGCGATACGATCATCGACGGCGGCAACACGTTCTGGAAGGACGACGTGCGCCGCGCCCGCGAGTTGCAAAACCGGGGCATCACCTATCTCGATGTCGGCACCTCGGGCGGCGTGTGGGGTTTGGAGCGCGGCTATTGCCTGATGATTGGCGGCCCGAAACATCAGGTCGAACGGTTGGACCCGATTTTCCGGGCACT
This sequence comes from Hyphomicrobiales bacterium, assembly GCA_025353015.1. Taxonomy (GTDB): domain Bacteria; phylum Pseudomonadota; class Alphaproteobacteria; order Rhizobiales; family Hyphomicrobiaceae. The sequence continues at coordinate 11,476 of JANXRM010000301.1, forward strand.
CGCACCGGGCCGCGGCGATATTCCGCCGACACCAAGCCGGGCTGGACGCGACCCGCGCGCCGAACTCGGTTACCTGCACGCAGGCCCCAATGGATCAGGCCATTTCGTCAAGATGATCCACAACGGCATCGAATACGGCATGATGCAGGCGATGGCCGAAGGCTTCGACATCATGAAGCATGCCGGCTCCGACCGGTTGGCGCCAGAACTGCGGCTCGATCTGGACATGGCCGATATCGCCGAGGTCTGGCGGCGCGGCAGCGTCATCACGTCGTGGTTGCTGGATTTGACGGCGTCGGCGCTGGCTGAGGATGGCGAGTTGAAAGAGTTCTCCGGCCACGTCGAAGATTCGGGCGAGGGCCGCTGGACCGTGCAAGCCGCCATCGAGGAAGCCGTCCCTGCCGAGGTGCTCACCAGCGCGCTCTACACGCGGTTCCGCTCGCGCCAGTCCCATACGTTCGCCGAGAAAGTCCTTTCGGCGATGCGCAAAGGTTTCGGCGGCCACGCCGAGCCCACGAAGGGCGTCTGAAAGTGACGATAGGACACGTGGGCCCCCTTGCGACGTCGCTCGCATCGAGAAATCCGCCGCGCGTCATCGTCCTGATGGGCGTGTCCGGTTGCGGCAAGACCACGACAGGCAAACGGCTGGCAACGGCGCTCGGCTGGCCGTTTCGCGATGCCGATAGTTTCCATCCCGAGTCCAACATCGCCAAGATGGCGAGCGGCCAACCCCTCGACGACAGCGACCGGGCGCCCTGGCTCGCCGCCATCGCCGGCTGGATCGATGGCCAACGGGCCGGCAGCGAAAACGGGATCGTCTCCTGCTCGGCGTTGAAGCGGCGCTATCGCGACGTGCTGATCGGCGAACGCGCCGACGTGCAGCTCGTCTATCTCATGGGCAGTCTGGCGCTGATCGGCGACCGGCTGTCGCGCCGGAAGGGCCATTTCATGCCGCCCGCGTTGCTGCGCAGTCAGTTCGAGGCCCTTGAAGCGCCGACAGCGGACGAGCGGGCGCTGACGGTCTCAATACGCTTGCCGCCCAACCGGATCGTCGCCAGCATCATTTCTTCATGCGCGCTCCCACCGGTCCGGCGCATCATCCCGTGAGCGTCCCAGTCGGCGTTTTGCGGCGATTGCTCTGTTGATTGATGGCCTCGATCACCAGCCCTTCGTCGGCATCGGCATTGAGTTTCTTGGCCGCGGCAAACCAGGCGACGGAGGCATCGCCCAACACGGGTGCGCCACCGACCTCGCGCGCCAAGTCCGCGCCATAGGCCGCATCCTTGTGGCGAAGTCCCGTCGTGAAGCTTGGATTTTCGAAGTTCCGTTCAGCCATGCGGCGGCAATGGTGCACGACTTGGCGGCTCGCGGAGGCACTTGTCTCGATGGCCTTGACGACTTCCTCCCGGTCGAGCCCGAGTTTCTCAGCCATGACGAGCCCTTCCGCCAGCGCCGCGATCTGCGCGGCACCCATCAAATTGATCATCAGCTTGTACGCTGTGCCTGTGCCGACAGGTCCGAAATAGCGGATCGTTTCGCTGATCTCTTCGAGCAACGGCCGCATGCCGGCAAGATCGGCAGGCGCAGCGCCGACCAGCAAAGTCAGCTTTCCGGCCGAGGCGACATCAGGACGTCCGGTGACAGGGCAATCGATGAAGCGGATGCCGCGCGCCTGCACCTTCGCAGCAAGATCGAGAACAAAACGCCGGGTCAGCGTCGAGCATTCGACGGCCGTGCTCCCGGCCTTCATGGCGGCCAACGCTCCATCGGCACCAAGCCACACGGCTTCCGACGCTGGATCATCGGCGAGCATTGTAAAGACGACATCGGCCCCGGTTACCGCCTCGGCCGGCGTCTTGGCAAGGCGCGCACCCAGGCCGAGCACCGGTTGGGCCTTCCGGGGCGACCGGTTCCAGACGACGACGTCGTGGCCTTTCGCTGTGAGGCGGCACGCCATACCCACGCCCATGCGGCCCAGTCCCAGGAATGCAACGCGCGTCATATTTTGATCCTTGTTGGTGCAATTGATATCGTGTCGGATGGTCCGCTCAAACCCGATCATGCTTGACGGATCAGAACGGCACAATCAGCGTGGCGCCCCGCGCGCAGAGGGCGAGGAGCAGCCTAAAGTCACGTCTGGAGAGGGCAACGCACCCCGCAGTCGGTTTGAAATCGGCGTGGGCGAGATGCATGAAAATGGCGCTGCCGTGTCCTTTGACCCGCTGCACGTCGTTGTGCCCGAGAATAACGACCAAGTCATAGAGATTTTCTGGCCGCCACAAGTGCTCCGCGCTGGCGGGATAGGGGTGACGGACGTACCGGTTATAGTTGCGATCTGTAACGGCGTCGCACCAGCCGCTGTCCGGGCGGATGACTTGCGCTGGCAACCCTGTCGGGAGTGGCAAACCGCGGTCGCCCCGATAAAGCACGCGGCGCAAGCGCCATTGACCTGATGGCGTCCGCCCGTCGCCCTCGCGCTTGGAGGGATGGCGGCCAGCCCGCCCGATCGCGCAAGGCAACCGCAAATTGCCGATCTGGAGAAATCCCCGTGTCGACCGCGCGTTAAGCGTCCTGAGCATGACCTTCCTGGGGCCACTGGCCATTGCCGAGGCCATTGCAGACTGCCCGATCTTTGCGCACCGCCCAAACCTATCCATCTATCACCTGATATTGCTCGCTTTGTTCGATGAGACTATTTCAATAGTGGGAAAAGTGGTACAAACGTCTCCAAAGATCCACCGTCGGAGCCTGATTTTCATGAGCACGGCACGCAACCTTTTGCTGGTCGACGACGACCAAGAGCTGCGCGACTCGCTGAAAGATCAACTCGCGCTTCACGACGAGTTCGATATCCTGACGGCGGGTACGGCCGGCCAAGGCATTGACACCGCCAAGAAGGAACGTCTCGACCTCATTCTGCTTGATGTCGGCTTGCCGGATATGGATGGCCGCGAAGCCTGTAAGATCATGCGCAAGAACGGCTTCAAGGGGCCGATTGTGATGCTGACCGGCAATGCCGCCGATTCCGATGTGATTTTGGGACTCGATGCCGGTGCCAACGACTACATCACCAAGCCGTTCAAGTTTGCCGTGCTGCTGGCCCGCATCCGCGCACAGCTACGCCAGCACGAGCAGAGCGAGGACGCCGTTTTCACGATCGGGCATTATACGTTCAAGCCCGCCTCGAAGCTTCTGACGGACGAGAAGGGCACCAAGATCCGCCTGACCGAGAAAGAATGCTCTATTCTCAAATACCTCTACCGCGCCACCGAAAAGGTCGTCAGCCGCGAGGTGCTGCTGCACGAGGTCTGGGGCTACAATGCCGGCGTCACGACACACACGCTGGAAACCCACATCTATCGCCTGCGCCAGAAGATCGAGAAAGATCCCTCGAACGCGGAGCTTCTGGTCACCGAAATGGGCGGCTACAAGCTGGTGCCGTGACACACCGGCTTGCACATCGGTTCAACCCGCCGTGATCGCCTTCAGCCGGTCGACGGCGGAGTCGGGCGCGGTCAGTACCGGGATCGAAACGACGGCGCTGACTTTTTCGAGCGCGCGCGACGTCGAGAAATGCGCCAGCATGATCGCATCGCAGTCAGCGAGTTCGGGCGCCCGCTTCGCCACCAGATCGTTGTGCACGCTGGCATCGCCCTTGCGCAGCGCGTCCATGGCGCCCTCGACGACGATGGTTTTCAGCGTGGCCTTCGATCCGGTCTCGCGCACGAACTGCTCGAATTCCTCGGTCATCGTTAGCACCGACGGTTGGAACGTCGCCAGCATGCCGATCTTTTTGCCAGCCGTCATGGCCGCCCGGAACATGGCCTCGTTGGGCTTGAGTACCGGCACGGGAAGCTCGCGCGTCATGCGCTCGATGGCCGGACCGAAGGCGGAGCATGTGACGAGGATCGCCTTGGCGCCGATGCGGTTAGCGTAGCCGCCAAGCTCCATGAACCGCTCGAACATACGCGGCGTCAGGTCATGATCCTTGGCGCGGTCGACCGAAAGCGAGTCGTCCAGCAGATTAACGAGTTCGGCCTCCGGCCAGCGTGCCGCGAACGAGCGATTGATCGGTTCGACGGCGACCGGCGTGCCGTGCAGCAGGACGATGCGGGGCTTCGTGGACATGGACGTCTCCTTGTGCGCCAGGGCGTGTTGTCTCAGCGGCTGGCGATGCGTGATACGAGCCCGCCATCGCCATAGGCTTTGGCGGCGGCCGCCTCGGTGAGGGCTGCGAGCAGCGCGGCTGCACCCTCAGGGTTTTTGGCATCCGTGAAGATCGCGGCGTCGAAG
>JANXRM010000338.1 GCA_025353015.1 Hyphomicrobiales bacterium
GTGCGCAACACTGTGGCACTGGGCACGGAAATGACTGATCTGCAGGGGTTCGAGCGCTGCCTCGTCGAGGCCGGCCAAATCATGCGAGGCGGTAGTTGAAGCTCAGCGACACCCGGTTCGTGCGGGCCTTGTTGACGGGAACCTCGTGCCGCAACCAGCTTTCCCACAGCAGCACCGTGCCAGCCTTCGGCTGGACCTCGACGAACGTGCGGTTGGCGAGCCGTGCCGTGGCTTTCCGCGGCGGTGCGGCCATCATCAGGCCGAGCCGCGGATCCTCGAAACGGATGGCACTCGCACCCTTCGGCACATCGACATAGTAGGTGCCGCTGATGACCGAATGCGGGTGGATGTGCGCCGCATGGTGACCGCCCGGCGCCAGACTATTGATCCAGAGGCTATCGGGGACCCAGGGGCGACGGCCGACGTCGAGATCCAGGGTCCGGGCAAACGCTGCGACATGCCCGCTGATGACCGTCGCCAGCTCTGCCATCACGGGCGAACGCCATGTCAAATCGTTCAGCGAGGCATAAGATGTGTAGCCTCGATAGCCGTGGCCCCGCGACCAGGCTTGCCCGGCCTTATCATCCGCCGCGATCATCAGGCACTCGGCCCTGATCTCGCGATGCAGCCGCGGGTGACCGTTGCCGATTTCGGCACGGTAGAGCGGGGTCGCAAAAAGGCTCGCGATATGAGGCATGCAAGACGCTTTAGCGGTGGTCGGAGGCCTCCGTCAAAGAAACTTGGGCGCCAAGCTTACCGGCGGCGCAGACGGACCAGCGCCTTGCGGTCACGGCCGCTCGCGCCCACTGTGGCTCTTGCCTCAAACCAGCCGGAGCGCTCAGCAGATGGATTTGATCGGTTTCGAAACCAAGAACCAGGACCTGGCGCCGCCGCACCGGTTCGCCAGCCGCCTCCTCGCCTCACTCGCCGCTGCAGCAGGCATCGTCGGCGTGTCGCTGCTGGCCGGCATGGGGGGCTATTGCAGCCTGGAAGGCATGAGCCTCATCGACGGCTTCCTGAATGCCGCAATGATTCTATCCGGGATGGGGCCGGTCACGCCCTTGACCACCACATCAGGGAAATTGTTCGCGGGCTGCTTCGCGCTCTATTCGGGCCTGGCCCTGGTGGCGACGACCGGCATCGTGCTGGCACCGGTCGTCCACCGCTTCCTGCATCGCTTCCACGTCGATGAAACGGACGGGAGTTGAGCGCGCCGCTTCCCTTCGCCCTCGTCCTGTGTCACCCCGGCGGTCATGCTCAACCTTTACACTCCGAGGCAACAGCCCATGTCACAGACCGACACCCAGGCCCTGATCAAGCGCTACTACGATGCGTGCAATCGTGGCGATGTCGAGGGCATGCTGGCCTGCGTCGCCGACGACGTCGTCCATGACGTCAATCAGGGCGTGCGCCGGCCTGGGAAGGAGGCGTTCCGCATATTCTGCGCCCACGTCACCAGATGCTATGAGGAAAAACTCGACAGCATCGTCATCCTGAGCAACGCCGATGGCAGCCGGGCCGCCGCCGAATTCAACGTCCGCGGCATCTATCTGGCAACCGACGAAGGCCTGCCACCGGCGGCCAGCCAGAAATACGCCCTGCCGTCAGGCGCGTTCTTCGCGGTATCTGGCGGCCTGATCACGCGTATCACCAGCTATTACAATCTCACCGAATGGCTGATGCAAGTGACTGCCGACTGAGATGGCCTGTTCCGGCAGCACTGAGCACGGCAAAAAAGCTTGCCCGGGACCGCGGAAAGACTGAGACTCGATTCGAGCCTTCAACGCCCGAGCCACCCCAGGCCCGTGCGCCTCAAAACTGGACCGGGACCCATGCCCAATAGCGCCAAACGCCCCCTCGTCATCGTGACGCGCCGGCTACCCGACCTCATCGAAACACGCATGCGCGAGCTGTTCGACGCCCGCCTCAACGTCGATGACCAGCCGATGAAGCAGGCCGACCTGATCGCCGCGGTGGCGACGGCCGAGGTGCTGGTGCCGACCGTGACCGACCGCATCGATCGGGCGGTGCTAACCGCAGCCGGCCCACAATTGAAGCTGATCGCCAACTTCGGCACCGGCGTCGACAACATCGACCTGGATACCGCGCGCGCCCGCGGCATCACCGTCACCAATACGCCAGGCGTGCTGACCGAGGACACCGCCGACATGACGATGGCGCTGATCCTGTCGGTGCCGCGGCGGCTGGCGGAGGGGGCGGCCTACCTCAAGGAACCCCGCCAGCAATGGACCGGCTGGTCACCAACCTGGATGCTCGGCCACCGCATCTACGGCAAGCGGCTCGGCATCATCGGCATGGGCCGCATCGGCCAGGCCGTGGCGCGGCGGGCGCGGGCGTTCGGGTTGCAGATCCACTATCACAACCGACGCCGCCTCGCCGAGGAGGTCGAAACCGGTCTCGAGGCCACCTACTGGGACAGCCTCGACCAGATGCTGGCGCGGATGGACATCATTTCCGTCAACTGCCCGCACACGCCCGCGACCTATCACCTGCTATCGGCGCGGCGCCTGAAACTCTTGAAGCCCACGGCCTATGTGGTCAATACGGCGCGCGGCGAGGTCATCGACGAGAACGAGCTGGCGCGGTTGATCGATGCGGGCGCCATCGCCGGTGCCGGCCTCGACGTGTTCGAGCACGAGCCCGCGGTCAATCCGAAGCTACTGGCTTCGAGCCGCGTTGTGGCGCTGCCGCACATGGGTTCGGCCACCCTCGAGGGGCGCATCGACATGGGCGAAAAGGTGATCATCAACATCAAGACATTTCTTGACGGCCACAGCCCACCCGACCGCGTGCATCCCGCGATGTTTTAGGGGGCGACGCCCCCTTCCTCCCTCACTTCGCGCTGGCTTCGGCCTCGATGACGTAGCCGGCGCCGCGGACGGTGCGGATCGGGTCGGCCTCGTTGCCGCGCACCAGTGATTTGCGCAGGCGCCCGATGTGGACGTCGATGGTGCGCTCGTCGATCTCGGCGGTCGTGCCCCAGACGCGGTCGATGATCTGGTTGCGCGAGAGCACGCGGCCCGTGCTTTCCAAGAGAATTTCCAGCAGCCGGTACTCGGTCGGCCCGAGCGAGATCTCGCGGTTGCCGCGGGTCACTTTATGCGCCATGCGGTCGAGCTTGATCTCGCCCGAGGTCAGCATATCGCTGACGCGCTCCGGCGAGGCGCGCCTGAGCAGGGCTTTCACGCGCGCCATCAGCTCGGGCACCGAGAACGGCTTGACGAGGTAATCGTCCGCGCCCGTCGAAAGGCCGCGCACACGATCGGCTTCCTCCCCGCGCGCCGTCAGCATCAGGACTGGCAATTGCGGCGCCTTGCCCTGGCGGCGGAGCTTACCGCACAATTCAATCCCGGACATATCGGGCAGCATCCAATCGAGCACGATCAGGTCGAACAGGTCCTCGGACAGTTGCAGCTCCCCCTCCTCCGCGGTGCCGGCCGACTTCACGTCGTAGCCAGCGGCGCCGAGATTGTATTCGAGCAGCGTGACGAGGGAGGGATCATCCTCGACAACCAGGATCTTCGGAGGCATGGCGCGATGGTTCCGGGTTCAGGCCGCGTCCATCGGACGGTGGCGCAGCAAAAGGCTTGTTGTGTCGTCGTTCTTCGGTCGGGGATCGCTGAGGACCACGCCCGTCACCAGGTAGTTGATGTTCTCGGCAATGTTCGTCGTGTGATCGCCGATCCGCTCGATGTTCTTGGCCGCGAACAGGAGATGGGTACAGAGGCCGATGGTGCGCGGATCCTCCATCATGTAGGTCAACTGCTCGCGGAACACCGAGTTATAGAGCAGGTCCAGGCCTGCATCGCCGTGCCAGACCATCAGCGCCTTGGCACCGTCGCGATTGGCATAGGCATCCAGCACGTCCTTCAATTGCCTGAGCGCCAACTCCGTCATATGGCCGAGCCCATTGATCAACGGCTTCGGATGCGTCTCGCCCGAAAGCGCCAGGGCGCGCTTGGCGATGTTTTTTGCGAGATCGCCGATCCGCTCGAGGTCGCCTGCGACCTTGAGCACGCTGAAGATGTGGCGCAGATCGTTCGCCACGGGTTGGCGGCGGGCGATCATCGTGATCGCGCGTTCCTGCACCTGGCGCTCCAGACGGTCGATATCGCCGTCGCTTGCGGCGGCGGACGCAGCCAGCCGGGGATCGCGCCGGGACAAGGCCGCGAATGCATCCGCCAGCAGCTTTTCCGCCAATCCACCCATCTCGGCCGTCGCCCGGTCGAGTTCGGCAAATTCCGCATCGTAGGACGTCACGATATGGTTGTTCATGGCATCCTCAGCCGGACGGCGCCAGTTGGTGGTCCAGGGCGGCCTGCGGCGCCAGCATGCCGGCGCACAAACCGCATATGACGCATTTTTAACGCCGCGTCACAACAGGATTGTGACAGATCAAACCATTGAAATAAAATGATTGTATTGAGAACCCGGCGGCGCATCGGCATCAAGCGAGCGGCAACCGCACCGTGAACACCGATCCTTCCCCGGGCTTTGATGTGATATCCAGAACGCCGTGATGGCGGTTGACGATGTGCTTGACGATTGCGAGGCCAAGCCCCGTACCGCCGCGCTCGCGGCTGTCCTTCGGCACAACGCGGTAGAAGCGCTCGGTAAGGCGTGGCAGGTGCTCCGGCGCAATGCCGATGCCATCATCCTTGACCGAGAGTTGGGCCCGATCCGCGCGCCGGCTGATGGCGACCTCGATCCGCCCGCCCAAACGGCCGTATTTGATTGCGTTCTGAATGAGGTTCTGGGCCACTTGCGCCAACTCGTCCCGGTCGCCGAGCACGATGACACCCTCACCCAGTAGAGTGGCACCCTGAACGACCTCGACCACAATATTTGCCTTCTCGGCGAGCGGCCGCAGAGCCGCGACCACGTCCGCGATCACCGGCGCCAAAGCAACACGATCGGTCGGTGGCACATGCTCGCGCATTTCGATGCGGCTCAGCGACAGCAGATCGTCGATGAGGCGCGACATGCGTGTGGCCTGCAGCGCCATGATGGCGAGGAATTTGTCGCGCGCCACCGGATCGTCCTTGGCAGCCCCTTGCAGCGTCTCGACGAAACCCTTCAGCGATGCGAGCGGCGTGCGCAATTCATGGCTGGCGTTGGCGACGAAATCGGCGCGCATTTCCGCGATCTGATGCTCCGCCGTGTGATCGCGGATGACGAGGAGCAAAGCCGGCTCCGTGGGTTCAAGCTTCTGTTGTCCAAAGAGCGGCGTCGCTTGGCCCACCAGCGTCCGTTCCACCGGCACCACGGAGCGAACCTGGAACGATTGAGCACTGCCGCGCGCCAGCGCCTGCTCGACGGCCGACAGCAATTCAGGCGACCTGTTGGCGAGCGAGATGTGGCGTCCAATGCCGTTGGGAAAAAAGCTTGCTGCGGCAGGATTGGCGCCGAGCACCACGCCACGGCTGTCGAGCATTAAAGCCGGATCAGGAATGCCCGATAGTAGCGCGAGCCAGGGCCATGCGTCGCCGCCTCGGGATCGCGCCGGATGTTGGTCGGGCACGGCTGCCGCGCGGGATACCGGATGCGTGGCCAGCCAAAAGCTTGCCAATGCGCCGGCGGCCGCAAGCCCGGCGACGCCCCAGCCCCACAGCGGCCCGGCGAAATGACCGGCAACGCCTGCAAGGACAATGGCAACCGCGATAGCCAGAGGCGGCACAAATGCACGCAATGCAGCCATAAATTCTCACTCCGGAGCAACGTCAGGCCGGTCAACGCCTCATTACGCCGAGGCGCTTCGCCGTCAAGCACGCCTTGCGGCCATGCGATGTCGCGGCCCGTAATTCCTGGCCGGATTTCCTCACCCGTCGATGCATCCTTGCATAGAGTTACCGGCGGTTTATGACAGAGGCGAAGTCAGGCACCCGAGAGACCCGAGCCCCCATGACCGTCACCGCCATCAGCGCCGCCACCCCAGCCACCGACACATTGAAAATCGCCCTGGCTCAGCTGAACCCCATCCTCGGCGATATCGCGGGTAATCTGGCGAAACTCCGGCGCGCGCACGGCGAAGCAGCTATCATGGGCGCCGATCTCGTGCTTTTTCCCGAACTCTTCATCTCTGGCTATCCGCCCGAGGATCTGGTGCGCAAACCGGCATTCGCCGCGGCTTGCCGCTCGGCCGTCGAAGGTCTTGCCCGGGAGGTCCAAACTGGCCCGGCCATTCTCGTCGGCACGGTCTGGCCCGACGACGGCCGCCTCTACAATGCCGTTGTGCTGATCGAGGCCGGCCGCATTGCAGGCGTCCGCTACAAGGTGGACCTCCCCAACTATGGCGTCTTCGACGAAAAGCGCGTCTTCGATGCGGGGCCACTGCCCGGGCCGCTCAATTTCAAGGGTGTGCGGCTCGGCGTCCCCATCTGCGAGGACATCTGGAAGGACGAGGTCTGCGAGTGCCTGGCCGAATGCGGGGCGGAAATCCTGCTGGTGCCCAACGGCTCGCCCTTCGAATGGAACAAGGAAGACACGCGCACCAACATCGCCGTCGCCCGCGTCGTCGATACGGGATTGCCGATCGCCTACCTCAACCAGATCGGCGGCCAGGACGAGTTGGTGTTCGATGGCGCCTCGTTCGTGCTCAACAGCGACAAATCGCTGGCCGTGCAACTGCCCGCCTGGGAAGAGGCGGTCGTGCTGACCGAATGGACCCGCACGTCGGGCGGCTGGCGGTGCACGCAGGGACCACGTGCGCGACTGGAAGACGGCGACGCGGCGGCCTATCACGCCTGCGTGCTGGGCTTGCGTGATTACGTCGGCAAGAACGGCTTTCCTGGCGTCGTGCTCGGGCTTTCGGGTGGCGTCGACAGCGCTATCGTCGCCGCCTTGGCGGCAGACGCGCTCGGCCCCGACCGCGTGCACGCGATCATGCTGCCCTACCGCTTCACGTCGAGCGAAAGCCTCGCCGATGCAGCCCACTGCGCCAAAGCGTTGGGCATCCGCTACGACACCGTGACCATCGCGCCCGCGGTGGAGGGCATCTACGGCATGCTCGGTCCACTCTTCGCTGGCAAGGCGCCCGATATCGCCGAGGAAAACGTGCAGAGCCGCGTCCGCGGCACCACTCTGATGGCGATCTCGAACAAGTTCGGCAGCATGCTGGTTACAACAGGCAACAAGAGCGAGATGTCGGTCGGCTACGCTACGATCTACGGCGACATGAACGGCGGCTTCAATCCGATCAAGGATCTCTACAAGATGGAGGTCTATCGCCTCTGCCGCTGGCGCAATACCAATGTGCCAAAAGGCGGCAAAGGTCCAACTGGCATCGTCATTCCCGAGAACATCATCACCAAGGCGCCGACTGCGGAGCTGCGCGAGAACCAGAAGGATCAGGACTCACTACCACCCTATGAGGAACTCGACGACATTCTGAGCTGCTTGGTCGAAAACGAGATGCCCCTGGGCGACATCGTCAAGCGCGGGCACGCCCCGGAAACGGTGAAGAAGATCGAGCGCCTGCTCTATCTCGCCGAATACAAGCGGCGGCAGGCAGCACCGGGCGTCAAGATTTCGTCGCGCGGCTTTGGCCGCGACCGCCGCTATCCCGTGACCAATCGTTTCCGCGAAGACGTCGCCGGCTACCGCATCGATCCGAACTCGGCACCGCGGCTGGCCAACAAAGCGGGCGAGGGGGATTGATCCGAGCGCACGATCCCACGAAAGGCGACGCGTTCAATAAGAAGCGCCGGCGAGAAGCTTCGCCGGCGCGAAATTGTTTTCGTCGTGCGCTGATGAGCTACGCCCAGCGATCGTGCTTACCTGTCACCGGCGCGGCGATCGTCAGAACGGCCACCGCTGCGGCTTTGACCACCCGACGGTCCGCGAATTGCACCACTGCGTGGTGCTGCGCGGTGACCCTCGGTAGAACGTCCGCCGCTGGGCGCACCCGATGGAGCGCTGCGGGCGGGACGATGCTCGCCATTGCCTTGCGTGCGCGGACGCTCGTCGCGCCCGAAGCGTTCACCCGAACGCTCTCCTGAACGTTCGGCTGGCCGACGGTCGCTCGCGCGTGGTGCGCTCGCGGCATGATCGTTGGGGCGACGGTCGGGGGCGGAACGCTCCGTCGGCGCCCAGCTCGACCAGGGTTTCGGCCCGGCGCCACCTTCACGAGAATCGGCACGCGCATCGCCGCGCGAGTCCGGACGGCGGTCACCTGACCGCTCGTGCGAGCGGCCCCCATCTGAACGTCCACGCGAGGGTGCCGCCTGACGCTCGCCACCGCGGAAACCACCACGATTGCCGCCGCGGCCGCTGCGATCACCACCGCCACTCGGGCGGCGGGGATCGCGGTCTTCGGGACGGCTCGCCTGTTTCGGATCAGCCGCGATGCTCTTGTCGTTGCGGCGGTCTTCGGCCGCGATCTGCTGGCGCGTCAGCCGCTCGATGTCGCGCAGCTGCGTGCGCTCCTCGGCATCGACCAGCGCGATGGCAATGCCCGAAGCCCCGGCCCGCGCGGTGCGGCCGATGCGATGCACGTAGCTCTCGGGCACGTCCGGCAGCTCGAAGTTGACGACGTGCGTCACCTGATCGATGTCGATGCCGCGGGCGGCGATATCGGTGGCGACCAGTACGCGGATCTTGTCGGCGCGGAAGGCAGCGAGGGCTGCTTCACGCTGGCCCTGGCTCTTGTTGCCGTGGATGGCAGCCGTTGTGATCCCCGCCGTCTCGAGATGCCGCGCCACTTTGTCGGCGCCGCGCTTCGTGCGTGTGAAGACCAGGGTGCGCTGCATAGCCGGATCGGCAAGCAGTTCCACCAGCAAAGAGCGCTTCTTCGACTGCTCGATGAGAATGATGCGCTGCGACACGCGCTCCACGGTCGTGGCGGCGGGTGCCACCGAGACCCGGACCGGCTCGTGCAGCAACTCGGCGGCGAGCGCCCCGATCTCGTGCGGCATGGTCGCCGAGAAGAACAGGTTCTGGCGCTTCATCGAGAGCTTCGAGACGATGCGGCGGATCGGGCGCACAAACCCTAAATCCAGCATCTGGTCGGCCTCATCGAGCACGAACACTTCGGTGCTTTCGAGCGTGATGTTGCGCTCGTCCATATGGTCGATCAGGCGGCCAGGCGTGGCGACGAGAACGTCGATGCCACGTGCCATGGCCGTGATCTGCGGCCTATGGGCGACGCCCCCGAACACCACGGACACTGTCATCCCGAGATGACGTCCATAGGTGCGGAAGCTGTCGCCTATCTGGGTTGCCAGCTCGCGTGTCGGCGAAAGAATCAACGCCCGGCAGCCCTTGCGGGGAGCTGGACGGCGGTTGGCGGCGAGCCGGTGAAGAATGGGCAGTGCGAAGGCCGCGGTTTTGCCGGTGCCGGTCTGGGCGATGCCAAGCAGGTCCTTGCCGGACAGCACGCCGGGAATGGCCTTGGACTGGATCGGAGTCGGCGTGTGATAGTTTTCCTCGCCGAGCGCCTTGATGAGAAGGGCGTCGAGGCCGAGGTCTGAGAACGATGTCAAATCAATAGCTTTCTGTGAGCGAGCCCACCCGCACGTGGCCGCTGACCCCGAACAGACAGGAGGTCGCGACCGCGAACGCGGCTCAACTTTTGTGACGCCCCGCGTGGCCTGGGCTGTCGGATGGGAGTTGTTCTGGGTGCTCAACAGGGGGATCAACGGAGGCTCGCCGCTTTCGACTTGGGGGTCGATTTGCGAGCCTAGAAATCCCTTCACGCGTCTGGAGCGCCGGAAAACGCTCGGTGCGAGCGCTGTTACCTTGTCCCATATTGCATCGCACAAGTCAAACGGTATTCAGGATTGGGCGATACCCCTGCTAGAATTTCCGAGACTGAACCATAGCAGCCCGGCACCGACGATGTGGCCACAGCGCAGCGAATGCTGGCCAGGTTGGACCGGTGCGGCTTCACGTTCATTCGGCATTGTTTCTGCGCGCGTCCTTTCACCCCATTTTCCGCTCTTAACCAGGGACAGCTTTGGCGAGGGCGGCGACGGGCGCGGTCGTCCGGTTGCCCGCGCGTCCGTTTTCGCTCCAGCTTCGAACGTCGATGGAACAGGCGGACACCGAGCCCGCAAGGGGCCAATACCCGGACGATCCGGCCCAGTGGTTGTCTGGGCGCTGACCTGCAGGGTCAGTTATTTCCGGGTGGCGCGGAGGTACGCCTCCGGGTCCTGCAGAAGCAAGTTCCAATCGGCTCGTTTACGCAGTGGTTCGAGGTCGGCCGAGGTCTCGATAAATTCCATTCGCAGTGTTTTACTGTACCCAGTCCGATGCTTTTGAGCCGTAACAAGAATTGTTGCAGCATACCGCATCGCATCGTCGGCATGTCCCGCAGCGACCAAGAGCCGCGTGCGGTGGATTTCGTAGGCCATCGCATTGCCGGGATTAGGAGTGATAGCCCGATGGCGATCGAGGGCGGCAGCGAACTCGCCTTTTCGGTAGATTACATCGACGAGTGCGGCCTGCGACACATAGCCAAATGCCTCCATGTTCATTTTGGGCAAGCCACGCTCGCAGAGATGGGCGACCCGCTGGAACAGGTGGCTCGCCAGAGCCAATTGATTCTTGTCCGCGGCAATCTCTCCCAAATGCGTAAGAAGCGGGGGCAGATCCCAATAGTGCAGGAAGCGATCACCGAGCAATGCCAAAGCGGCAGCCTCCTTATCTGACCGCCGCAGGCGAACAAATTGCCGCCAGTTCTTGTTCCACCATGCTTGAGCGGCAATGGCCTCGCTCGCCAGTTCCGAGCCTTGTGACGATTTCCAATGGCTTCGCAAAGGTCGCAGAATTGCGGCCGCCTCGTAGGTACAGCCCGCCCGGGTCAATGCCAGCGCGAATGCGATCTGCATATCGTTGTCTGACGGCGCTGCCTCTGCCTTGCGGCGCAGATTCTGGACGGTGCGCGGATCCTTTAGGGAAAACGATTGCAGTCGCAGCATTGCCCGTTTCTCCACGTGATGCGTCGCCACGGTTCGAGGTTCGCGGCTTATACCCGTCCGCTTGCCACCCAGTGGTGTGAATGCCATGCCGCATGGTGGTTCGGCAGTGTGGGACCGAAATTGGAAACCGCTGCGTGCAATTCGAGCGGTGATGGCTTGCGCGCCAAGAGCCATCACTCGGAGGAGCGACACGTGCGTTGCTACTGCTGCGCGTCGAAGTCAAAAAGGGTGTCAGTCTGTTCGATATTGGACGGACCATGCGGCCTCCGCCACCGCCGGCTGCCAATTGGGTGCAACGGAGCCGGTTTGGGAGCGAGCCTTGGCGCTGCTTCCGGTTCCCAGGACGTTCTTGCCTCCCGGCAGCGTGCGCCGCTTTGGCGCCGGGCGTGCCCGATGCCGGGCAACCAGCCACCGCATCAGCTGATCTCAATCGAGCTTTGTAGCCTTTGACTTTGTAGCCTTCGACTGGCAAATCTGGTCTGATCCCTCTGTGGCGATGCGGGAGAGGGATTGAACCTTTGGCTGATTTCTGGGGGCTGCCGCTCGACGGGCGGTTGGCGCTGGTGGCGGGTGCGGCCGCCTTGGGCGGTTTTTTGCGCGGCTTCGTCGGATTCGGCGGCGCCCTGGTGGCCGTGCCGGTGCTGAGCCTCATGTTCGGACCGCGCATGGCGGTGGCCGTCG
>JANXRM010000360.1 GCA_025353015.1 Hyphomicrobiales bacterium
TGATGCCGGAAGGCCATAACTCCGACGCACTGCGCAAGATCATCCTCGACCATTTTGATCTGTCGCTCGGCATGGGTCTCTCGAAGGTCCAGGGCAAGGTGTTCCGCATCGGTCACTTGGGCGACACGAATGATCTGACGATCCTGGCGACCTTGGCCGGCGTCGAGATGGGCCTCGGCATAGCGCGCGTGCCGCATAACCCCGGCGGCGTCGCAGCAGCCATGCAGTATATAGCCATGACGGCGAAGCCGTTCCCTGCCTAGAATCACGGCGAAGCCGTTCCCTGCCTAGAATCACGGCGAAGCCGTTCCCTGCCTAGAACGACGGCGAAGCCGTTCCCTGCTGAGGCCCTCGCGCTACAATCTCAGACCTTGCAAGGGATCGCACTCGCGACGCAACTATATGTTTTGCTTACGCGCTTGCACGCATAGCTTGGATCTTTGGCGCGTAACCAAGTCGCATAGGATGGCCCGAGCCGCTTGCTGGCGTGCACCCGCCGCATCCAGGCGCTCCGCGCTTTACTGCGCGCCGCACCCTCGAGCAGCGCTGTCGCGCCCGCGGCTTTGACGACGCGCGTCGCACACGTCGTTGCGGCGACCTGCGCGGCAGCCGGTGCTACCCAGAGCACCACGCTCACCGCAACAATTGCGACCTTCAGAACTCCAGACATCCGCATCCTCCCAGACCGCCCGAAACAGTGGCGCTCCCTACTCCTACTGAAGCTTCATTGCGGTTTCCGATCAAGCCCGCAGATTGTGCCCATTTCGAGTTGAAGATGCACGGATGGCCAATGCTCGCCATTTTGCCCTGGTCAGGCATGAGCATCCCGCCCTTGTGCCGGGTGGTCAGGCAACCAAACCGACGCGAGTGATCCCCAGCGACAGCGCCGCCCCTCACCCTCGGGACTAGCCCGAGGGCAGGCTCCCAACCCTCTACCCATCACCGGGAACGTTGGGGAGAGGGGATGCGAGCAACCGCGACTGCTGATGCTGCCCGCGCCTCCCACTCCCCACTCAGCCGAACCCCGCCCGGATCATTCTTCGACAACAGATGCGCCGTCGACGCTGCATTCGTGCTTGAGTAGCACCTCAGCTCGTCTCGAAGAGGTCGGCGCGGCGCTTGCCGATCTGCTCGGCTTTCCATTGCGGGATTTTGAATTCCCAGCCAGCGCCTTTGGCCGAGATGTCGTCGGCCTTTTTCTTGGCCTCGCCTTCGCCGCCGGCCGCCTGGAACGACAACCACGAGATGTCGCCTTCCTTGCGTAGGCGGAAGGTGGTGACGACGCCAGCCTCGGATTCGAGTTTCATGACCGAGACATTATCGCCGACCGGCGTCGCATTGATGTGGCGGACGTCCTCCATTTCGACCGATCCGAAGGCCTGGGCGATCTGGTCGATGTTAGCGCCCTGCTTGAGTTTCTTGCCGTCAGGCATCTTGGCGAGTTTGAATTTCTGTTCCTTGCCGTCGCTCTTTTCGATCACGAGGGGGTCTTCGCCGGGGTGCTCGAGCGTCAGCTTGGTGATCTTGGCCGTGTCGGTTTCGAAGGCGGACGTGGACACCCAGTCCTTGAACTCGACGCCGCCCTTGGGATCGCCTGTCGCGAGCCAGGTCTGTGATTCGTTCAAGCGGCGCACATAGACGCCGCCCTTGCCGGAGCCAAACGCATCGTAGCGCGACTTGCCGAGTACGACTTCCGCCAGTGCCTTGCCCTTGGCGTCGAGAATGCGAATGCCGCGTGACTTGGCGTCCTTGGCCGCGGGATCTTCGAGTTCCAGTTGCTTATGCCGGTCTTTCGCCGCCGTTTTCGGCTCGATGAGATCGGCGCCGGCCAAGGCCGACAGCAATTGGCGGATGCGTTCGGGGTTTGCTGGGTAACCAGCCCGCTCTTTGACGGTCCACTTATCACCGTCACGCTGAAGTGTGGTTTTCTTCTCACCCTGGACAATCTCGACTGAGGCAATCGCCTTTTCCTGGCGGGTGAGCCCCGGGATCAGGGACGTGCCTTCGATCTTGCCGGCGGACCAACGGTTGGTCACGGAATAGAGAATGGCGGCGGTGATGACCGAAATGGCGGTGGCGGTAGCGAGAATTGCGAACTTTTGCGGCTTGATCACGTGTGTTCTCCTGGTCAGCCGGTATCAGGCCGATGGGGACGGCTGGCGGCGGCGATTGTAGAATGCCAGGCCGAGACCGAACGCGCCGATCAGCAGTGGTATGGCTGCGATGTTGAGGAAGCTCATCCACCACGCGAGGCGGTCGATGTCGCGGCGCAGATCTGCCTTGACCGTGCGCAACTCGCGGCGAACGTTCAACATCTCACTCTTGAAGGTTTCGACGGTCTGCTTGTCCTTGTCGGTCAGCAGAACGGTGACTGGTGCGCCGCCTTCGCCGCCCTTGGTTTCGACCTTCGCCAGCTTTTCCTGCAGATCCTTGAGCTTGGCGGCGAGGCCTTCTTCCTTCTCGCGGAACTTGGCTTCGCTGTCGCGACGGATGTTATTGACGCGGTCGAATGGGCGTTCGCTGATGCCGCGGCCGCGCAGGCCGGCCAAGGCTTCGCCACCTGACAGGTTTTCGAGCGCGTTGACGACAAAGGCGGCGTTGTGGGCCTGCGGAATTGCCAGTTGCTGGCCGAGGAATTCGCGGGCTTCGACCCAGAACTGGTCGGCCAGCATGTCACTGTCGGCGACGACGATGACATTCAGGCGGCCCGAGGCGACATGCGCGGGCTCGGGCGTTGCGGCTTTGGCTGGTTCGGCGGGTTTGTCAGTGGGCTTGGCTGGTTCCGCAGACTTGGCGGGCTCCGCTGCGGCCGCTTTCGCGGGTTCGGTCTTTTTCGCAGGCTCCGCCTTTTTCTCAGGCTCGACTTTGGCGACCTGGTCCTTGGGCTTTTCTGGGGATGGTGCAGGAGCGGAGGCTGCCTTTTCGTCGGGCTTGGCATCGGATTTCGGCGCATCAGCCTTCGGCGCGTCGGACTTTTTGTGAAGCTCTGCCGTTGTGGCGTCCGGCTTTGTGGGCTCGGCGGCTTTTAGCGTAGACTCGATTGTGACTGTCGTTTTGGGCGCAACAGGCGCGGTGGTTGCAGCGTTTTTTTCGGCTGGCGCCGTGTCTTCGGACTTCTTGTCGTCCGGCCTCGCTTCGTCTGGTTTTTTTTCCTCCGGCTTGGGCCGGCCTTCGGGATAGGCGGATTTGCCCTCGCCGGCGACGCGGGCTGCCAACAGCAACGGCCGTCCGCCCGACTTGAACGATCGCCGTATCGCCAGCGGATCGGGTTGCATGCGGACCTGATCGACGTCGATCAGCCCGGCTGCGGCCGTCGTTTCGATGATCGGCTGGACGATGGTGGTTGCGTTATCGATCTTGGACAATGCGCCGGCGCTGGCGAAGTTCAGTTTCTCGACACCACCCGTCAGCGGGTCCTTCTCGTTGATCTGGGCCTTTTCGATGGCAAGCCATGCGAGATACTCGGTGACCGTTGCAGCGCGCCCGCCGCGGCCACCAAATTGCACGCGCTTGGCGATGCTGGGATCGCCCACGATCTTGGTTTCGTCGTACTGCAAGCCCCAGGCCTTGAGCAGTTTGGCGACCTCAGGGCTCATCGTTTGTGGCATCGGTGGCATGCCGGGCATGCCTTGCGGCGGGCTCGCCTCGGCGTGCGGATCGACGAAGGCCAGGATGCGCCCGCCCGCCAGCGCGTACTGGTCGATGGCGTAGGCGGTATCTTTCGACAGGCCCGCCGGCTGCACCAGCATCAGCACGTC
>JANXRM010000382.1 GCA_025353015.1 Hyphomicrobiales bacterium
CATGTCGAAGTGCTGCCTTGGGATTGGATTGGCAGACCGGGGCAAGAGCGCTCGCGCCCCGGATCGGAGCCCCGGACTCCCACGCCAAGGGCTGGGACGGAACTGTCCGGCGTCGTGCGTGGGACCACCTGCGGCGGCAAAGATTCACCCGGTCACGTGCGGCAGGGCGGCCTTGCCGCAACAAACAAAACAGGTTCCCGGCGGTTACGCCGCCCTGTGCCTGGATTTGACGTGAGAACTCCGAGCGGAAACGCTGCGGGGATGGAGGGCGTGTTTGGCGTAGGCTGGGTTAGCTGACCCAGCCTACGCTATCTGACCGTGGCGAGCGCCTTCGAACCGGAGATAGTCCGTTGTCATCATGTAGCCCTTGCGTGGCCCTGCCACACGATGCGTGACCATAAATGCATCAGGCGAACGCCAAGTATAGGTCGAATGATAATCATCGTCGCCGCAGCGGTGATCGGCGACAGCCGCAAACTGACCAGATGGATCGACGGCAAAGTGCAGGACATGAAACAAGTGCTGTGGCGTCTCGTCGAAATAGCAGGCGATAGCAGGCGCCTCCAACTTGAAGACGTAGCGCCGGGACGCCTGCAAGGCTCCGCCATCGCCAAGGGTGATGAAACCGCTCTCCGCATAGGCCAACACGCCCGCGCCGATCGGCTTGAACGACGCCGTTCCAGCATATGTGCCACCCGGCGCGATGACCCGTTCCTGCACCCACGTCCCGGCCAGCCGCTGGAACAGCTCAACGGCATCAGCTGCTGTGCGGCCCTTCCGACGGACAGGCATCGTTCAACCCTCACTCCGAAGGAAGCTCATGATCAAGGCTCGCATTTCCGGCCAAACCCGACGCCATAGACGATCGACCCCGAGCCCAGCCGTTTCATTTTTGCCGCAATGGGCCTGCGAATGCTAGCGTCACCGCGAACTACAGGCACCGGGCGAGGGAGCGATGTCGAACCGAACGCGCGGTAGTCGTGGCTGGCCCAGCGTCCGGCCGTCGATCCGAATGATCACGCTACTCGTGGCGACGCTCGCAGCCTTTCCCGCGCGCGCCCAAACCGCTGTATCCCTCGACTGCGGGCTCGAAGCTGGGCCGACGCGCGCCGTCACCGATGTGATCGACGGCGACACGATCCGCCTCGACGACGGCAAAGACGTGCGTCTCATCGGCCTCATTGCTCCGCGCGCTGAAGACGTTGGGGCCCGGCGGGGAACGTGGCCGCCGGAAGAGGAAAGCCGGAAAGCGCTCTCGGCTCAACTGATCGGGAAAACCATCGCCCTTGCATTCCTTGGCCCTCGGTCGGATCGCTATGGCCGCGTTTTGGCACATCTCTTCTTGATGCGCGATACATCCACCACTTGGATCGCCGGGGCTCACCTCGAAGCCGGCCACGCGCGGGCGTTCGCTGCTCCGGGGCAAGAAGGCTGCTTTGCGCGCCTCCTCGCACGGGAACGCGCCGCCCGCAATGCCGTCCGCGGACTCTGGGCCAACGCGGCCTATCAAGTGCGACCAGCCGATCGGCCCGGCGAACTCGAGCGTTACCAGGGCACATTCCAAATCGTCACGGGGCGGGCCGCGAAAATCGGCGGCACCCGCACGTTGGTCCTGCTCGATTTCGTCTCCTCGGAGGCGCATGCCGAACCCGGCTCGGCAAACGCCCTGAATAGCCGCAACCGATCCGCATTTCGGGCGCACTGGAACCGTTCCGTCCCCGCAATTTCTGGCCATCGCGTCAGCTGGGCGGACTCAAACCTCGAGGTCCGCGGCTGGATCGAGCGGCGGCGCGGCCCAGAAATCCAAATTTTCGGGCCTTCGCAGATCGAAAGGGTGTCGTCGGCCGGCGCGCCGCATGCCTCTGAGCCCGGAACTGGAAGTGGCAGCGGATCAGAGCCCCCGCAGCCGCCCAAAACGCCAGCGGAATAAAAACGCCCGGCGGAACCCGCCGGGCGTCAAATTTTATCAACCGCGACGCCCCGCTCAGGCTGCCTTGACCTCGGCAGCGCTGGAAGCCGCCGCTTCCTCCTCGGCTGCACGACGACCACGCGCGCTCTTCGAGAGCACTTCCGTGATCCGCTGCATGGCGCTGCGCTCGTCGAGCTTGTCGACGGCCGCGATTTCGCGCGCCATACGGTCGAGTGCTGCCTCATAGAGCTGGCGCTCGGAATAGGACTGCTCCGGTTGCGCCTCCGAACGGTAGAGGTCGCGCACCACCTCGGCGATCGCCACAAGATCGCCGGAGTTGATCTTCGCCTCGTACTCCTGCGCGCGGCGGCTCCACATCGTACGCTTGATGCGCGCTTTGCCCTTCAAGGTCTCCATCGCCCGCTTGACGATGCCTTCCTCGGCGAGCTTGCGCATACCGACGCTCTGCAGCTTGCTGGTGGGCACGCGCAAAGTCATCTTGTCCTTCTCGAACTGGATCACGAAGAGCTCCAGCGAAATACCGGCGATCTCCTGCTCCTCGATGCCAATGATCCGGCCGACGCCGTGCGCGGGATAGACCACGAACTCGTTTGTTTTGAAGCCGTGCCGTGCGTTGACAGGCTTTTTGCTGGCGGCAGCCGCAATCGCTGCAGCCGTGCTGCCAAGTGTGGCGGCAGCGGCTGTCGCACCCCGCGCAAGCATAGCTGCCGGCGCAGCGGGAGCCGTCAGCTTCTGCTGGCCCGGCTTGGCCGCAGCCGCCGGCATTGCGCGTTGGCCGACTTGAGGCGGCCGCGCAGCCATCGCCTGTGCTGCAACGGCTGGCTTAACGGCAGTATGTTCGGCTGCGGGGGTCGCCGGCTTTGCAGCCATCACGGCCGACACCGAAACCTTCGACTTCGCTGGTTCGCCATTCGCCGGTTCGCTCTTCGCTGGCTCGATCTTCGCTGGCTCGATCTTCACGGCCGCATGCGCCGGCTGCTTCTTATCAACCGGCACGCCCGAGGCGCGAGCGGCCTTGACGCCAGCAGCCTTCGGCGCAGCTATCGACGCCACCTTCGAGGCTGCTTTCGGGGCGGGCTTCAACACGGCGGGCTTCGAGGTCTTTGCCACCTGGACGGTACTCTTTAATGTTGGGGATTTCGCTTTAGCTACGGGAGCTGCAGCTAAGAGAGCTGCGGATTTGTCGGACTGCTTTTTCGATGAAATTGGACTGGTCGTGGCCTTCGCCACCTTCTTGGTAGTCTTCGTAATGCTTGTGCTGGCGACCTTATGGACCCTCTTTGGGGCGCTTTTCGGGGCAGTCTTCTTTATCGGGGCCATGCTAATCCATACTCCATCCGCTCGATTTGTTGACGATCCTCGTTCGCTCAAGGCTAACGAGGGCCGGCCAAACACAGCAACCTGCAAGAATGCAGGCAGCCGAATCCATCCGCACAGATGACCCGCATCACCGCACAGATGTAATTTTTAGTACGAGGTTTCGGCTTTGGCCTGCCATCCCCTCGCCCGCAATCACGTGTTCGAGATTAAGCGTCTCAAGCGTCGTTCGATCTCGTCAGACTTCAGATATCGTCAGACATCACTGTCCCAGACATTGCTGCGTCTTTGACCAGAGCTGCCGTCATTGACCAGAGCTGTTTTGGCCAGAGCTGCCGTCA
>JANXRM010000390.1 GCA_025353015.1 Hyphomicrobiales bacterium
CGTGACCGGTTCAAGGCCGTCGTCGAGAAGCTCAATCTCCTGCAACCGGAAAGCGGGATCGCGGGTTCACCGGCAGAAGCCAAGGCGATAGCCGAGACGATCGGCTATCCCGTGATGATTCGGCCGTCTTATGTACTCGGCGG
The DNA here is from genome assembly GCA_025353015.1 of Hyphomicrobiales bacterium. Taxonomy (GTDB): domain Bacteria; phylum Pseudomonadota; class Alphaproteobacteria; order Rhizobiales; family Hyphomicrobiaceae. Next base: position 144 of record JANXRM010000390.1, read on the forward strand.
CCGCGCGATGGAGATCATCACCGACGGCGGCGAGGTCGATCGCTATATTCAGCGCCTGTCGGCGACGCTGGCGGGCCATTCGGAACTGGTCGTTTCGCGAAAACGGCCGCTGCTGATCGATCGCTACCTGTCAGACGCGGTGGAGGTCGATGTCGACTGCTTGTGCGACGGTCGCGACACCTTCATCGCCGGCATCATGGAGCATATCGAGGAAGCGGGAATCCATTCCGGCGATTCCGCCTGCTCGCTGCCGGTTCATTCCCTCGACAGCTCAATCGTCGTCCGGCTCGAAAAACAGACGCGCGATCTGGCGCTGGCACTCAACGTCATCGGCCTGATGAACGTGCAGTATGCCATCAAGGACCGCGATATCTACATTCTCGAGGTCAATCCCCGGGCATCGCGCACGGTGCCGTTCGTGGCCAAGGTGATCGGTATTCCCGTAGCTGGCATCGCTGCCCGCATCATGGCGGGACAACCGCTCAAGAGCTTCGGCCTGAAGCCACGTAAGCTGACACATGTGGCGGTCAAGGAGGCTGTTTTTCCGTTCGGACGGTTTCCCGGCGTCGACCCGATTTTGGGGCCTGAGATGCGTTCGACCGGCGAGGTCATGGGGATTGATCGCGATTTTGCGCTGGCCTTCGCCAAGAGCCAGATCGGATCGGGCACGATACTGCCGGCGTCAGGCACGGTGTTCATTTCGGTTCGCGAAAGCGACAAGGATATGCTGCTGGGCGCTGCCCGGGATCTCACCGAAATGGGATTCCGCCTGCTGGCAACGCGCGGTACGAAGCGCCACTTCGAGGCGCACGGCATCGCGTGTGATCAGGTCAACAAGGTTCTCGAGGGGCGGCCCCATATCGTCGACGTCATGAAAAATGGCGAGGTTCATCTCGTGTTGAATACAACCGAGGGTGCTAAGGCATTGGCGGACTCCAAGGACATCCGGCGGACAGCCCTGCAGAACAGGATACCGTATTATACAACCTTGGCGGGTGCTCTTGCGGCGATTCAAGCAATTAAAGCGCTGAAGACGGATAAGTTGGGGGTTGCCCCGTTGCAAACCTACATGCGGACGCTTACCTAATTGGCGTCCGTTGAAAAATGACACCGGTTGGGGCTTTTCGCCTCAGTCGGCGTTATGTGTTCGCCCCAGTGATGGGCTATGGACCCGCTGAGGACGCGGACCGTTCCCAGGATTGCATTGAAATGCATCAGACGATGCCCCACGAAGGTGTGGGCAAAGGGCTGGTCAAAGCCACAATCCTGGGTGAGACTGAGTAATAAGGCGCGGCGATAACGAACGCGCTGGGGAGACTACGACGATGGCGATGGAAAAGGTTCCGATGACCATTGAGGGCTTCAACAAGTTGGAAGCCGAGTTGCAGCGTTTGAAGGCCGAGGAGCGTCCGCGCATCATTCAGGCCATTTCAGAGGCGCGGTCGCACGGAGACCTTTCGGAGAATGCCGAATATCATTCCGCGAAAGAGGCGCAGGGAATGAATGAGGCGCGGGTGTCGGATCTCGAGGATAAGCTCTCGCGCGCCGATGTCATCGACATTACGAAATTGTCCGGTGACAAGGTCAAGTTCGGTGCGACCGTTACGCTCACGGACGAGGACACCCAGGACAAAGTCAAATACAAGATCGTCGGCGATCTCGAAGCCAATGTCCGCGAGGGCAAGATTTCGATTTCTAGCCCGATTGCACGCGCGTTGATCGGCAAGTCCAAGGGCGATTCGGCCGAGGTGACGACGCCGCGCGGCGCACGCAGCTACGAGGTCTTGAAGATCGAGTGGAAGTAATAGGCGTCAGATCGACGGTTCGCGCCGCTTTTTTTTCGCCCGTTCCCCGGACATTCCGGTGGGCGGGCGTTGTTGCATGCGCAGACAAGCATGCTTCCAGAGATCGCCGTAGCTCACACCGCGGCTTTGCCCTTGCGTTGTCAGCCCGCCTGGGGTATCGCGTTCCCGTCACGCGCTGGTTGTCAAACAACCGGTTCGAGTTTGGATGGGCGGTTAGCTCAGCGGTAGAGCACTACCTTGACATGGTAGGGGTCACAGGTTCGATCCCTGTACCGCCCACCATCCAAACCGCCCACCATCCAAACCGCCCACCATTCAACCCGCCCACCATCCAAAAGTTTTCTGGCCATGTTCTTCGAGTTCTGATGCTGGCGATCGGCTCCGTAACGCGGTTCGGTAACCGGGGTATGGGGTTGCTCAAACCTTAGCGTTGCGCGCGCGATAGTTTTCCAGGACGATTTTGTCGGCTTCGGCAATCGCCCGCCAATTGATCAGATACCAGCCAAGCGCCAGAATTTCGGCCCCAAGCAACACGCCGAACGCCAGACGATAGGCTGCTGGCGGATAGCCGCCGGAGACAACCGCGGACGCGACCGGCGGCACAAGGTCGATCATCGCGCCGATGGCGTACTGGAACACGAACGCCATCATGAACATCGGCAGGTTCATAGCCGAATTGGCGCGCCCAGACAGGTTGGCGCCAAAGTAGCTGCCGAGCCAGGGAAAGATGAGCACGCCGACCTGGCCGGTCATCGAGAATGCCGTCCAGAGCCAGATGTCGAGGTGCGCGAGTTCCAGGATCAGACCAAGCTGCGCGGTCAGGAATATCATCAGAAATCCCAGCATGATGTGCAGGAGGCTGGCGCCGCGACGGGTCAGCCAGTCGGCAATGGCGCCGCTGATCAGGATGCCGGCGAAGAAGGCAACCGCCATGAGAAAAAGCCTGTTGGCGACGCCCTGGCGATCGAGCCCCGCGACATCGCGCAGCCAGGGGCCGGCCCAGAGAGTTTGAATGGAAATGTGGACTCCGGTGACGATCGCGATCAAGGGCGCGAGCGCAAGGAAGACACGGCTGCGGGCAACACAGCCGATATGGCGGAACTCGTAGGCCAGCGATGCTGCGACCCGCGGACCGCCAGAGCGCTCGGGAACCAAAAACAGGATCAGGGCCGCAACCAAGAACGTAAAGGTAGCCAAGCCAAAAAAGACATGCCGCCAGCCCACCGCCTGCACGGCCAGCTCGAGCGGTGTTGTCGACACGATCAGGCCAAGCGCGCCTGCTGACATGACGATCGAATTGGCCAGGGGGCGTCGCGCTTCCGGCACCCAGATCACGACCGCCTTGAAGGCACTCATCAGGCCCCCTGCGAAGCCAAGGCCGATCACTGCACGGGCGATGAGCAGCGTCGTCACAGACTGGCCGAGACCGAACAGCAACGCGCCGATGCCGCCGATGGCGACGAGTGCTGCCTGCACGCGACGTGGACCATAACGGTCGAGGAGGATGCCCAACGGCAATTGGAAGGCTGCGAACGCGAAAAGGTAGGCCGCCGTCATCAAGCCGAGCTCGGCGGCGGTCAAACCCGCATCGCGAACCAGGTCAGGGGCGACCACGGCATTGGCCGCCCGGTAGAGATAGGACAGGAAATAGCCGAGGCCGAACGGCAAGAGCGCCGTGACGATGATGAGCGGGCCCGGGCCAGGTGGACGCGTGCCGCGCTGAGCCGGCAATTCGGCGGCGATGCCAGTGTCCGGCTTATCAAGCGTTGGTTCCACCCGGCCATCCCCCAATTTCTCGACTGCAATTTCTAAATCACGCGCGCTGTTCGCGGTTTTCGCCACTCGGTATGGTCAACCGATCAAACGCGGGCGTGCCGGCTCTGGCAAGCGTGGCAGTCCAAGTCCTTGCAGCAGACGTCCTTGCAGCCGAAATCTGGCAGCGCAAGTCTTAGCTGTTATCATGTCGTGGCCGTAATTTTGAGGCTCGTGATGTCTCTGCGGCTTGCACTGTCCGCCGCCGCAACCATATCTGGCGTTGAATGTTTGCGCCTGCCATACCGCTTAGCCTATAAGGCTGGCGAGTTATCGTCGCGACACGGTGCAGAGTTTGAACGTTTGCGGTTGCCTTTGGACGTGTCTGGTCAGCTTGGTGCTGGCACAACTTTGAGAAGCGAGGCGAAATCGAATGCCCTGGAGCAATCAAGGCGGCAGTGGCGGCGGCGGCTGGAAAAGCGGTGGCAATGGCGGCGGCGGGGGGCCGTGGGGTCAGGGTCCGTCGGGTGGCGGGGGAGGCGGCAATCAGCCACCGGATCTCGAGGACCTGCTGAAGCGCAGCCAGGATCGGCTCAAACAGGTTATGCCGTCGAATGGCGGGCTTTCGGCCCCAGCGATCGGTCTGATCGTGCTGGGTGCCCTTGCCGCCTGGGCGCTGTCCGGATTCTACACCGTGCGCACCAACGAGGTGGCGCTGAACATGGTGTTCGGCAAGTTCGACCGAAAAACCGCTGAGGGCTGGAACTACAACTGGCCGTATCCGATCGGCTCGGTCACCAAACTCGCGTTCACCGATGTGCGAACCGTTGAGATTGGCAACGTCGCGCCAGGCGATTTGCGGCGCGGGGCCACCAGCGCCACCGACAGCCTGAACCTGACTGCTGACGAAAACATCGTCGATATCGGTTATTCGGTGCAGTGGCGGATCTCGCAGGCAAGACCTGAGGATTTCGTCTTCAATATGCAGCATCCCGAAGGCTCGATCCGAGCGATGGCCGAAAGTGCCATGCGTGAAGTGATCGGCAGGCGGCCGCTCAAGCATGTGCTGCCGAGTAATATTCCTCCTGTCCAGGTGCCAGCGCCCGGTGCCGAGCCGGCGGCACCCGGATCGGCTCCACCGCTGCCCGTTATCGCTGCCGGATCCTCGCAAACCGAGATCCTGGATGAAGTGCGCAAGGTGATGCAGGACAACCTTAACACCTATGGCGCCGGTGTGGACATCGATCGCGTGATCATGACCAGGATCGGGCCGCCGCCGGAAGTGCTTGCTGCGTTCACCGACGTACAGGCAGCCGTGCAGGACCGCGACCGCTTCCAGAATGTGGCCCAGACGCATGCCAGCAAGGTGGTCCCCGAAGCCGTTGGCCACGGTGAAAAGATCAAGCTCGACGCCGACGCTTACCAGAAGCGGACCATCGCCGAAGCGCAGGGTGCGGCCTCGAAGTTCCGGCAGGTCTACGAGGAATACAGGAAAGCGCCTGAAGTCACGCGGGAACGCATGTATCTCGAGACCATGGAGCGCATTCTCGGTGCCGCCGACAAGATCCTGATCGACAAGGCGCCGGGCGGCCAGGGCGTCGTACCGTACTTGCCGTTGAACGAGTTGAGCCGCCGCCCCGGCGCGCCGGCAAAGCAGTGAGGTCCTGGATCATGAACGGCAATTTTCGCTTCATTCTGGGGATTCTGGCGGCCGGTGCTGCATTCCTCTTCTTCAACTCAGCCTATATCGTGCCACAGACGTCGTCGGCGCTGGTGTTTCAGCTCGGCAAGCTGATCCGCGATCCCATCACGAAGCCCGGCCTGTATTTCAAGAAGCCGATTATCGAGAATGTGATCCTGATCGACAATCGAGTCATCGATAATGATCTCAGGCCGCAGACGATCCTGGCATCGGACCAGAAAAATCTGCTCGTCGATGCGTTCACACGCTACAAAATCGTCGATCCCTTGCAGTTCTACCGTTCGGTGAACAATACGACCGGTGCCAACGTCCGGCTGGAGGGGATCGTCAACAATCAGGTGCGTTCGGTGCTGTCGGGGGCGACGTCGACGCAGATCATCAATTCCAGCCGCTCGCAGCTCATGGATAAGATTCAGCAGGAAGTGAATCGCGAGGCGCAGGCGATGGGTATCAAGATCATCGACGTGCGTCTGTCGCGCGTGGAACTGCCGCGAGAGACGATGGAAGCTGTTTTCAACCGCATGAAAACGGACCGTCAGCGCGAGGCTGCGGATTTGAGAGCCCAGGGTACGCAACTGTCGCAGACGATCTCGTCGAGCGCTGATCGCGATGTGCAGGTTATTCTCGGCGAGGCCAACAAGAAGGCCGAGGAGATGCGCGGTCACGGCGACGCGGAAAAGACGCGTATTCTGGCAGAGGCCTATGGGCGCGATCCCGAGTTCTCGAGTTTCTTCCGGTCCATGCAGGCCTATGAGCAGAGCTTCAAGCAAGGCGATACACGCATGGTCCTGTCGCCGGACAGCCCGTTTTTCCGGTATTTCAACAGCGCCAACCCGCCGGTTCCGGCGAAACGATGAGCGATCTTATCGTGGCGCTCGGATTGGTCCTGGTTATCGAAGGGCTGATCTGGGCGGCACTGCCGCACATCGGGAAGTCGATGCTGGAGACGATGGCAGCCACACCGCCCGCAACCATGCGCATGGCCGGCACAGTGGCGATTGCCGTTGGCGTCGCCATTGTTTGGCTTGTTAAGGGCTGAGGAGGGCATCCTGAGGCCAAGGTCAATGGCCAAGGTCAATGGCCGGGGCATTCGGCAACTCTGGCGTTGGGGGCTGGATGAACAGCCCTCATCTCAGCCCGGTTCGCGGAAGCGTACGCCAACCGCGTTGTCGTTGCGCCAAACGACTTCGCATTGCCGCTCACTGCCGTCGATATCGATCAGAAGTTTGAAGTTCTGCGGCAAGTGCGCGGATGCGTCGACGTCGAGTCGCGCGCCACTTGCCGAGACATCGAGAACGACACACGGGATAGGCGTTGGCGCTGCCTGTTCCAAAATTGTTGCCGTGCGCGCGACTTTGCGGCGGGGCTCGCCGCGGCGATTTCCGAGGCCGTTTTTGCCATCGGCATGCACTTCGAACGCCACGCCGCAATAGCCGGTGAAATGGCCGTCGGCGTCGAACTGCGGCAGGCCTATCGTGCGCATCCGCATCGGCTGGCCGTTTTGATAGCGCACGAAATCGAATGGTCCCAGTTTCTCGCGGGCTTCGATCTGGCGCTCATACAGCTGTCGGTGGGTTTGATCCAGATTGAGGTTGCCGAGTTCCTCACGGGTCTTGCCATAGTGCCACTCCGGAGGCCGGCCAGCATAGCGCGTGACACTGTCGCTGAGGTAGACGAACCGATGCTCGGTGTCCGTCTCCCAGATCCAACCGCGCAGAATTTCGGTCAACGTGGCGAGCCGCTGCAACTCGCGAGCATTTGCGGCTGATACGGTATGGCAATTGGTTTCGGCACGGCCCGTCTGCGTCGGCACCATCGCATCGGGTTCCGGCATCATGTTCTTAGTCTCGTTGAGGAACCCATAATCATTACGATCTTCGGTCATCGCGTGTCTCCTCGGACGAACACACGCTACGGCGAAGCGATTAACCGAGTCTTTAATGGTTACAGTCCCCGGAGGATCCTATGGTGCGCCCAGGGTGAATCTCTTTTTCAAATTCGACCAGCAATCGGGGTAGTCGGCCTGCAGCGTTTCGAGTGTGGCGGCATAGCGCGTCACCCGTTGCGGAAAGCGGGTTTCAAACATGAACGCCAGCGTACCTGTGAGTTTGACGGGTTTTAGGTCCATTGTAGATGCCTTGTCGAAGGCGTTCGCATCCGGGCCATGGGGCAACATGCAATTGTGCAGGCTCATGCCGCCTGGCGTGAAGCCATCGGGCTTAGCGTCATAGACCCCGTAAATGAGGCCCATGAACTCTGACATGATGTTGCGATGGAACCAGGGGGGACGGAAGGTGTCCTCGGCCACGGCCCAGCGTTCCGGAAAAATGACGAAATCGACGTTCGACGCGCCCGGAACCTCTGATGGCGCCGTCAGAACCGAGAAAATCGAAGGATCGGGATGATCGAACGAGATCGAGCCGACGGCGTTGAAGCGGCGCAAGTCGTATTTGCAGGGCGCGTAATTGCCATGCCAGGCGACCACGTCGAGCGGCGAGTGGCCAAGGTCGGTCTGCCAGAGCTTGCCGCCCCATTTGACGAAAAGCTTCGTGGCTACATCCCGGTCTTCGTAGGCAGCGACAGGTGTGAGGAAATCGCGGGGGTTGGCGAGACAATTGGCGCCGATCGGTCCGCGCTCCGGCAGCGTGAAGGCGCCGCCGTAGTTTTCGCAGACGTAGCCGCGCGCCGGGCCATCGAGCATCTCCACCCGGAACTTGACGCCACGCGGAATGAGGACGACCTCACCCGGCTCAGCGTCGATGATGCCGAACTCGGTCACGAACCGCAGCCGATCCTGCTGCAGGACGATCAGCATTTCGCCGTCGGCGTTCCAGAAGACCTCGTCGGTCATCGACCGGGTGACGAGAAAGACGTGGGCGGCCATGCCGGTCTGGGTGCCGGCATCGCCCGCGGTGGTCATCGTGCGGAGCCCCTCGATAAAGGAGAGGCTTTCCTTCGGCACTGGGGTCGGTGACCAGCGCAATTGACCGATCGGCAGGTCGATCTCGTGGCAGGGCGCCGTCCGCCAATGTCCCATGTCAGCCGCGCGGAAGCGGCCGGAGTGCAGCACCGAGGGGCGGATGCGATAGAGCCATGAGCGCTCGTTGGTGGCCCTTGGAGCGGTAAACGGCGAGCCGGATATTTGCTCGGCGTAAAGCCCGTAGGCACAGCGCTGCGGCGAGTTGCGGCCGACCGGTAAAGCGCCCGCCAAGGCCTCGGTCTCGAACGTGTTGCCAAAGCCCGAGAGGTAGCCGCGCACGCTGGCGCTGGGGACATTCTGGATCGGCTGAACATGCTGTCGGGGACCGGTATCCTGTGGCATGCGCGCCTCGATAGAGTTCGCCGTGGTGGTGGGCCGGTCGCTGGCGGTCGGTTCAGGCTGTTTTGGCACCAGCCTCGGCCGCAATTTTCGGCAGGGCGTCGAGCCAGAGTTCGGGCGGTTGTGCGCCTGAAATGGCGTATTTGTTGATCAGCAGGAAAAACGGCACACCGCGAATGCCCATCTGGATGCCCTCGTCCTCGAGGTTGAGCACGGCTTCGAGGCTCGCCTCGTCAGCCAACGCCGTGCGGGTGCGTTTCAGGTCGAGGGCTGCTTCCTTGGCGAGGCTCTCCAACACGTCCTGGCGGCCGATATCGGTGCCTTCCTCGAAGTAGGCCTTGAACAGACGGTTGACGATGGCGTTTTGCGCATCGAGGCCGTCCTGGCCGGCTTGCCAGATCAACCGGTGCGCGAGGCGCGTGTTCGGCGTGCGGGTCATCTTGTCGAAGGCGAAGTCGATGCCGACCTCGCGGCCGGTTTCAGCCATCTGCAGATCGAGCGCGCGCGATTTTTCGGGGCCAAACTTGCGTGCGCGGTAAAGGGTGCGTTCCATGCCGCAGTCCGGCATGTCGGGGTTGAGCTCGAACGGGCGCCAGGAGATCGCGAGATGCTCCGGCATGCCGGGCGAGGGGGTCGCCAGCGCCGTCTCGAAGCGGCGCTTGCCCACGTAGCACCAGGGACAGATGACGTCGGAATAGATCGTGACCGGAAGGCCAGCTTTCGAGGTCGCAACTGCGGCGCTCTTTTTATTGGTTTTCGGGGTCGAGCGAGCCATGCAGCCTCTCCGTGTCAACAGGCATCAATCAGCGTCAATGAGTGCAAACCAGCATTACCGGTTCGCGGGGGCGAGCCCCAGACCGAGTCTAGGGGAACAGCCGGCCGTCTGTCGAGGAAATGTGGCACAGGAAATGCGGCACAGCTGGACGGTGGCCAATAGGACCCGTGCGCGGGACAATCACTGGCACATTTCGGAGGCGGGGTGGCGACAAGCCATCCCGCCCCAAGCCATGACGACATGCAGAGGCCGCCGCGCGGGATGCCGTTACGGTTGCGCCGACTTGGCGAGGCGGGCGAGGTTGACCATCTCGGCGCGGTAGCCGAAGGGGTCGTCGCCGCGGGCACCGTTGGCGAGCGCGATCACGTCGTCGAAGCCGAAGCTTTTCAGATGCGGCACGCCGCGCAGCAACTGCCCGAACGCCGCCACCGCCACCGAGAAGCGGACCTCCGTCGAGGCGGCGGCAACCGTGCGGGCTTCGAGAGCCTCGTTGACCGGCAGCGTAATCAGGCGGCTCGTCTCCTCCTTCGGCAGCTTGTAGCGGATTTTCAGGAATGCATACTCGCTGTCCGCGCCTGAAGCTGGAGCCGGGGCTGCGGCTGGTTTCGCCGCCTCCTTGCCGTAGCGCAAGCCATCGGCAACGCCCGGCGCACCCACGGGTGTGATCTCGTAGATGGCTGTCACCGTGTGGCCGGAGCCGATGTCGCCTGCGTCCACCTTGTCGTTGTTGAAGTCCTCGCGCTTCAAGGCACGCGTCTCGTAGCCGATCAGGCGATACTCAGAGACGCGAGCCGGGTTGAACTCAATCTGGATCTTCACGTCCTTCGCAATCGGAAACAACGTCGACGAAGCCTCGTCCACCAGCACCTTGCGCGCCTCGGAGAGTGTGTCGATGTAGGCGGCGATGCCGTTGCCATTCTGCGCCAACGCCTGCATCAGCGCGTCGTTGTGGTTGCCCATGCCGACGCCGAGGATCGAGAGATAGATGCCGGTGTCGCGCTTGCGCTCGATGAACTTCTGAAGTTCGCCCTTATCGGTAATGCCGACGTTCCAGTCCCCGTCCGTCGCCAGGATGACGCGGTTGACGGCGGATTTGTCGAAGCTCATTTCGGCGACCTTATAGGCGTCGGAAATGCCGGCCGCGCCATGCGTCGAGCCGCCGGCGTTGAGGCTCTCAATGGCTTGCGCGATCTTGTATTTGTCCGCGACCTTGGTCGGCGGCAACCGCACGTCGGAGCCGTTCGCATACGTGACGATCGCGACGCTGTCGTCGGGTTGCAGGTTGTCGAGCAGCATGCGGAACGCGTTTTTCAGCAGTGGCAAACGGTCGGCCGGCTGCATGGAACCTGAAACGTCCACCAGGAACACGAGGTTGGCGCGCGGCCGCTCCTGCGATTTCAGGTCATAGCCCTTAATGGCGATGTGCACGAGCTTATTGGCCGCGTTCCAGGGCGAGGGCAACACCGTCACGGTCGGGCGGAACGGCACCTCGTTGCTGTCGGGACGTGGGTAGCCATAGGGGAAATAGTTCAGCATTTCCTCGACGCGCACGCTCTCACGCGGTGGCAAGCGGCCCCCGTTGAGCGACCGGCGCGCGAAGGCATAGGCCGCGGTGTCGACATCCACCGAGAACGTCGAGACGGGCTCCGCCGCTACGGATTTGACGGGATACGGATCAGCCGCCGCAAAGCGGTCGCGGGAGGGGGCCAGGTGGGTTGGAGGTTGGTGGTCAGGGTTGGCGAGTTGCTGCTGACGCTTGTATTCTTCGTAGGCTTGGCGCTGGCGCTCGGCGATTTCTGCGTTAAGTGGCGCGCGCTGATGCAAATACGATTGCTGCGCTGGAGTTGAGGCAGGTGGTGGCAGCGTTGCGACCTGCTGCGACGGCGCGCCCAACTGGTTTGGCGCGGCTTTATCGAGGAGCGCGGACATGCGATTGGTGCCAGCCGCATCCTTGTCGGCAGCCGCTTTCGCCTTTGCTTCGGCGCGTGCCTTCGCATCTGCTGATGACTTCTGATCGGATGTGCGGCGCGCGGCCTCCGCCTTCGCGGCCAACTCGTTCGACCGCGTTGCAGCCGGAGCCTCAAGCACCATGCCCGGCATGGCCGTGGCCGATGGGCTGGTCGCTGCCGGAGCTGCTGCCACCTTCGGGGCTGCGACTTCGCCGCCAATCCGTCCATCGGGGCCGACTGGGATCACGGCCCCTTTGCGTGTAGGTTCATCCGGCGCGCGGACGACCGGCATTTTGCCCTCTCTCGTGATCGTGATCGGGTTCGATGCGAGTTCCATCTGCCGCGGCTGCTTCATGTGATTGATCGCCACCGGCAGTCCGATTGCAAGCACGGCGACGGACGCCGCCAGCGCGTAGGTTTCTCGACGCATCCAAACACTCCTTGGTTTGTGGATTACGTCGATGGGACGGACGGCGGCGGCGGAACCTTGGGTGGACACCTCCTGGGCGGTGACGATTGTGCTGCTAACGACGTTGTCGTTGGCATTATCGTTGGCGGGCGCGATGTCGCTTGGCCCCGCTGCGGCCGGCTGCGCGAACGCCTGTTGTGCGGCGGCCAACGCGCGCGCCTTCGCTTCCGCGCGCGGCGCTGGCGCGGCGATGTGCTTCAGCTTGTCGAGATCGATATCGGTCATGGTATCGGTGCTCTGGCACAGTCAGTGTCCAACCCACAGGTGTCATTCTCGGGCTTGTCCCGAAAACCCATGGTGCCGCGAGTCTTGCAGTTGCAGTACGTTGAAGCGCAGCAGCAGATCGCTGGCCTTGCTCCCGCTGCGCGATGGGTGGTCGGGACAAGCCCGATCGTGACACCTGATGAATTTGCGGGTTGGGCAATCATCATCATCCCACCGCCTCCAGCATCGACTTCAACCGTTTGCGGGCTTCGTGCAGGTGCCACGAGACCGTCTTTTCGCTGCACCCCATCACGGTCGCCGCCTGTCTGTGGGTCATTTCCTCGCCATAAACCAGCAGCACCGCGTTGCGTTGCTTCGGGGCCAACTCCTGCACGCGCGCCCAGACCGCATGTGGCTCATCCTGGGACATCTGATGCGACTCCGGTTGCGCCATTGCGGCGGCGTCGACCAGCCGCATCATCTCTGACGGTTCGAACGGTTTGATCCTTTGGCGCTGGCGGAGCACATCGGTCGCCGCGTTGTAGGTGATGCGCCAGATCCAGGTCGATACCTCCGCCTCGCCGCGGAATGTGCGGATGGCGTGGCCGAGCTTGATGCAGACCTCCTGCGCCACGTCCTCCGCGTCGGTTTCGGTGCCGGTCAGCCGCCAGGCCAGGCGATGAATGCGGTCGTACTGCCGTTCGATCAGGCGTGCGAAGGCCGCAGCATCCCCCGCCGCCGCCTGCACTGCCAGCTCCTGATCGATGCCGTGACTCAAGGCGCTATTCCCTGCGCCTTCAGATGCCCACTTCGCATCCGGCGCGCTATTCCCTGCGCCTCCAGATGCCCACTTCGCATCCGGCGC
>JANXRM010000400.1 GCA_025353015.1 Hyphomicrobiales bacterium
GTACGAACGCGATTCCAGTTGCGGTCGCGACCATTGCGTTGCACATTCTGGGGCGCTGGAGATCGTGAGTCCATGATCCTATTGCGGCTTGGCAAAGCTGGCGTGGCGGACGTGGCGGCGGCGGATTCTGGCGCTGCAACCCGCTGCGGCGCAGCCGATGTTGCTGGCCGTGGCTGCACGCTCCGTCATTACGCCTTCCCCATCATCGGCAATGTGCCACTGAACGAAATTCACACGCCCCACGTCCTCAAGGTGCTATCGCCCATCTGGACAACGAAACCCGAGACGGCACGGCGTGTGCGGCAACGGCTGTCGGTGGTGCTTGATTGGGCCCGTGCCGCCGGCCACCGCAGCGGCGATAATCCGGTCGAGCTGATTGGCGATGCGCTTCCCCGCCACAAGAAGACTGACGAGCATCACGCCGCCCTCCCCTACAATCAGGTGCCGGCGTTCGTAACGTCCCTGCGTCAGGGGCTTGCCGATCCGATGACGAAGCTCGCTTTTGAGTTCCTGATCCTGTCGGCTGCCAGGTCGAAGGAGGTGCGGGGCGCACAATGGGGCGAGTTCGATCTGGCCGAGAAGTCCTGGACCATCCCCGGCGACGACGGCGCCGGCCGGCGCATGAAGGCAGGGCGCACCCATGTCGTGCCGCTCTCCGCTCGTGCCGTGGCGATCGTCGAGGCCGCCCGTGCACTGGCACCGAGCTCGGACATCGTCTTCGTCGACTCGACGACGGGCAAGGCCATGTCGGAGAACCGCTTTCTCAATGCCCGCGACGCCCTCGGCTATGACCGCGATCGCTGTACACCGCAGGGTTTTCGCTCGAGCTTCCGGGACTGGGCTTCGAAAGAGACATCGTTTCCCTCCGAAGTCGCCGAGATGGCGCTCGCGCGCGCCATCAAGAGCAAGGTCGAGGCCGCCTACCGCCGCGGACACCTGCTCACGAAACGTCGCGAGCTGATGGACGCATGGGCAGCGCATGTCACCATCGTCACCGCCGTTTGCGGGATCGAGCGCTGATTGTCGAAGCGCCTGTCTCCCCTGCTTCATCCGACGATTTCTCGACGATTGCGTCAGCCTCTTATACATTGCATCACGTAACACAACATCGCGTCACATGCCCAACAAGGAGGACGCCGATGATCATTTTGCAAGACGAAATCCTCGCCCGTCTCGGGTGGAGTCGCTCGACCCTGCTGCGCCGTCGCCAGGACGGCAGCTTCTCCGCGCCGGTCAATCCCAACGAGAAGCCACTCCGCTGGAGCCTCGCCGCCTTCGAGAACTGGCTCGACGATGACGCCAACCATCCACCGAGCGCAATCGACCAGATGATCGCCCGTAAGTACCCCGACGAATTGCAGCAGGCGATCGACGATTGCCAAGACGAGGTGAACACCGGCGTCGACGAAGATTACGCCGACTACATCAAGGATCAGGTCCACGAGGTCGTGGCGCGCACACTGGACAATTATCGCGACGACGCACTCGAAGATGCGCTTGTCGAGATGCCGGACGCCGCCGAGGACGAAGTAGAGGAACGCGGTGCAGCGCTCGCTTACGAGCGCGCCAATGCTGCCGCCTACCAAGAGGTCATTGCAGACCTCGCCGAGGAGATCGCGACACGCAAGAGCCGCCTCGCCCGTCGGGAGGCCATGGCGTACATGCACAAGTGGCTGCGCAAAGGCAAGAGGGACGACTAGAGGATGGCGGTTGGCGATCGTTTCAACTTCTCTCGCCCGTTTCTCAGTACCTCGGTCTCGTTCAAGTTTTCCCTGTTAGAGCCTGTCTGACAGTCCAGCTCTCGCGCTTGCATCTTATCCACACCCATCAGGATTGCGGCTTCACCGCTGCCCCCATGACATTGCTTGCATGCCGAACAGCGAGATCAAGGGAGGCGTCGCTGACTTCGTCGAGGGACAGGTCGTCGGGATTGGAGACGGCAGAGGCGATCAGCGATTGGCGCTTGCCACGCTCCTGGGCTTCGACCCAAACGAGTATGGTATCAAGCCGCCAAGCATTCTTTCCCATCTGCACGGGCTGCGGGAAGTCGCCTGCATCGCGTTTCCGACTGAGCGTCGCACGCGACATACCAGTAGCCGCAAGGATTTCGCGCTCGCCGACGAATTGCGGAAGTCCGGCCTTCGTGCGTGTTGACCGGCAATCTTGCATTGTGCGTAAATGAAGTGCTTCGGTACCAAACGTCAAAGTCTATCGAAGCCCGTGCCGTACGGGTGAAGTACCAAAAAACCAGAGCCGCACGGAAATTAATAAAAAAACGTTATAAATCAAGAGTGGAGGGGAATATGTCCCGGTGGGCATTCCGGACTTCAAATCCGGGGAGGGTCGCAAGACGGCTCTTGGTGGGTTCGACTCCTGCCTCCTCCGCCAAGTTCTATTGATAACATTGAATTATTTTAAATTTTAAGAAATCGTCCCTGGCACTTTCCCTGGCATCGGTGACGCTCGGTGGCGCACCAGTATGCATCTTGGCGGACAGCATGCCGCATAACGGTATCGCCACGTCGCGGTCTCACGGCTTAGGGAACGCAGTAGCCCTCCAATCGTCCGACGTGGCTGGCCGGCCATTAGCTCGTGACCGACGCTGGGCTTTTGCAGTCTTGACTGCGAATGTCCGGGTGGGAGGCGCGGCCACCGGATGAACGGGCTCGGCCGCTGACTTTGTGCGATCGGGCGCCTGAGCCGCCCCATCGAGCCTGCCTGCCTCACCCACCAAGACGAACGGTGCCCACATGGCAGGATGTGCCTCCGCCTCAGTGCCGTTATCGATCGTTGCCACCATTGCGCGCCTCAGCGCCTCAGCACGTCCCGCAGCCGGGTCCGCCCGCATCTCTCGGATCGTCCCTGTGATAAGTTTCACGGTCGCGGCCGAGTCGACAGCCCAATGCGACACGAGCAGCGATCGGGCGCCTGCGTAGAAGAATGCGCGGCCAAGAGCAGCGACCGCGTCGGTACTCTCGGTTCCATTGGTATCGTGGCCGGCGGTGCTGCAGGCCGATAGGATCACAAGGTCCGCATCTAACTTGAGCCCCGCGACTTCCGTTGCCGATAGGAAGCCGTCGTCTTCTTCGGTGGCGGCATCGGGTGGGGTGAGAATGAGGCCAGCGTCTGCCGCTCCCCGCAATTGCCCCGCGAGCACACCGTGGGTCGCGAAGTGGATCATGCGGTACCGCGCAAGCGAGCCAGCGCGACTCATGGCCTTGATTTCCCGCTCGGTTGCGCGGGCGGCAAGGTGAACGGCTTCCAAATCGGCGCCGACAATGCGAGCCACCGCGCAAAGCTCGTTCGCGGTCTCTGGAAGTGGCGATTGTGCTTTGAGATGTGCGAGGTCGGCCAGACCAGCGCGCAGTCGTATGGGTGCTAGTCTGCCGCGCAGTGAGGTCATCGAGGACGCGAGGCGAGTTGGGCCCTCAACGGGACATTTCGAGTTCTGGCGCGCTTGTTCGGCGGCGCCTGCGTGGGTCGCATCATGGCCGTCAAGCAATGGATTCCCGAAACCTACAAAGGGACTATTGCCAATGCTGGGCTTTGCGACCCGTCGCAAGGCGCCAAGAGATGCGACCGAAGGTAAGATGGTGATGGCATGATCCCGGGCAAGCCACCGTGTGTCGCGGTAACTGCCGGACTTCGGAACCTCTGTGACGAGAAGATGTAATGGTAGATGCGCCAGCGGACCGGAGGGCACGACCAATAGGCTCTTGCCCTTGATCAAGTCGGTGACCCGGCCGAATAGCAAATTGTAGAGTGTGTGCGCACGGCCGGTATCGAATGGTAGCTGCGTGGCCGCAACGTCAAGTTGGGATTTGGCGCCCTTCAGCAGGTCAGCACAGCGCTGATCGATCCACGCCGCGAAATCGAGACCACAGCGAAGGGCCGTGACGCGTTCCTGCAGACTCTGCGTCCCGACATTGCTTCGCACCCATCGTGAGTCTGTTTTCGTTAGCACCCAGACGAATACTTCCTCAGGCATGTCTGCGTCTGCCCGGCTATCAACCATAAGCACCAGCGCCTCGTCGTCGCGTAGTTGGGCTTGCGCTGCCTCGATTGTGAGCGGCTCCGATGTGGCGAGGGCGGCGTATTCAGGGAAGTCATCGCTGAATTTCTGATCAATAGTAGCTATTGAAGCATCGATGTTTGCCAGTCGATCACGGCTCACCTGCTCGCCGGCAGCATTGCGCTGATCGGCCGGTAGGGCAGACGCTGCGACCACAGCCATGTCGAGTTTCTGCCATTCGGCCTGAAGATCCTGCCGTTGCCGCACAAGCGCTGCGAGTGCAGGATCGCCCTTGGTGCCGCGCTCCGCCATCTGGACGAGCGAGGCGGCAGACGCCGAATATTTGCCCCATTGCGCCCGAGCGAACGCCGCACCAGTAAGCTCGCCTGAACGGGCCGGCTGCTCCACCGAGAGCCTGTACGCTACCTTTATGAATCCATTGAAGGGGTCTGCACCTTGAGTTACCTCCTTCGCGTTGGCGCCGCCGACCGGGGCAGGAGAACCTCCGGTTGAGCCACGCCGCGATCTCTGGATCAAAATGTCGGTACCTCGACCCAGTAGCAGATGCGCCGTATCCCACTTGCGTTGCAGGGAGTAGAGATAGGCCAGATTGTTGAGGCTTTGCGCCATGTCTGGATGGTTTGCAGGTAAAGCCTTCTCACGTATCTCAAGGGCGCGTACTGCATTCGGCAGAGCGTCGGGAATGCGACGCCGCGAGAGATACAGGGCGGCTAGGTTGTTGAGAGGCGTGGCAATTGCAGGGTGGCCAGCAGGCAGAGCCTTCTCGCTGATTTCGAGGGCGTGCTTGAATAGCGGTTCTGCGTCTGACGGCCGGCCCTGGGCCAAATACACGTGGGCGAGATTGTTGAGGCTTTCGGCAATGTCAGAATGACCGGCCGGAAGCGCCTTTTCTCGTATTTCAAGGGCGCGCTTGTAGATCTGCTCGGCCTCTGAAAGCCGTGCCTGCCCTTGCAAGACGTGCGCAAGGTTATTGAGGCACACGGCGACGTTTAGGTGGGCATCCGGCAATGTTACTTTCAAAATTTCAAGAGCCCGCCTGAGAAGCGGTTCCGCCTCGTTGGGCCGCCCTTGAGTGTCGTAAAGTGCCGCCAAATTGTTGAGGCTTTGAGCGATCGCGGGATGGCCGACGGGCAGTGCCTTCTCTTGCATTTCAATGACACGTTTAAAGAGCGGCTCTGCGTCCAACAGCTTGCCTTGCGCTCGATAGAGGAGTGCCAAATTGTTGAGAGCCGTAGCGATATTGGGATGGCCTGTCGGCAGAGATTTTTCCCAGATATCAAGGGCACGCTTCTGCATTGCTTCGGCTTCCGCCAACCGATTCTGCCTCTGATAATGTAATGCCAAGTTATTGAAGCTTTGCGCGATGTCCGGATGCCCTGGCGGCAACGACTTCTCCCGCATTTCGAGCGCACGATTGAGCAGCGGCTCTGCCTCCGCTGTTCGATTCAGAGCGCCAAAAAGTATTGCCAAGTTATTTAGGCTCCGCGCAATATCAGGGTGTCCGGGCGAGAGCGATTTCTCACGAATTTCCAGCGCCTGCCTGTAGAGCGGCTCAGCGTCCGATAGGCGTCCTTGCTCCTTAAAGAGAAATCCCAAATTGTTCAAGATGAGCGCGATGCGAGGGTGGTCGGCTGGAAGCGATGCATTCCAAATTTCCAGCGCGCGCTTGTAGAGCGGCTCAGCTTCCGTCAATCGCCCCTGACTTATGTAAAGGGAGCCGAGGTTGTTGAGGCTCAGCGCGATATCAGGATGGCCTGCAGGCAGCGCTTTCTCACGCATCTCAAGGGCGCGCTTGTACAAGGGCTCTGCCTCAGTCAGGCGACTTTGGTCGTCGTAGAGACTGGCTAAGCTGCTGAGGCATTCGGCGATGTCCGGGTGGCCATCCGGAAATAATGGCTCAAGTATAGAAAGGGCGCGCTTGTAGAGTGGTTCCGCCTCCGTCAGCTTGCCTTGCTTCACGTGCAAATTTGCAAGGTTACTGAGTGGTGTGCTGAGCGACAATTGGTTGGGGCCGACTTTCTTTTCGGTGATCGTCAGAAGTTGCTTGGCCGCCTCCGTTGCCTCCTCGTATTTCCCGACCTCCGTGAGACGAATGATTTCGCTGTTTAACGATCTTAGCTCGTCCCAGGATTGAGCGCTGGCTGCGGATATCACCATTGACACCAGCAGCAAACTTGCTGCGGTCCTAGACGCGCACTTGGCGAATTCTCCCAACGCATTCTGACAGCCGCAACGCATAGCAGGTTGATCCTCTATCTAGAGGATAACCATGCACTGACGGATGGGAGCGGATCAAGGCGAACGTTTGCGGACAATAAGGCAACCCGGCCGATTGCCAACGCCACGTCGCGGTGCGAACCGGCGCGATCGGGCTGGCTCCCGGTCCAGTCTTCACGGCCCTCGCAAATCACTCCATTGGGCCTCTGTGCTTGAGGCACATCGCCGAGGCCCTCCGGGAGCCGCCATTTGGTCTCCCCGGCCGGCCTCGGCCCAATCCGTGGAGGGAGACATGGTGAAGGCGGAAAGGCCAAGCTCGGCGGGCAAGTCGCAGCCGGCAAATGTGCAGCAAACGACGACCGTCGCGCTGAAGCTTGTGCTTCACGTCGCAACCGCTGCGCCACCGGAGAAGCGCCTGGCGCGTCGCTACCTAGAGTGCCTTGCCGACATGATCCAACGACATATTCTCGGCCCGGATATTCGTGCCGTAGATCGTCGCGAGCGTTGGCAACACATTCTGGCTATTCTTCGCATTGAGGGCGAGCAGATCCCCGAGTCATGGCGGGCCTGCCGAGTTGGCGGTGTTGCCTTGCTTGCCGAAATCACCAGGGCTCTCGAACTCTCGAAAGAGGCGACGCATGCCGACATCAAATCTGAACCCGTCTTGGCGTGATGACTTCCGGCGGCTTGCCGTCGCGAGGTGCGGTCTGCGTATAACCAACAAGCTCGGTGGAGTGTCCAGGCTGCCGCCACGCTTGCTGGATGAAATGAATTCAGCGCTGGGCCTTGAAGCGTGCTCGCGATCCGTCGATGTCAGGCCGCCCTTCAGGATCGTTGCCGTCAACGCGCTGCGGTTGTCCTGCATCACCGGGCGCGAGGATGTCGCACCGGCCGATCGCCCGCCTCTTCGCATCGTTTGAGGAATTCAAAATGGACCCGATCTATCCCTTGGCAGGTCATCATGCGACGTCCCAGCGTCGCGGCGAAGGCGGCCAATTCACCGGCGGCTTCGTCAACGATGCCCTCCGTGCCGACAGCGGCTCCGACGTCACGACCGGCGACATGATGCCGGTGACGCCGCTGCTGCAATCGGAACGCGCGACACGGCGCCTCACCAGGCAACGCCAGGCAGGCATCGAGCCATCGCCACGCGACACGGCAAACTTCGAAATGCACGAGATCAGGCAGCGCGAGGTCTCGGATAAGGCGGCCGAGGTCGGGACGGAAGTTCTGGCTCATGGTGCGCTCGGCGCGGCGCTCGGGCCAGTCGGCGGCTTGAGTACCAAACTACCGAAGGCCGCCAAGATTGCAGGCGCAGGCCTCTACGGCATGACGGCCAACTCCAAGGCTGCGACGCCTGGCCCAAAGCGGTCGCTGATCGCGGCTACTTCAACGGCGAGGAAATCAAGGCGTGCGATGACGACGGCATCACGGTGAAGTTG
>JANXRM010000404.1 GCA_025353015.1 Hyphomicrobiales bacterium
CGACCAGCTGCTGCCGTGGAAGACGGTCAAGAAGAACGTCATGTTCGCGCTGGAATCCTCGGGCAAACTCAAAGGCAAAGCCGCCGAAGAGCGGGCGATGCAGTACATCGAAAAGGTCAACCTGACGAAGTTCGCCGAGTCCTATCCGCACACGCTGTCGGGTGGCATGAAGCAACGCGTGGCCATCGCCCGCGCCATGGCCATGGAACCCGATATCCTGCTGATGGACGAGCCGTTCGCGGCGCTTGATGCCCTGACGCGGCGGCGCATGCAGGACGAGCTGCTGCAGCTCTGGGACGACACGAAATTCACGGTTCTGTTCGTGACCCACTCGATCCCCGAGGCGGTCTTGATCGGCAATCGCATCCTGCTGCTGTCGCCGCATCCGGGCCAAGTCAAGGCCGAGATGAACAGCGACGGCACCGATCCGGTCGATCCCGTGACGGGGCAGTCTCTATCGGTGAAGATCCACAACATGCTCTTCTCGGAAGCGGTCGAAGAGCAGGAGACGCACGCTCATGTCTGAAATTACGTCGCGGCCACCGTCGCCGCCGATCCACCCGAACCGCGCCGAATATGTCCGCGACACCGTGCGCGACGGTGGCGATTTCGGCGTCGTCGAGAAGCCGCTGACGCCCTGGGAGCGGATTTACAATCAGGCCTGGGTGCGCAAGCTGTTCATCGTCACCATGCTGGCGCTCGCCTGGCAGGGCTATGCCAGCTGCATGAACGTCATCGATTTTTCCGGCGTCATGAAGATTCCCGTGAACCTGTCGGTGGGCTTGCCGGTCGGACTCAACTGGATCGCCGCATTCGGCATCGCCTTCGTTAACTGGATCTTGTGGATCGTGGAGGTCGTCGCGACGTTGCCCTGGCTGATCTACAAGGGCGCCATGACGGTCAATGCGGGAAAATGCGAACCGCGGCCGCTGCTGCTGCCTCTGTTCACGGTCACCGTGAGCGCCCTCTGGGACGCGCTCTACTCGGGCGAGCTGCTGTTCAAGGGACTGAATACACTTCGTCTTTTGTTCCAGGGCTATGGCACTGGGCTGTTTCTCGCAGCCATCATGACCACACTGGCGATCCTGACCACGATCGGCAACGATTTCCTGGAAACGATGACGGCGATGCTCAATCCATTGCCAGCCATTGCCTTGTTGCCGCTGGCGCTGATCTGGTTCGGTCTCGGCGACAAATCGATCATTTTTGTGCTTGTTCACTCCGTGCTTTGGGCTGTTGCGCTGAACACGCACTCGGGGTTCAAGTCCGTGTCGAACACGCTCCGGATGGTCGGCCGGAACTATGGGCTTGGCGGGTTTTCGTATGTGTGCCGGATTCTGATTCCCGCCGCTTTCCCGTCCATCCTGACTGGCCTGAAAATCGGCTGGGCGTTCGCCTGGCGCACACTGATTGCCGCCGAACTCGTGTTTGGCGCGTCATCGGGGCAGGGCGGGCTCGGCTGGTATATCTACGAGAGCAAGAACCAGCTCGAAATCCCGAGCGTTTACGCGGGCCTGCTGATGGTCGTCATCATCGGCCTGTTGGTGGAAAACCTGATCTTCAAGAAGATCGAGGCCGCAACCGTGCGCAAATGGGGCATGCAGACCTGAGGTTGCACGCAATCGATGTCGTGGCGTAACTCGGCCCTGACCGGTCGCGGCGACGCGGCTTTGGCTTATGGGCTCCTGACGAGACAGGAAATTGCGTCACGGCTATGGTTTTGGAGCACCAGTATCGAATGCTGGATTGCCACATATCCCCGTGAAAAGCGGTCTACCCAGGCCACCATTAACCTTTCGGCGTTGACGCGGCGGTTGCGTCGTGTCGATTTGAGAATGGCGCTTCGATGTCATAACGGTCGAGCGTCAGACCGTCTCAAGACTGTCTCGAGATGGTCTCAAAACTGTCTCAAGACTGGCGGTGGGGGCCGCTAGGAAGGGGAGCTGCCGAGTGCCGGGACGTTGAAGTACCGGACATCAAAGTGCCGGGACATTAACGAGACTAGTGGCATGGGTTTGCGAATCCGTTAGAACGCGCTACACTTTCATCACAATAGCTGCGCCATAAACAACTTCAACATCAATAGGTTGGAGCTTTTCTTTGAGCCTGAACCTGAAATGTCATGTCTTCGTGGACTTTGAC
>JANXRM010000436.1 GCA_025353015.1 Hyphomicrobiales bacterium
GAGGGGACGCTGGCGCTGTTGACGTCATCGACGAATTTGACATAGCCGCCCAACGGGTACCACGAGAGCTTCCAGCGCGTCCCGTGCTTGTCGGTGAAGCCGACGATTTCCGGTCCAAAGCCGATCGAGAATGCATCGATCGTAACGCCGCATTTGCGCGCAACGATGAAATGCCCGAACTCGTGGATGAACACCACCACGGTCAGCACGCCCAGGAACGGCAGGGCATAGCTCAAAAAGTTGTAAATGCCGCTCAAGATTTCAACTCCCGGTCGTATTGTTTGCCGTTTTCAGTATCGGGTTCTCGTCGTCCGTATCGGGTTCTCGCCGCCCAAGACTTGAATTCCAGCCCGCCGCGTCCCCGATCCCCAGGCGCACAGCGCCCTGCCAGGAACGTTCCGCGGCCAATGGCGCTCACGTGGCCATAGCCCCTAGCACGCAAAACGGGCACCTGAGATGCTGCCACTCGAAACATGCCGTAGTGTCATACGCCACCAGGATATACCGCAGTGTCGACCGAATCGCCTGCCGGTACCGACGTTGTCAGCAAGGTGCGCGCGGACGTGCGCCTTTTCAAGTGCTTGTGCTCGTCGATAGCCAGACATTCTGCATCTGCCGTTCACAAAGCCCGGCAAGGCGCTCATTTTCCAGGCGCATCGGCCGGTTTTCCTGAACGTGCCGCTCAATACCCCGAACTCAAGCCCCCACCCGGGTCAATGCCAAGCCAAGATGGCCCGCGCGGGCTCTTGAATATTGATCCATGCAGCGGCCACGCCTGCGACCACTGCCACAACGATCAGTCCGTCGACCCGGTCCATAAAACCCCCGTGACCAGGAATGAGGCCGCTGGCATCTTTGACACCATACCAACGTTTCAAGGCGGACTCCATCAAGTCACCGATCTGGGAGACCACCGCCAAGGCCACCGAAGTCGCGAGCAGCCGGGTGACCGACAAGCCTGGTAGTGCCATTGCGAATGCAAGGCCCGTCAATGCGCTACCAGCGATTGCGCCAGCAAGCCCCGCCCAAGTCTTATTCGGCGAGACCCGAGGCATCAGCTTGGGGCCACCGATCAGCCGCCCGGCGATGTAGGCACCGGTATCGGCGGCCCAGACACACAGCAGGATGAACAGCGACGCCTGCAGACCGAGATTGCCGCCGCGAATCCAGATCAGGGCGATAGCCGGCAGCCCCGCATAGAGAACCCCCAGTGCCGAGATGTGGCCGAGCTGCCCAAACCCCAGCAGTGCCGCCAAAATGGCGCCGACGACCACGGCAACCACGCCCAGCGCCGGCAAGTCCGAGATTGCCAGTGCCGTAGCAACCACAATGACAATGGCCTGCAGGATGAAAATCGTATCCACCCCCGCCTTGCGAACGATAGAGCCCCATTCCCACGAGACGATGAGCGTGACGGCGAGCACCAGCATCCCGAACGGCACGACACCGCCCCAGGTCAACCCGATCGCCGCCGCCGCGAGAACCAGGCCTGAGGCCAGGCGCAGGCCAAAATCGCTACCCAAGCGGCCAGGTGGTTTTGCTTCAGTCGTGGTCACGTGGCGGAAACCTCGTTTGGAGGAAGCTGATTTGGAGAACGGGGCGAGCACCACTCGACTCAACGCGTAGCCAACCAACGCAGTGTCGCTCAAGCTGTACGACGGATTCGGCTCGACGGGCGGGCGAACTCGCGCGTCAACTGGCAGCTCACCCTGTGGTCCGCCCGCTGAGCCCGCCGAATCGGCGGCTGCGGCCGTGATACTCGGCAATGGCGCGCTCCAGCAGCTCCCGGCCGAACTCCGGCCAATGCGCTTCCAGAAAAACGAATTCGGTATAGGCGCACTGCCAGAGCAAAAAGTTCGAGAGCCTGAGCTCCCCGCTCGTCCGGATCAGCAAATCAGGATCAGGAATTCCAGCCGTATCGAGACCAGCTTCCATATCGGCTTGCACGATGTCGTCAGCCTTGATCTCGCCGCGTTCGACGCGGAGCGCAAGTTGACGCGCCGCCCGGGTGATTTCGGCGCGTGAGCCGTAATTGAACGCAATGATCAGGTCCAGCGCAGTATTCTTTTCGGTGAGGACGCGCGCCTCGTCGATCAACGACAACAGCTCGGCGTCCACTCGATCCGTTGCGCCGATGATGCGGATCCGCACGCCGTTCTGGTGCAATTCCGCAAGGTCGCGCCGGATGAAACGCTTCATCAGTCCCATGAGGTCGTCGATCTCGGGGGCAGGCCTCGACCAGTTTTCCGATGAGAAGCTGAAAATCGTGAGATACGGGATCGATAGATCGATGGCAGCCCGCACCGTGCGCCGGACCGCCTCTACTCCGCGCCGGTGTCCCTCGGCGCGCGGCAGGCTACGCGCCTTCGCCCAGCGGCCATTGCCGTCCATGATGATCGCGACATGCCGCGGCATCGGCTTTTCGACGCCATCAGCGTGGGCTGCTGTTGTTTTCCCGGTCACGCGAGCATCGGCTCCGGAAGACCGGGCCCACGAAATCCCCAAGGCGAGCGTCGGCGCATGCGTGTCCTCCGGTGGCCGGATCTGCATCTGGGAACATCCGCAGATGCAGCGTGGCCCACTGCCCCACAATCAAACCTGCTTGATCTCGATCTCTTTCGCGTTGGTCATCTGATCGACTTCCTTGATCAGCTTGTCGGTCAGTTCCTGCACCTTGGTCGAGTTCTTGCGCTGATCGTCCTCGGTCATCGTGCCGTCTTTTTCGAGCTTCTTCAGCAGGTCCATGCCTTCGCGGCGCACATTGCGAATGCCGACGCGAGCGTGTTCGGCATACTTGTGCGCGAGCTTGGCCAACTCATTGCGGCGTTCCGCGTTCAAAGAGGGGATTGGCAAACGGATCAGCGTGCCGTCGATGACGGGGTTGATGCCGAGGTTCGCCTCGCGAATGCCCTTTTCCACGGCCTGGACCTGGCTCTTGTCCCAGACGGTCACCGACAGCGTTTTTGCATCAGGGACGGAAACGCTCGCCACCTGGCTCAGCGGCATCCGCGCACCATAGACCGTCACCACGACCGGCTCGAGCAGCGTTGCCGACGCGCGCCCTGTGCGCAATCCGGAAAACTCGCGCTTGAGACTGTCGATCGCGCCGCGCATGCGCTTCTCGAAATCTTTGATGTCGAACTTGGCGGCAGCCATGCCACGTCTCCCGTTCCCACGCGTTTCCACGCCGTCTACTCAGTCGCGTCCAATCGATCGCCTTCACTCGGCGCCCAGTCGCTGACCTGAACAGCAGTCGAGACTGGCCGTCTCAACCCACGTTGTCGATCACGGTCGACCGCGCCTCACCATACAAGAGCTTCAGGATATTCCCGGCCTCTTCGATGGAAAAGACAATTACCGGAAGATTGTTGTCGCGGGCAAGCGCGATAGCAGCCATATCCATGACCTGGAGTTTGCGCTGCAGCACGGTATCGTAGCTGAGCCGGTCATAGCGCTCGGCCCCGGCATCCTTGCGCGGATCGGCCGAATAGACACCATCGACCTGCGTCGCCTTGGCCACGGCATCGCAGCCCATCTCGATGGCCCGCAGGGCCGCCGTCGTATCGGTCGTGAAGAAGGGATTGCCAGTGCCGGCCGCGAAAATCACCACCCGGCCCTTGTCCATGTGATGCAGGGCCTTCGAGCGGACATAGGCCTCGCACACCGTCGGCATCGGGATGGCGGAGAGCACCCGGGCAGGCGTGCCCTGTTGCTCAAGAACGTTCTGGAACGCCAAAGCGTTCATGACGGTCGCCAG
>JANXRM010000458.1 GCA_025353015.1 Hyphomicrobiales bacterium
TCTGGCGCGAAACAGGGTTCAATTCAGTTTGCAATGACGCGCTGCAGGGTTGTATTTGTCGTGGTTGGAACTATTCTAATCTGAACCTCGACAAACAATCGGCTGACAAGGTCTCCGTTGAAGAAATTTTCCGAACTTTCCGAGCAGGAAATCCTCGCCCTGGCCATCAGCCTGGAAGAGGAGCACGGCCGCATTTATGCCGACTATGCCGATGGCTTAAAGGAGACATTCCCGGCCTCCGCCAAAGTCTTCTCGGACATGGCCGACGAAGAGAACGAACACCGTCGTTGGCTCATCGATCTGCATCGCGAAAAGTTCGGCGAGCACATTCCGTTGTTGCGCCGCAGCGACGTCAAGGGATTCCTCAAGCATGAGCCGATCTGGCGCGTGCGCCCACTCGGCCTAGACAAGGTGCGAATTCAGGCCGAAGCGATCGAGTTCGAGACGCGGCAGTTCTATGAGCAGTCGCTCAATCGCACATCCGATGCGGGTATCCGCAAACTGCTTGGCGACTTGGCCGCGGCGGAACGGGAGCATCAGTCGCTGGCGCAAAAGCTCGGTGAAAAGCACCTCACGACCGACGCCGTTTCCGAAGAGGAGGAAACCCGGCGGCGGATCTTCGTCCTGCAGATCGTGCAGCCGAGCCTTGCCGGACTGATGGATGGCTCGGTATCCACGCTGGCGCCGCTCTTTGCCGCGGCGTTCGCCACCCAGGATACTTGGAAGACATTTCTGGTCGGCATGGCCGCATCCGTCGGGGCCGGCGTTTCCATGGGCTTTGCGGAAGCCTTGTCTGACGATGGCGCGCTCACGGGGCGTGGACACCCTTGGCTGCGGGGCGCCATCACCGGCCTGATGACCATGATCGGCGGCGTTGGGCACACGCTGCCGTTCCTCGTGCCTGCCGCCTTTGCAACAACGGTGCGCTTGAATGGGCTCCCGGAATTCCACGTCACAGCCTTCCATGTTGCAACGTTTCTGGCCGCGCTCATCGTTTTCGTCGAGCTGTGGGCCATCGCATGGATCCGCTCGCGCTACATGGACACAAAATTCCTGCAGGCGGCTTTCGAAGTCGTGCTCGGCGGCACGATCGTCTTCGTCGCTGGAATCCTGATTGGGAGCGCGTGAATTGTCGCGACCGGCCCGCTGCAGCTGTTGCAAATACATCAGTCCAAATAAAATCCGCGTCGCGACAGGATTGCCAGGCACCCCGTAAGCCTGAATAAGCTCTATCGAATGACAGATAGAGCGCCACCTGCATCACCAAAGCCATTGGCCCGTCTAGAGTTTGCAACACGTCTGCGCGAACTGCGCGCATCGCGGGGGTTCCGGACGGCTCGTGGCCTGGCACGCGCACTTGATATCGACGAGAACCGCTACACACGGTACGAGCGCGCGGAGGTCGAGCCTGATCTCGAGCTGTTCCTGCGGATATGCCGGGTTCTGAACTCGACACCAAACGAACTGCTCGGTTTTGGCCCAATTCCGAGACGTTCGGGTGATGCTCATCCGACGGCCGGGCCAACCGGCTTGCCCGAGCCACCGGCATCTGAATTCCTTTCGACTGGGCCACACGCCATCGCGCTTCAAGCGATCGCCTGGCAGCTATGCAGCCGTGTGGTGAAACTCCGACAGGACCGCGCCGCCCATCAGGCCGCGGCCAGAGCTGGACGGCCGGCAAAACCGCTCGACGCGCTCGATCTGGTCGCGGAACTCCATCAAGAGTTGAAGGTGCAGCCGTTCGAGGTCATCCGGCAGATCGTGCGCGACCTGGCGGTCGTCGAGGCGTCTGTGGACGCCGCACGCGATATCCACGACCTGATCCTCCAGCTGACGCAAGGCATAGCCCAAATCGCGACGCAGCCGCCGGCGAGTTAAACGGCACTTGGTGAGAACGGCACATTGCGCGTGGCCACCCAGCGGCTAATCTGCCGCTTGGAATTGCGGGCCGGCGCCCACCAGCAACGGCCGGGGTCACTGCCTGATCACCGAGAGAACGCCTTCTAGAGAAAGCCTTCCCCATGCGCCTCAAAGACAAGATCGCAATCATCACCGGCGGCGGTTCGGGCATTGGTGAAGCAACCGCCCGCCGTTTTGTCGAAGAAGGGGCCACGGTGGTCGTCGCGGACAAGAATATCGAATCGGCTGAACGGGTTGCGGCGTCGCTGGGCCAGTCCGCGCGCGGCATCGGCTGCGACGTCTCGAAATCAGGTGACGTCAAGGCCTTGATCGAAGACACGGCCAAGCGGCACGGTCGCCTCGACATTCTCTTCAACAATGCCGGCTATGGCATCAAAGGGTCCGTCGTGGAGACCGGCGAAGACGACTGGGACGCGCTGATGTCCGTCAATGTCAAAGGCGTCTTTCTCGGCTGCAAATTCGCCATCCCGATCATGGCTGCCCAAGGCTCGGGCGCGATCGTCAATACGGCCTCGACCACGTCGCGCGTCGGCATCATGGACCGCGTCGCCTACGTGACCTCCAAGGGCGCGGTCGCCGCCATGACGCGCGCCATGGCGCTAGATCACGCGCACCAGAACATCCGCATCAACGCGGTGGCGCCCGGAACGATCGAGAGCCCCTACTACACGGAGATTCTGAAGAAGGCGCCTGACCCAGAAGCCCTGCGCCAAAGCCTTGCCGCGCGCCAGCCTATGAACCGCATGGGCACGCCGCTCGAAATCGCCAACGCGGTCGTATACTTGGCCAGCGACGAAGCCTCGTTCTGCACGGGGTCGGTGCTCTTCGCCGACGGCGGCTGGACTGCCCGGTAGCGCCAGGAAACTGGCGGAAAACGCATAGACTCAACCACCCGGATGGCCCAATGAAACGGCAGATGCACCTCAATCTGTTCATCCAGAGCCGCGGCCACCACGAGGCGTCGTGGCGCCACCCCGGGGCATCGAAACTGCCGCTGACCGACATCGATTACACCGTCAGTTTGGCTCAGAAAGCCGAAGCGGGGCGTTTCGACTCGATCTTCCTAGCCGACGTCCTGGGCCTTTGGAACGACGTCCGTGCCACACCTTTCAACTGGCTCGAGCCGATCACGACGCTCGCCGCCGTGTCCATGGCGACGCAGCGCATTGGCCTCATTGCTACGGCCTCGACCACCTATACCGAGCCCTATAATCTCGCCCGGCAGTTTTCTTCGCTCGACCACATCAGCCGCGGGCGCGCCGGCTGGAACATCGTCACAACGTGGTCGCATCAGGCCGGCTCGAACTATAACGGCCTGCAATTCGGACACGCCGACCGCTACGCGCGCGCCGAGGACTACATGGACGTCGTGCGCGGGCTTTGGGACAGCTGGTCCGACGATGCCGTGGTCGATGATCGGGCCTGCGGGCTTTACGCTGATCCGACGCGCGTGCGGCCCATCGATCACCAGAGTGCCAATTACCAGGTCAAAGGTCCGCTCAATCTGCCGCGCTCGCCCCAGGGCCGGCCGGTCTTCGTGCAAGCTGGCTCGTCGGACACGGGACGGCGGTTCGCGGCCCGGCACGCGGAGGCCGTGTTCACCGCGCACATGGAACAAGCCACGGCCAAGGCGTTTACGACGACCTCAAATCCCTCGTGAAATCTGAGGGCCGCGATCCCGGCGATGTGCTCATCCTGCCCGGCTTCAGCCCGATCATCGCATCGACCGAAGTCGAGGCGGTCAGATACTCGGACGAATTGAACGCGCTGACCGACGTCGAGATCGGCCGCTCGCGCATGTCCGGGCGGTTCGGCGGCTACGATTTCTCGAAGATCGCGCTGGATAAGGTTCTCACGCCTGAAGATTTTCCGGCCCCGAGCGCGGTCGAAGCCTCGCGCAGCCGCACCGAAGTCATCGTCGGCGTGGTCCGCAACGAGCGGCTGACCCTGCGTCAACTGCTGGCCAAGCTCGCGGGCGCGCGCGGGCACTTCACGTTTGCCGGCACGCCCGAAAAATGCGCGGACCTGATGCAGTCCTGGATCGAGAACGGCGTGTCCGACGGCTTCAACCTGATGCCGCCAGTGTTGCCCGACATGCTCGACATTTTCATCGCCGAGGTGGTGCCAATCCTGCAGAAGCGCTGCCTGTTCCGGCGGGAATACTCAGGCATAACGCTACGCGATCATTTCGGCCTCGAGCGGCCAACAGCATGATCTCCCACGCCGCGGTCTGTCCCAAAGATCAAATCGCCAGCATTTCGGCCAGCGCGGCGTTGTAGGCGGCCGGCTGCTCGTACATCACCCAATGGCCGGCATCCGGCACCGTGCGCGTGACCAATTCGGGGTGGAACTCGCGCAGCACATCGAAGCGCGCCTCGATCGACGGCCAGGCCGTCTGGTCGTTACCGCCCCAGACGGCCTTCACCGGAATGTCGATCTCCATCAGGTTGCGGCGGATCTCGTCAGAGCGCGCAAACGGCCGCGAGCGGAATCGCGCCTTACCGACGTTTTCCGACTGCAGGTAGACCGCCAGCGGATCGATGCGCGACGGCTCCTTGAACATCAGGATTTCCAGGAGATCGCGGTGCACACCCATGCGCTCGGCCTCGCTCATGTTTTCCATTTCGCGCGGGAATTCCTTGCCCGGTCCCTGCGGCAGCCCCAACGCCGCGCAGCCGGTGATCGTGAAATCGCGCGCGTGGTCCTTGAGATGCAGCAACGCATGCGACGTCACGTGGGCGCCGAACGAGAACGCCACGACCTGGACCTGGCCCTTCACTGGAAACAGCGATTTGAGACCCAACGCCAACGGCAGGCCGCAACCGGCGGGCGTATGCGGATGCGGCGGGAAATCGCTGTCGCCGAGCCCCGGCATGTCCACGGCCCAAACCTCTCGCGATTGCTTCAGCGCCGGGATCGTCTTGATCCAATGCGTCCACGATCCGGACCCACCGTGCACCAGGACGACGGGCGAGCCTTTGCCTTTCCCCCAGCGGCGCCAGACCAGATTGCCCTCGCCACAGGGCGTGTGGATCACGTCGGCATCGGCCGCGACCGCTGCAACGATCTCAGGCGGCGATTTTCCAGAGGCAAGGAGGGCAGCGAGGGGGTCGTTGGGCATCGGCGGAGTTCCAATTGGAGCAGCAAATCGAATGTTTCGCCCGGCGAACTGGGAAGATGCAACTGGCGATTGCCTCGACGTTAAGCGACCGTTACGGTTTTCGGCAACCCATCTCGCGCAGAGCACGTCTGCAAACGCCGTTGCCCGAAGGAGCCTCATGCCCCGTCTGAAATCTGAACTCAACACCGGTTCCGACGAATTCCGTGCCAACAGGGCGGCCATGCAGTCAGTTGTCGCCGATCTCCAGGCCAAGCGCGCCATGACCGCCGCGGGCGGGCCGCCGGCATCGCGTGAACGCCACATCTCCCGCGGCAAGCTCTTACCGCGCGACCGCGTGCTACGCCTCATCGATCCGGGCTCGCCGTTTCTGGAGCTGTCGCAGCTCGCGGCCTTCGACATGTACGGCGGCGATATCCACGGCGCTGGCGTTATCACCGGCGTCGGCCGCGTTTCGGGGCGCGAATGCGTGATCGTGTGCAACGACGCGACAATCAAGGGCGGCACCTACTATCCACTGACCGTGAAGAAGCATCTGCGCGCGCAAGAAATCGCCCAGGAAAATCGCCTGCCCTGCATCTATCTGGTGGACTCCGGCGGCGCCAACCTGCCGCATTGGGCGGAGGTGTTCCCGGACCGCGAGCATTTCGGCCGCATCTTCTACAATCAGGCGCGCATGTCGGCCGCCGGCATACCGCAGATCGCCGCCGTCTTGGGCAGTTGCACCGCGGGCGGCGCTTACGTACCCGCCATGTCCGACGAGACGATCATCGTGCGCAAGCAAGGGACGATTTTTCTCGCCGGCCCGCCGCTGGTGAAGGCCGCGACCGGTGAAAGCGTTTCGGCTGAGGATCTGGGCGGTGCCGACGTCCACACGCGGTTGTCAGGCGTCGCCGATCACTACGCCCTCAACGACGACCACGCGCTGGAAATCGCGCGCACTATCGTTGCGGGTCTCACCACGCACAAATCGCCCAGCATCGCGCTCCGCCAACCGCGCGCGCCGGCTTTCGATCCGGACGAGATCGACGGGGTGGTACCGGCCTCCCTCATGACGCAGTACGACACGCGCGAGGTCATCGCCCGCCTGGTCGACGGTTCGGAGTTCGAGGAATTCAAGCGCAATTTCGGCACCACCATCGTGACCGGCTTTGCGCACATCGAAGGCATGCCGGTCGCGATCCTCGCCAACAACGGCATCCTCTACGCCGAGACCGCGCAGAAAGCCGCGCACTTCATCGAGCTTGCCTGCCAGCGGAAAATCCCGCTGCTGTTCCTGCAGAACATCACGGGATTCATGGTCGGCCGTGACGCGGAAGCGGGCGGCATCGCGCGACACGGCGCCAAGATGGTGATGGCGGTCGCGTGCGCCAACGTACCGAAAGTCACGGTCGTCATCGGCGGCAGCTATGGCGCTGGCAACTACGCCATGTGCGGGCGCGCGTACAGTCCGCGGTTCATGTTCACATGGCCGAACGCGCGTGTCTCGGTCATGGGTGGCCTGCAGGCGGCGAATGTTCTGGCGACCGTGCGCCGTGAGAACCTCGAAGCCGCAGGCAAGACCTGGAGTCCGGAGGATGAGGCCAAGTTCAAGCAACCCGTCATCGACGAGTACGACCGCGGCGGACACCCTTATTATGGCTCCGCGCGCATCTGGGACGACGGCATCATCACGCCGCGGGAGACGCGCCGCGTGTTGGGCCTCGCCTTCGCCGCAACGCTCAACGCGCCCATCGAAAACAGCAAATTCGGCGTGTTCCGGATGTGACGCCGTCGCGCGCGCAAATCATCACGCCAATAGTCCCTTCGGAAACCACAGCACATGCTCAAGAAAATCCTGATCGCTAACCGCGGCGAAATCGCCTGCCGGATCATTCGCACCGCGAAGAAGTTGGGCGTGGCGACGGTTGCGGTCTACTCGGACGCCGACGCGCGTGCGCTCCACGTCGAACAAGCCGATGAGGCCGTGCACATCGGCCCTTCACCGGCGACCGAGAGCTATCTCAAAGGCGACGTCATCATCGCTGCCGCCAAAGCCACCGGCGCCGAGGGCATTCACCCCGGCTATGGTTTTCTCTCGGAAAACGACGACTTCGCGGACGCCGTGACCAAAGCCGGATTGAAATTCATCGGCCCGTCGGCTGCAGCGATGCGCGCCCTCGGCGGCAAGGCGGCGGCGAAAGAAATCGCGATCAAGGCGGGCGTGCCGGTCGTGCCCGGCTATCAGGGCGAGAAACAAGACGCCAAGACGCTGTCAGT
Organism: Hyphomicrobiales bacterium; assembly: GCA_025353015.1. Classification (GTDB taxonomy): domain Bacteria; phylum Pseudomonadota; class Alphaproteobacteria; order Rhizobiales; family Hyphomicrobiaceae. The sequence goes on from JANXRM010000458.1 coordinate 7,298, forward strand.
GGAAGCCAAGAAGATCGGCTATCCCGTCATGATCAAAGCGGTGGCCGGCGGCGGCGGGCGCGGCATGCGCCTTGTCGAGCGTGAGGCGGATCTGGCGGAGTTGCTGGCGTCCGCGCAACGCGAGGCGGCGAGCGCCTTCGGCAATGCGCATGTGTTGCTGGAAAAGGTCGTCGAACGGCCGCGCCACATCGAGGTGCAGGTGTTCGGCGATGCACACGGAAACGTTGTGCATATGTTCGAGCGCGATTGCACGCTGCAGCGGCGCAACCAGAAGGTCATCGAGGAAGCACCGGCGCCCGGCATGTCGCCCGCGCTGCGCGAGAACATGTGTGCGGCCGCAGTGAAGCTCGCCAAGCACGTCGGCTACGAGGGCGCCGGCACGGTGGAGTTTCTCGTCGAGGGCGGATCGCTTGGGTCTGATGCCAAATGGTATTTCATCGAGATGAACACGCGGCTGCAGGTTGAGCATCCGGTGACGGAGGAAATCACCGGCCTCGATCTCGTCGAGTGGCAATTGCGCGTAGCGAGTGGTGAGAAATTGCCGCTGGCGCAATCAGCGATCAAAATGAGCGGGCATGCGATCGAGGTCAGATTATGCGCCGAGGACCCGGCGAAGGGGTTCTTGCCGAGTGTGGGGCGGATTTATGCATTCGACGCGCCCGCTTCACTTTCCGGGCTCCGCGTCGAGACCGGTGTCGCAAACGACCATAGCGTTTCACCATTCTACGATTCGATGATCGCCAAATTGATTACCGTCGCTCCTTTCCGTTTGGAAGCCGCCGACATCATGATTGAAGCCTTGCATCGCACGACCATCGCTGGCCCGGTTACAAATCAGTGTTTTCTGGCGAACCTGCTCGAAGACGAGGACATCAGAAAAAATCGCATGGATACGGGGCTGATCGGCCGCAACCTTGAGCGGCTTTCCATGCGACCGGAATATTCGGAAGAGCTCGCGATGGGCGTTGGAACGTTCATCGAGCATTTGGCCGACAACGCTGAAGAAGGAACGCTCAACCGGAGCACAACATTCCGCAAGCTTTGGTACGCGCGGGATGGGTTCCAGTTGGGGCCGCCACGCACAGAGCTGCGCATCGTCGTGATCAATGGCGAACGCACGGAGGTATCAATCACTTGGACTGAAGATGGCCCGCGCGTTTCCATGCCTGGAGATTTGCCTGCGACAGCGCGCAAGTCGAAATGTTACTCGGAACATCGGCCCGAGGCTGAACGACTTCTCGTCGTCATGGATGGCGCGCAGTGGGAAATCTCACTCCCCACCTACGACTCTTCATCCATCGACGACGGCGCGGCCAGCGACACAATTCGCGCGCCAATCAATGGCCGGGTGGCGCGGGTGTTCGTCACCGAGGGCGATGTCGTCGAAAAGGGCCAGCGCATCGCCGTCGTCGAGGCAATGAAGATGGAGCACGTGTTGACCGCGCCGCGCGAGGGCACCATCGCCAAGATCTCGGTCAAGGAAGGCACGCAGGTCAACCAAGGCACAGTGCTTGTGGCACTTGCGGAGGCGTAATCATCTAATTCTAGCGCAGTTTCTATGTCGTTTCGATGTGGGTTGGGTCAAGTGTTCTGCCCTGCACTCGCGCGACCCAACAGCAGCGTTGGAGCAAGAGGCGTTGGGTCGCGCAAGAGCAGGGCTTGACCCAGCCTACAGTGCTGAACACTCAATGTCCGGAAGCTCCGGGCGGTGCTGCAGGAACCAACCACCACAGAATAACGCCGACAAGCGGCGGCGCCAGCCAGATCGTGCCGTAGAACCAGTACGTATTGAATTGATAGTGGATGCGTGCCCAGAAGGTGCGCCGCTGCTGCGCCGTCTCGTCCCACTGCCCGGTCTGCTTTAGTGTTTGCTGCTCGCCCTTCGACAACGTCGCCTCGGCGAGCGCGAAATCCACGTCGTCGTGATTAGGCCGGCACTTCTCCATGATGTCGCGATAACGCCCGAGGAAGTACTGCAGCTGCTGCTCGGTGTGGACAGGCGTTGCCGCCAGTTGCTTCTGCAGATCATTGACGTCACGCGCGCAGTCATGCAATTCGCGCGCATTGGAACCATAATTCTTCTGCTGCTCAGTGAGGCCGATGATCAGCGTCAGCCAGCTTGAAACGACGGCGACGTATTCCAACACGTCGCGCATATCAGCGCCGACGCGGTGCTTGAACATCAGGTTGAACACCGAAATCAAGCCGCCATATAGCGCCACGACGGCCAGCGTCACGATGCCGGCGCTCTGTTTGCGCTCAAGGCGTTTCGACGCGTTGAAACGCGCCCGCTTCACCAGCGTCCAGCTCTCCTGATGCTTGCGCTTCAACGGATGTTGCTGCGGAAACGGCCCCGCGACGACGTTCAATGGCGCCGCCGGCGGTCCGCCGAAACCGCCGGGCTGCTGTGCGTAGCCGCCGGAGGTGTGGGCGTTATGTTGGGCGTCGCTGCTCACACCGCAAGCTCACACCAGATGGCCGCATGATCGGACGCTGCGTGGTAGGAGGTTTCCATCTCGGGATAAACCTCCCACAGGCTGCCGCCTTTGCCGCCCCAGACACCGCGACGCCAGATGCCGCCCGATTGCATGCGCTCGAACAAGGCGGGCGACAGCAACAGGTAATCGATCTTCTCGCGGGCCGTGCAATTGGCGTAGGTGCCCGGCCGGCCGCCGTCGTCGAACTTCGGATGAACTGATGCGTCCTTGAGATCGGTCTCGCGCAGCAGCGGCGCCAACGCATCGCTCTCGGGCGTGTCGTTGAGATCGCCCATGATGACGATGTTTTTCGCGCCCTCGGACTTGAGCCGCTCGTAGATTCGCCTGACACCCTCGGCCTGCAGCCAACGCTTGGCATCCGACGCGTCCTGCGTGCCGTAGCCCTTGCTCTTGAAGTGATTGACGAGCACCCAGACGGTTTCACCCGACGGCGTCCAGACCGAAAATTCGGGACAATCGCGGCTGAAGATGCGGCCGCCGTGGCTCGAAACATCGTCCACGTGACTGCGCAACCAGCCGATGCGGTGGCCATTCGTCGCCATCAGGCCGACATCGATGCCGCGCTCGTCGTTGCCGTCAACCAGCATCACCTGATCGTATGGCTTCGCCTTCACGGCCGGCAGCAACCCGTAAGAGAACTGCATCAGCGCCGAGCGGCCCTCGCATTCGACGACACCGATCACGTCGGCGCCGACGTCACGCACGACCTGCGCGGTGTTGCGGGTCGCGGTTTCGTTGATAATCTCGGTGCGCAGTTCGACCCAGCCGACCCAACTGCCACGGCCTTCGGCGACAACCTTCGGGCCGCCGGTCAGCGACCGCTTGACGAGATGGCCACGGTTCTCGCGCAGGTCCGCGTACCGCGATTCCGATTTCTTATCGAGGCCGAGAATCTTCAGCAGTTCGAGAATGCGCGCCTTCATCTCGTCGGTGTAGACGGCCTCTTCCAGGATGCCGTTGAGCTCCGCGTAGCCTTCGAGGACGATCTTGCCCTCTTTCCACGTGTCGAGATTGAGCGCTCGGGCGCGCGTGAACAGGTTCTCGACATTGTAGGACGCAATGCGCATGGGGCGGCGCTCCCAGTTTTCCAACTAATGGCTGATTCGCTACGTTCTATTGTAGGGAAGGCCATGGGTTGGCGGGCGTACCGGAGTTGTCTCATCCACAGGTGGGTGTGCGGAGAGCGCCGCTCAAGCTTTGATGCGCCAGCCCATCTCCCAGAAATCCGCTTCCAGGCGGGTGGCCTCGCGGAAAATCGTCACCAGTTCGGCTTCCCGCGCGGGCGTGGCATAGCGGGCGCCGAGCCGGTCGAGTTGCGCACGCGCACTCGCTGCGACCTGCTGATAGGCATCGCCCGCGTATTCGGCGATCCAGACGCGATAGGGATTTCCCTCCGCCAACGCACCGGGCACGGCCGCCAGCCGCGCCGCAATCTCCGCATAGCCGATGACGCAAGGCGCCAGCGCCACCTTGAGGCCTAAGAGATCGCCGCGCATGCCGGTGTCCAGAACATAGCGCGTATAAGCCAGCATCTCGGGCGCAGCGGTTGCCCGTTCGAGGTTGGCGGGTGAGAGACCCCATCCGGCGCAAAGTTTCACGTGCAGATCCATCTCCACATCGAGGATTGCCGCGACGCCCGCCGACGCCTCCCTCATATCGGCGAGCGACGGCGCCTTGTAGATCGCCAGCGCATAGGCGCGCGCGAACTCGATCAGGAATAGATAATCCTGCACGAGATAATGCCGGAACGCCGCTTCCGGCAGCGAGCCGTCGCCCATGGCATTGGTAAAGGCATGGTGCGTGTAAGCCAGCCACTCCGGAGCGGCCGCAGCTTTCAGGCGATCGAATAGGTGCTGCATTTTTCACGTCCATTGGGCAAAAAGACCTCGCCAGACAAACGCCAGCGCACTAGCGCTTGCAATCCGCGTGACCACTGATCGATACTGGTCCCGGGCAGAGCCTATTGTAACAGCGTTGGGGGATTCGCATGAGTGAGCGCAAGAAGTGTTTCGTCGTCAGTCCAATCGGACACGAAGGCTCCGACGAGCGCAAGCATGCCGACTTGGTTCTGAACTACATCATCAAGCCGATCGTGCAAAAGGAAGGGTATGACGTGGTTAGGGGCGATCACATCGCCCAATCCGGGATGATCACGGTTGGCATCATCAACGCTCTTCTAGATTCGGACCTCGTCATTGCCGATCTGAGCTTTCTCAACCCGAATGTCTTCTATGAGCTTGGGCTGCGCCATTCGACCAAGAAAGCCACGATCCACATCGCGTCGCACGACACTGACATACCATTCGACACTGCTGATCACCGGGCAATTCGCTACGACCTGAGCGACTGGGAAAGTCATGAAAGGGCGCGCGCACGATTGCTAGCAACAATTCAGAACTTATCATCGTTCGACAGTGTCACCAATCCCGTCACCCTTGCTAAAACTCATGCGCAAGCACAGGAGTTTTCCTCGCTTGTTAACGCACTCAACGCGTTCCTGAAGCAGCTCGAAGATCGCATTACACAAGCCGCTGAGAAAATTGCAGAGCCGCCGGGACCAGGGCATATTACGCGCGAGTACTATAAAAATATTACGGAACAACATAAATCTGAAATCATGGAACTCGTTCACTCAATTCGCCAACGCATCGATGCAGGCGACAAGCTTCGGACTGAAGCCCCGCCCTCTCAGGTTTCCGAAATGCTGAATCGGTTGGGCCACATCGAGCAGATCGTAAAGACGCTCCGCCCTGAAAATTACATTCCTGAATCCACGACGCGACAGTAAGCGCGGGCTTTTGGCCGATCCGCATCAATAACAAATTCGTAATTGCATCCAAAACCCACGGCGGTTCCCCGGACGAGGATGCGCCGCTGGCGCATCAGGAAGATCCAGGGCCTTTCCCGGCCGTGATTATCTCGGAGCGTCGCCACGACCGGGAAGGACCCCGGATCGCTGACGCCGGCCGGCGGCCGGCTGGCGTCCGGGGAATCGACGCAGTTATCGTTGCGATTCTGTTTAGCTCAACATCCTTCCCGCCCACAGCTTAGCCCTGGGCCGGAACGGCTTTGGACCTCAATGAATATCGTCCTGCTCGGCGAAAGCGCGCTTCAGGTCTTCGACTGTAAAGCCGGGCTTGCGCGCCTTGTCGAGGATGGCGGCTTCCTTGCGCGCCAGCAGATCGCAGGCGGCCGGAATCTTATCGGCGACGTTATGCGGAATGACGACTGCACCGTGCCGGTCGGCGTGGATGAGGTCGCCGTGCCGCACCAGCATGCCGTGAATGCGCACCTCGGTGCCGAAACCCGCCAGATGCGTGTAGCCGTGGCTTGGCGCGATGGAGCCGGCGAGTGCCTGGAACCCCGGCGCCCAGGCGGGAATATCGCGAATGCAGCCGTCCGTGACGACGCCAAGCGAGCCCAACGCCTTGTGCACAGTCGATTGCACCTCGCCCCAGAAGGCGCCGAAGCCGACGTCGTGGCCGTCGAGATCCTGCAGCACGGTGATGGTCGGGCCGGGCTTCGACGCGATGTACTCGTAATAGGACACGCGCTGCGCCCGCGCTTCCTTGCCTTGCAGCTCGTGCGCATGCGCGGCGCGGACCATTCCCGTGCGCGCATAGCCAACGATCGGCGGCAGATCCGGGAACGGACAGACCAGCGGCTTAATGGTGAAGCCCGTAAGCCGGCGCTCGGGCGCGACGATCTCCAGGGCGTTACAGATGGTCGGCGTGTCGACAGCTTTCAGCTGCTCCAGCAGCTTGGCGGAATGTGGCGCTTTATCGGTCATGTCTCAGCGACTCCTCGTTTGATCTTGTGTTTTGTAGCGTGCCTACGATTGTTTTGCTTTGGCGCGCGCCTCGTCCCACTGGGCCTGCCGGCCTTTAACCATCGCGACGTAGCCGCGGTTGTGCGCCGGTGTCACCCACATCTCGTTGATGCAGACATGGCGCGGCTGCTTGGCGACGAAGGCGACGACTGCGCCCATGTCCTCAGGTTGCACCATGCGCGCCAAGGTTTCCGGCAATTCCGGCGGATCGCGGAATTTCATGATTTCGGTCGCGACTTCGCCCGGCAGGATCACGGTGGAGCGGATGCCGTTAAGGCACTCCTCGAGGTTGATGGTGTGGCTCATCGCGACGACGCCGTGCTTGGCCGCCGTGTAGATTGGCCCCGACACCATGCCGATATTGCGCCCCGCCATCGACGACGTGTGAATGAGGAGCCCGTCCTTTTGTTCGCGCATGATCGGCAACACGGCATGCGTCACGTAGAGCGCGCTCAGCAGATTGCCCTGCACGAGCGTGTCGATCGATTCAGGTGTCAATTGCGACCACCAGCGCTTTGGCACGTTGGTACCGGCATTGGACACGACGATATCGATGCGACCGAATTCGGCCTTGATGGCGGCCGCGATTTTTCCGACCGACGCCGATTTGGTCAGGTCACCCGCGTGCACCGTTGCCTTGCCGCCGGATTGCTTGATGACCGCGGCCACCTTCTCCAGCGGCTCTTTGCGCCGGCCCGTCAGGACGACGATAACGCCTTCGGCGACAAGCGCCTTGGCGGCCGCCTCGCCGATGCCGGTTCCTGCCCCTGTAACCCAGGCGATCTTGCCCTTGATGTCCTGCACGCCAACCCTCCGCCAGACTGATACCTTGGCACGCAATCGGGAGCCAACGCCTGGATGAAGCTAGTCCAGCCGGCAGGCGGTGTCACGATTGATGCTGAAACGGCTTTCACAACTCTGAGCCGGTCGCGAAAAGCTAGTCGACGAACAGGACGCGCAGTTCTTCATCGGCATAATTCTGCGCGGTCCACTCCAACGCGGTCGGCCCGAGCGGCCGCAGTTCGCCGCGGCATGTCACGACCACTGTATCGATTGACGGCTTTTCGATCCGCAACTTGAATTGACGCGCTGTGCCCAGCAACCCGCCGTAGGGACCGGGCACGAAGCTCGTCCAGGTGAATGTGACCTTGCCGGCCTGAGCCGCCACTTTTCGCGTGACCGCCACGTCGGCCGCGCCCGTCAAACAGTGGGACGAGCGGGCTGCCTCGAGGAGTGCTGGCTGAAACGCCGCCACCGCATTCACGGGCCGATAGCTCAGTGTCATGGCAATTGGCTTGCGGGCCGGAAAGCCCTGACGCCAGTAGGCAGCAGTCCTGAGGGTCCAATTGGGTTCAACACGGTCGTCCTCGGTGCGCAGGATACCGCGCTGCAGAAAATCCACCTTTGTGACCTTCGGCAGACGCTTTAATTGCCCGGCCAAGTCTGGGTCGAACGGCACTAGGGAAACCTGGTGCGCCGCGAGCTGTCCCGTGACGTCGAGCCCCATCGCCAAGGCCCGCTGCTCGATCTCGATCACCGGGGGCGCACCATCGACGCTGGAAACGGCCGCGACGAAATTGGCGCTTTTCGGATCAGCGAGCTTGATGCCTTGGTCACCGATCGACGCCGTGTCGATCTCCGGCAACGGGAAGACGGCGAGGATCGAGCGCTCGGCGTTCGTCGTGTTGCGCATGACATAGGTAATTTTGATTTCGTTGCGTGCGATGAGGACGTCCTGGCTATCGATCACGATGGCCGGATCCTGGACGAACGACAGGCCACCTGTGGCGACTTCCCGCCCGAATTCCGATGGTCCCGCTCCAGGCGCCGTTGGGGCAGCCGCGGCCGATCCCGCGGGCACCGTTTGTGCCAAGGCTGCTGCGGCCGGTAGCGCGATGACCAGCATTCCAATTGTCGCCGCGTGGCGCAGGCAAAACATTCGACAACTCCCGGCACCCTCAAGCAAACCGCAGGTGGCCAAAACTGTAGCTGGGACCACCTGCATGTGCGCCACATCATGCTGCCGCGGGCACTTCCTGTCGAGCCTTGGCCGAGCGAATTGCACTGATGGCGTGGCCATCAGGCCGCTTTGACGAGCCGCGTCTGGAGATCGAGGACGGCCAGCATATAGCCGACCCGATCTTCCATGGCCTCAGCCATGATCGAGAAGTAGTCGGCCGTCGTCGGCACGATTTCGCCGATCACTTCGCCGTACTCCAATTTGAGCGAAGCTTCATGCTTTTGGGCGATATTCTGCATCCGGCCGTTGTCGGCAAGGCAACTCATGTAAACAAGATGCACACCGCGATTGCGTGCAGCTCGAATGACCTTGCCCATCAACAAGCTACCAATGCCCAGATCCTGATAGGCTTTCTCGACGGAAAAGGCTGCCTCGGCAGCCTTACCCCAGTGGTCGCCGAGCTTTCGCAATTCCGCTGCTGCATGCATCTCGCCATCGATGAAGTAACCGAAAACGATGCTGCCCATGTCGCTCATGTGGACCGCGTAGTCCTCGATGAAACCATCAGACACGGCATGGGCAAAGCGGAACTGCCGGCTCGCCGCGTCCAATCGCATCAGATGGTCACGAAATGCCGCCGTTTCGGAAGGCAAGAGCTTACGTGCAGTCCCCTTAAGGGCGATGCTGTCATCGGTCACCGGTTGCATGATTCGTTAACTCCAGTTCCGGACTGAGGATCGCGTTTCCCAGATCAACTGGACATGGGCCAGCAGCCGTGCGCATGAAACGCACGCGCATCTGCTGCAATGCACAATAGAACCATATCATGACGATCAGAAGAAGGCTGAAATATAGGCAGCCCAATAGGTTATTGGCATGTTGCGGTGCCACAATGACGCACCAGCCTGCGCGTTTTAAGGGCACGCCTTGCCAGTGTATACGGCACAATGGCCACCCAACCCGTCGCATCGACGGCCGGGTCTGTGCTCAATGTTGTTGAACGTAATTCGCCCGGTATTGGCCGTCTTTCTGGGTGAACAGCTCGCCCACCTGCGGGTGACGCAAGGGCACGCCAGACTCGTCGGGCAGAAGATTTTGCTCGGAGACGTAGGCGATGTATTCCGTTTTCTCATTCTCGGCGAGGAGATGATAAAACGGTTGGTCCTTGCGCGGGCGCCGGTCTTCAGGGATCGACAGCCACCATTCTTCGGTCGAATTGAACACCGGGTCGACGTCGAAGATGATGCCGCGGAACGGGTGATGGCGATGCTTCACCACGTCGCCAATGCTGTACTTGGCCAGGCGGAACTCGCTGGCGACCTTCTTTTTGCGCGGCGCTGCTTTTTTCGGGGTCTTCATGGGTCCACCATAACCGCGCCAGGCCGCAAGCTGTCAATGCTTCTGGTGTAGCAGTCAAGCATCACTGACAGGGTGATATGCAACAGATCGATGCTCAACTCGTGCTGACCGCAATCAATCGATCGAGAGCCCGACGAGCAGCGCCGGTTTCGATGGCCTTGGCTGCGACTTCAACGCCTTGAGCGAGGTTTTGGACTTTGTCGCCGACCAGCAAGGCCGCCGCCGCATTCAACAGAACGATATCGCGGAACGGGCCGGGTTTGTCAGACAGCACGTCCAGGATCGCTGCTGCATTCGTTTCGGCGTCGCCGCCTTTGAGATCGGACAACTTCGCGGGCGCCAATCCGGCATCGGCTGGCGTCACCTCAAAGACGCGGACCTGACCGTCTTTGACTTCAGCGACATCGGTTGAGCCCGTCGTGGTGAGCTCGTCAAGGCCGTCATGGCCATGCACCACCCAAGCGTGGACCGTGCCAAGTTTGTTCAGCACATGGGCGATGGGCTCGACCAACTGCCAGGAGAACACGCCAACGACCTGCCGTTTCACGCCGGCAGGGTTGGAAATCGGTCCGAGGAGATTGAACAGGGTGCGAATGCCAAGCTCGGCGCGGACAGGCGCCCAGTGCTTCATGGCGGGATGGTGCATCGGCGCCCACATGAAGCCGACACCGGCCTCGTGGATCTCCTGCGAGACCTTCGCCGGCGAAACGTCCAGCTTGACGCCAAGTGCCGCCAGCACATCAGACGCGCCCGATATGGAAGAAACGGAGCGATTTCCATGTTTTGCAAGTTTCAAGCCCGCCCCCGCGGCCACCAGGCAGGCGCACGTCGAGACGTTGTAGGTGCCGTGGTTGTCACCCCCCGTGCCGACGATGTCGACCGCGCCTTCAGGCGCTTCGACCTTATGCATGCGCGATCGCAGCATTTGCGATGCACCCGTGATCTCCTCGATGGTCTCACCCCGGACACGGAGCGCCATCAAAAACGCCCCCATTTGAGCGTGAGTTGCATGCCCGTCGGTCATGATCTCGAGCGCCGTGCGGATTTCGGCCTCGGTCAACGTGGCGCCCGTCGAAACCTTCTGGATCATCGTTTTCAGGGTTTGGGTCGGCATGGGGCTCGCCATGGTCTCGCTGCTGTCGTTTCCCGGGCAATTCCAGGTGCGGCACACGATAACTATCCAACGCCGATCGAGCCAGAACTTTGACTTCGCGACCTTCGAACTGGCGCCTGCCGCGGTTCGTCCGGCGTCCTTGCCGTGGGGCTGGCAAAGCACGAAGTGCTATCGCTTGTAACGCTGGTGCCTGATCGCGACCAACAACGCCGCCGCGCCGATCAGCGACATCAGGCCGAACGCTCCAAACGTCAGTGTGTAACTGCCGAAGACGCGATAGAGCAACGCGAAGGCGGCCGGGCCTGCCATCACGCCAACGTAAGTGAAGACCAGAACGCCGCCGGTGGCGAGGCCAACCTCCGCTGGGCCGCCGGTGCGGGCGATTTCCGCCATCCAGAGGCCATTCCAGCCGACCAGGCAGAAGCCGAAACCGACAAGCACGGCCGTCAATGCCGGTATCGGCCAGGCTGGCCCCGATAGCGCCAGGAGGCCTGCGCAAAACGTCGACGCGAGGCCGATCACAAACAGTACCCACAGACCTTGCCCGAGGCGATCGGCAAGCACGCTCCAGGCGATGCGGCCGGTGGCGCCGCCAACCTGGAGCAGCATCGCCATACCGCCGGCTTCCACCAGAGACCAGCCGAAGTCCTGGACCAGCATGGTGATCAGGAACGTGAACAAACAGAACTGAAACGATGCATAAGTCAGCCCCATGATCGCCAACGACCGCAACACCGGGTTGGCTGCGACAACACGGACGCCCTGCAGCATGCCACCTGTCATTCGCGCCTGGGGGTCCCGGTCGCCATCGAGGCGGTCGCGGGCGAGCCACAAAAAAACACTGAGCGCCGCGACCAGCCCGCTGCCCGACAACAGGGCTGGCTGCCAGCCGAACTTTTTCTCGAGCGCCGGCAACAGGAACGCGGCCAGCATGGCGCCGAAGGGCACGCCGGTTTGCTTCAGCGCAAAGATCAAGTTCTGGTGCTGGCGGGGCGCATACCTGAGCAGGAGGTGCGACGCGGCCGGGTTGGTCAGGCCGTAGGCCGCGCCCAGCAGCAGCGAGCCGAGAACGGCGCAGATCAAATTTCCGGTGACCAGCCCCAAAAGACCTATGCCGCTGCAGCCCAGCGCCAAGAGGCTGACACATGCTGCACCATAGCGCCGCACGAACAGACCAGCCATGCTCGACATGCAGGCAGCCGCTAGATAGATGACGCTGATCTGGTACCCTGCCGCTTCAGGGCCGACCCCAAACGCTGGAGCCGCCTTGGTCGCCAGTGTCGGCAACGCCAGCACGGTGAACGTGGCCAATGCTTGAACACTGGTCACCAGCCCGACGAGCGCCGGCAAGCCGATCCCTTCCGGGGCACTCATCACTTCCGGGGCCACGTCTGCGCCCGAAACGTCAGCGCCCGAAACGCCTGCACCCGAAACGCCTGCACCCGAAACTGGCATCGGCCGGGCCTGATGGGCATTCTTCAAGTTTGTGACCCCGCACGCGCTGGTTTATTGTGTCGGAACAAGTCGCACGTTAGTAGCGGCGGTAGTATGAAGCCAGCCAGGCGGGCGCCGTGCTGCTATGCAAGGCTATTGCCCGCGGCCAGCCAGCCAAACATGCCAGATTCGATTGTCACAGAGATTCGACCAACCATGAATGACGCCGACGTGAAGCTGATCGATGGAGCGGCGGCGCAACCGCTCTATATCCAGCTGGCGCAGATGCTGAGCGCGCGTATCGGCTCGGGCGCTTACGCCATCGGCGACCTGCTGCCGACCGAAGCCGAATTGACGGAGACCTACGGCGTCTCCCGCTATACGGTGCGGCAGGCGATCCAACATTTGCGGAGCCAAGGTCTCGTTTCGGCCCGCAAGGGTGTTGGCACCCGCGTCGAAGCGAGGCGGGCAGATGCCAGCTATTCGCATTCGGTCAATTCGCTCTCGGAACTCCTGCAGTTCGCCCACGAGACCCGGCTGGACCTGATCGGCCAGGACGACGTCGAGGCGCGCGGTGTCCTTGCCGAGGTTTTGGGCTGCCGTCCGCGCAAGCGCTGGCTGCGCGTCGAGGGCATTCGGCGGGGTGCCGACGGTGAGCTGCCGATCTGCCATTCGGTCGTCTATATCGATGCGGCCTTCAAGACAATCGCGGCCGACCAAGCGTCGCTGCGGACAGCACTCTGGTCGCTGATCGAGCGCCAGTTCGGCGAGACCGTCGTCGAGGTCGATCAACAGATCGATGCCGCGGTCCTGGACGCCGAGCAAGCGGCCCAGCTGTTGGCGCCTGCGGGTTCGCCAGCTTTGAAATTCACGCGGCGCTACTATGTGACAGGGCGGCGTTTGGTGGAATTGTCCATCAACCTGCATCCAGCCGACAGGTTCAGCTATAAAATGAGCATTCTTCGGGATGCAGCGTCGAAATAGTTTAAGTCGAAGTCGTTTTTCGGGGCCATGCGCGATGTCTGAGAGCGGTGATGACGAAAGATCGCCAGGACGGCGAGGTGGACGTGCGGGGCTTCTTGGATCGTGCCCGCGCTGCGGCAAGGGCGCCTTGTTCAGCGGACCGTTCACCGTCTCGATCGCGCCGTCTTGCTCTCTGTGCGGACTTGACTACACATTCGCTGAGGCAGGCGACGGTCCGGCGATCTTTGCGATCTTCATTCTGGGGGTTCTGGTTCTCGGCGGCGCGCTGATAGCCGAATTCAAGTACGGGGTGCCCGGGTGGGCGCATTTCGTTCTCTGGGGTGTTCTCACCCCAGTCCTGGCGGTGCTGCTGCTGCGGGGCTTGAAGTCCAAGCTCATCGCCCTGCAATGGCAGCATAATGCCGGCGAGGGCCGCAGCGATCGCAGTTGAGAAACGGCCAGGCACTCGTGGCTGAAAGGTTCTGGATGACACGCGTGGGCGCAAAGGCCGGCGGACTGTTCTGGGTGACGCTCAGCTCCGTGTTCGCGCTATCTCTGCTTGGCGGGCTCGGGACCTGGCAATTGCAGCGCATGTCCTGGAAGGAGGCGCTGGTCGAGAAGATCCAGGCGCGGTCCAAGGCCGAGCCCATCATCCTGGATGCCGCCGCAACACTTTTTGGCGCTGGCGAGGACCTAGAATACACGCCTGTCCGGGCCCGCGGCCGTTTCCTGACCGACAAGGAGATGTATTATTTTGCGCCCGGCGAACAGGGCCCGGGACATCACGTGTATGTGCCGCTCGTCGGCCCATCTGGGGTTGTCGTCATGGTCAATCGAGGCTTCATCACCGAGGCCGAACGGGGGAACCGAGGACTGGCAGCGCCAACCGCGACGGCGGCGGCTGGTACGCCGAGTACAGCAGCTGGTTCTGCTACAGGCCCTGGCACCATCGACGTCATTGGATTGTTGCGTCGCCCTGAAGCAAAAGCCTTATTCGCTCCAGCCAATGACCCTGGCCGTAATATGTGGTACTGGCGCGACCTCAAAGGCATGGCGGATCAGTCGTTTGGCGACAATTCCGATGCACGCAAAAAGGTCCTTCCGTTCATTATCGAAGCCGTTGCCGCACCAGCTGGCACTGTTGCAACGGCCGGCACGCCTCGCGGCGGCGTCACTCGGCTGACCCTGCCGAATCGGCATCTCGAATATGCGCTGACTTGGTACGGCCTTGGGGCGGCACTGATCGGTGTATACCTCGTTTTCGTCCGGAATAGACTTCTGGCCTCGCGCGAACGCTTCATTCTCGGCGGGCGGCGCAGTGCGGCCCGCAGACGCAGTTGGGGAAAGACCTGACCGGTACGGCCTGTTGCCTTGTGGCTGCCCAGCTTCGGCTTTAGGTTGCCCTGGATTGTGCAAGCTTCGCCTTGCCGACCGGACAGAAGGCCACGCGAGCCGTGAAATATGTGAGCACCCGGGGACAAGCCCCGGTCCTGGGATTCGAAGATGTTCTGCTGACCGGGCTTGCTCGCGACGGCGGACTGTACCTGCCTGAGTACTGGCCTCTGTTCAATCAGGCCGAGATCGCCGCGATGGGCGGTCAATCCTACGAGCACACGGCGATGGCGGTGATGCGCCCGTTCGCTGGCGGCGAGATCAGCGACGACGACCTGCTGCAACTGCTGACCGAGGCCTATCGAGGCTTCAGGCATCAGGCCATTGCGCCGCTGGTGCAGATCGGGCCAAGCGACTGGCTGCTCGAGTTGTTCCATGGGCCGACGCTTGCGTTCAAAGACATCGCGATGCAGGTGCTGGCCCGCCTCATGGACCGCGCTTTGAAACGCCGCGGTCGCGCCGCAACGGTGGTTGGCGCCACATCGGGTGATACCGGAGGGGCGGCGATCGAAGCCTTCCGCGGTCGGGACGCCGTCGACATGTTCATTCTTTATCCGCATGGCCGCGTGAGCGACGTGCAACGCCGGCAAATGACAACGCCCACAGAAGGCAACGTGCACGCGATCGCCATCGACGGCACGTTCGACGATTGCCAGAACCTCGTGAAGGCGCTGTTCAACGACCTGGCGCTGCGCGACCGGCTGCATCTGGCCGGCGTGAATTCCATCAACTGGGTCCGGATACTGGCGCAGATCGTCTACTACTTCACCTCCGGCGTGGCACTTGGCGCTCCCGATAGGCCGATCAGCTTCACGGTGCCGTCTGGCAATTTCGGCGACATTTTTGCCGGCTACGCCGCCATGAACATGGGCCTGCCCGTGGAGCGGCTGGTGATCGCCACCAACACCAACGATATCCTGCTGCGGACGCTGGAGACCGGCCGCTACGCCGCGCACGGCGTGACCGCAACCCATAGCCCGAGCATGGATATCGAGATCTCGTCGAATTTCGAGCGGTTGCTGTTCGAACTTGCCGATCGCGACGCCGAGCGAGTTTGCGATCAGATGGAAAGCCTGAGGGCCCAGAAGAGCTTTTCGCTGCAAAGTGGCGAGCACGCTTTTTTCCGCCAGGTGTTCCAGGCTGCGCGCGCCAGCGAGGATGAGACGTTGGCCGAAATTCGCCGGTTGCAGGCGGCAACGGGCTATCTCTGCGACCCGCATACGGCGGTTGGTGTTAGTGCCGCCCGGAAGGTCGAACGCGACCCGAATGTGCCGATGGTGATGTTGGCGACTGCGCATCCGGCAAAATTTCCGGCCGCCATCGAAAAGGCCACGGGCGCCCTACCAGCCGAACCCGCCATTGTTGCGCGCCAACGAACTCTGCCCGAACGGGGCACCCGCCTGCCAAACGACTACGCAGCCCTATCAGCCTTCATCAGTCAACACGCACGCGCGGCTGGGAAACACCAATGAGCACGACCATTTCACGCCTGTCCAACGGACTGCGGGTCGTCTCGCATCGGATGCCGCACCTGGGGACGGTGGCGCTGGGCCTGTGGGTCGCGTCAGGTGCTCGCCACGAGACGCCCGAACAGCACGGCATTTCCCACTTCCTCGAGCACATGGCGTTCAAGGGTACGGCACGGCGGACTGCCGCCGAGATCGCGGAAGAGATCGAGCAGGTTGGCGGCGAACTCAACGCGGCGACCAGCCTCGACGCGACCTACTACTACGCGCGCGTGCTGAAGGACGATGTCGGGATCGCCATCGATCTCCTGGCCGATATCGTCCAGAACCCACGTTACTCCGAGGAGGATCTGGCGCGTGAGCGCGACGTGATCCTGCAGGAAATCGCCGGCACCAAGGACAGCCCGGACGACATTGTCTACGACTTGATCCAGGACGCGGCCTTTGCAAACCAACCGCTTGGCCGCCCCATTCTCGGGACGGCGGAGAGCGTCTCGGCCATCACCACGGCGGACCTGCGCGCATTTCTAGCCGCCCGCTATCGCGCCAGTCACATGGTCCTGTCCGCCGCCGGCAATATCGAGCACGGCGATCTCGTGCGTCACGCTGAAGCCCTATTCCAGGGTCTCAATGCAGGCGTTCCGTCAGCGGCGACGCCCGCCAAATACGTGGGCGGCTCGCGGCTTTCGGACAAAAAATTCGAACAGGCGCACGTGGTTTTGGGCTTTGAAGGCATTTCGTTCCGGGATCCGGCGTTCTATCCGGCGCAGGTGTTTTCGGGCCTGTTCGGCGGTGGCATGTCCTCGCGGCTCTTCCAGGAGATTCGCGAGAAGCGTGGCCTATGCTATTCGATTTATTCCTCGGCTTGGGGCTTGGGCGACACGGGCCTGCTTTCGGTCCATGCCGCGACGGGGCCTGAAATGATCGGGGAACTGGTCGATGTCGTGCGGCATGAATTGCACGTCATGACCGAGGATCTGGCCTCGGAACGAGAGTTGCAGCGCTCCAAGGCGCAGCTCAAAACGGGGTTGCTGATGAGTCTCGAAAGTTCGGTTGGACGGGCGGAGCAAATGGCGCGCCAGGTGCTGGCCTTCGACAGGTTACTGCCGGCTGAGGAGTTGATCGAACGCGTCGAAGAGGTCTCGCGGGATACGGTGCGCGAGACCGTGCGGCGGCTGGTTTCGGGTACGACACCTTGTATTGCACTGGTCGGGGCGGGCTGTTCTGCGACATCGGTCGCAAAGCGGGCCATGGTGAGATTAGGCGCCTGACTTGGTTCCCAGACGGGGATTTAGGGAACCAGGCGCCAGGATGGGAGGCGGTTCACGCCGCGGGCGAGCTATGGCGTTCATGCGGCCATCGCTGATACAGGATGCGTCCTTCTTGCTCAAGGCAGGGAGGGTGCAACTGCGCCCGCCTGTCATGGCTGATTTCTTCGCCTGGGCAGACTTGCGCGAGGCGAGCCAGACGCATCTGACACCTTTCGAACCGCAATGGACGCTCGACGAACTCTCCAAATCGTCTTTTCGCGATCGCATCAAACGCTACCAGCGCGATGCGAAGGACGACCAGGGCTACGCCTTCTTCGTCTTCAGTGATTTCGGCCGCGAGCTAGTTGGCGGGATTTCGCTATCAAACATCCGGCGCGGCGTCGCACAGGCAGCTGCCGTCGGCTATTGGATCGGCCAGCCCTATACGCAACGTGGGTTTGGCTCGTCGGCCCTGGCTGCGGTTGTTCTGTTTGCGTTCGAAGAAATGCGGCTGCACCGACTGGAAGCGGCTTGCATGCCGGTGAATGCAGCCTCGTTGCGGACGCTCGAACGGCGAGGTTTTTCCCGCGAGGGGCTCGCCCGGCGTTATCTCAAGATCAACGGCGTTTGGGAGGACCACGTGCTGTTCGGCCTGCCCCGCGAGGACTGGTCGGAGGCGAGGTTCAAATGAGCCGATTGAAGCACGCTTGGACGCACTCGCCTTGGAGCTCTTGTTGGAGTTCCGGATCTTGCCGCGCTTGGCACGGCCTATTGGCCTTGCTCGTGCTTGCGTGGGGCTTGGCGACACCTGCCTATGCGCTGAAGCCGATCACGATCAATGGCGATATCGAGCGTGTCGAAATTACGTCCCTCGGTGAATTGCACGAGGGAAAGGGCGATACCTTTCAGATCGATACCGCCACCGGTGTCGACGGGGCGGCGGGACGCATGGGCGTCCGTGCTTCGACGCTTGGCACCAATCCCAACTGGCTCGTCTTCGCGCTCACCAATCCGACCGACAAGACGATCGAGATTTGGCTGACCGCCGATCGTTATAATGTCGTCGGTTCGGGCGTCATTTCACCCGATCTCGACGCACGCCGCATCGAAACCGTTTCGAATTCATCGGGCTATGCACCGGAGCGCATCAAAAGCGACCGGTCCGACATCTTCCGCCTGACCATCGAGCGCGGCCAGACCATTACCTATGTGGCGGAGCTTGCTTCCGAACGGTTTGCGCGCGTCTACCTGTGGAAGCCCTTGGAGTTCGAGCAGAAGCAGCGTGACCGGCAGCTCTTCAACGGCATCATGCTCGGGATCGGTTTCTATCTGCTGAACAACCTGTTCTCGCACGTCGGGCTGCTCAATACCTGGCCGCCGATCCTGTCGGCGGCG
>JANXRM010000517.1 GCA_025353015.1 Hyphomicrobiales bacterium
CCCGCTTGGCCGCTTCGCGCACCGTAGCGAAGGCTGGCACCAGCAGGTCAGTGAGTTCAGCGCCTTCGGCGAGTTGAGCCTTCAACATGGCCGTGCGAGCGCGCAGGTCCTCATCGGAAAGTGCCGCCAGTTCCGGCTCCAAAGCGTTGATCGCTTCGACTTTCGGCCGGTAGGTCTTCAACCGGCGCTCGTTGGACGTGCCGAAGATCTTTGCCGCGATCGTACCGATGGAGAGCATGGACGAGCCTCGAATCATGTTCGCCGCGCCCGGGCACTCCGGGGCGGGTAGAGAAGCCGGGTTCAGTACGCGACGCAGTGTCACCTCGTCCCGAAGCGCTTTGCCGCGAGCTCAGACGTATCTCTTCGACTGGGACATGGATCGATGGAGAAGCGAAGAACTGCGCAACCGCGCGACGGGTCACCGGCAGACGACCGGTTGGCGAAGAGATAAGGAGCACATCCCGCCTTGTCAACGCGGCGCCAGAGACATAGTTCACTCAATTGAACATCCATCACAGCCAGTCATCCCAGCGTATCGCTGATGCAGCGCCGGATGATTCGGCAGCACCGGGGGGCTTGGACCGGCGACCACGTGTCCTAATTTCGTCACGGGAGATCCGCAAGAGTTGGCGACGGCGGCGCCGATTCGCCTGATCCACGAGGTTTGGACTGGCAAGCCTCTGGGAGATCAGCAGCGCTCACGCTAGGACCATGCCGCAATCCACGCCCGATAGCCGAAGGACACGCCCTTGCTCCCATTCATTCGTACGACGTCGCTGGTCGCTTGTTTCGCAGGCCTGCTGTTGGCGTTTCCGGCCATCACACCAGTCAGGGCTCAAGACAAGGCCGGTGGCGAAACGGTTCTGGCCAAGGTCAATGGCCGCACGATTACGGAGGCCGACTTGCGGCTGGCCGAGGCTGAGATCGGCAATGATCTGGGCTCGATGCCAGCCGATCAGCGCCGCCGCGTCCTGGTCGAGTACCTGATCGAGAACCATCTCTTTGCCGAAGCGGCAGAGTCCGAGAAGCTCGGTTCCGGTACTGCCTTCGACGAGCGGATGAAATATTGGCAGCGCCGGGCGCTCCGGGATGCCTATTTCGATCGTACGGTGAAAGGCGCGGTGACCGAGGCCGAAGCCCGCAAACTTTACGATGCCCAATTGGCTGCAGCCAAACCGCAGGAGGAGGCGCGCGCCCGCCATATCCTGGTCGAGTCCGAGGCCAAGGCGAAGGACATCTTCGAAAAGATCGCGCACGGCGAAGACTTCGCCCGCATGGCCAAAGAATTCTCGAAGGACACGGGTAGCAAGGAAGAGGGCGGCGACCTCGGCTATTTTTCACGCGGACAAATGGTGCCGCAGTTCGAGGAAGCAGCCTTCAAGTTGAAGCCGGGCGAGATGTCGCAGCCCGTGCAGAGCCAGTTCGGCTGGCACATCATCAAGCTCGAGGACAAGCGCCAGCGGGGCGCGCCCCCCTTCGACAGCATCAAGGAGCGTATCATGAATTCGCTGGTCCACCGCAAGGCGCAGGAATTGACGCAATCGCTGCGCGATAAGGCCAAGCTGGAATTTCTGGACCCTATGCTGAAGGCCGAGGCGGAAAAGGAAGGCCAGATCCGGCCCGCGCCAGCCCCCCAAAGTCAGAAAAAATAGCCATCGTGCTCAAGTCCCGACCAGGGCATAGCCAGCGCGGCTAGGGCTGCCGCATCCATCGCCAGAACCGGCCAGCGTTTTGCGGCGCTGGGGTCTCCCGAAAACTCTGGTCGCGCGAGCTTGGCGGGTGATACCCGGTCGCGAACACCTTGCCCAAGTCCTGCAGCAAGGGCTGGGCATCACCGAACGAGGAATGGTTGATCCCGAAATAGCTAGTGTTAAGCAACGACACGTCGATCGAATCGACACCCGCCACCAGCACTGGAATGCCATTGGCCGGCACCAGGCCTGCGGCCTGCGCGCCGTTTCGGGCAAACTCCGAAAGTTGCAGTGCCCGATCGGACTTCGAGGCGTAGAGTGTCGTCCCGCGCGCGAGCTTTACCAGCGATGCCATCGCATTCTGGAAATCGCCGGCCAGGACGTCGGGCGCCGCGAACACGATCTCGCCGAAGCGCCCCGTCCCAGCCAAATCCGGCTGCTGCAACAGCATCCGGTCGAGTGCCTCGAGCAAAGCGTGGGCCCCCGTGCTATGCGCGATCAGGTGGATCTGCGTGGCGCCCGAGCGGGCAGCCACGAGATTGAGAAAATCCTTCAGGTAGTCCCGGGCCTCCCGCGCGCGATCGCGATCCGTGATGTACTGCCGAAATTGTCCGGCTGACGGCCAGCTGTAAACAAGCGGCAGTCCGTCGAAGCCCATGTCGTAGGTGATCTGGGCCGCCCGGAAGATCGCGTCGTCGAAGGTCACGAAGTAGCCGTGAATGAAAACGAACGCATGGCCTTGATAAGATTGTGCCTGGCCTAGGCGAGCTTGTATCGCGGCGACGAATTTGTCCTGACTGATGGCATTCACACCGAGCACGGTAAAGTCGCGCGCCAGATCAGCTTGGCGGTAGTTCAGCGTGGTGATCACCAGATCGACGCCGGCGACCGGGATCGTGCCGGGCTTGCGATTCTTTGGGATCGAAACGGTGGCTTTGCCAAGCTCCAGGCGGCCACCCGGCTCGGCGCCATACGTGCCGATCCGGACCTGGTCGCCGCGGGTGCGCGGTTCACCGGCTTTGCGGTCCGTGCCGTAGTAGAGATCGACCGCCGTATAGGGCAGATCGGGAAGGGTGCCCGGGGCCGGTGCTTTCGGCAGGGCCGGTGCCGCCGGCGGTTGGCTGGACCCCGCGGGGTCGATCCCGCGTGTCGGCGCCTTCGCGCTACGCGAGGCATACGTATTGGATGCAGCGACGTCGACGACGCCTTGCAGTTCGAGAACCGCACCCGAACAGGAGCCCGGCCGGACGGCCACAATGACCGACTCGAGCGATCGATCATCGAAGCGGGGATCGATGACGGCAGTGCGCTCCCCGGCCCGCAAATCGATGGTCCGGGTCTCGTTATGCACCTGCCCGTTCGTATAGGTAATCGTCACGTTTTCCACGACGCAGGCGGAATTGGGCGCAACGAGGCGCACGCCCCGAACCCGAACCTTGTTGCGCAGATCTGTGAAGCTAATGATCTGTCCGGCTTCCCCGGCCGTCAGCGCGTCAAAAGTGACCAGCCTGCCATACCCGGGCTCGAGTGCCGAT
Source organism: Hyphomicrobiales bacterium (assembly GCA_025353015.1). Classification (GTDB taxonomy): domain Bacteria; phylum Pseudomonadota; class Alphaproteobacteria; order Rhizobiales; family Hyphomicrobiaceae. The sequence goes on from JANXRM010000517.1 coordinate 3,227, forward strand.
TGCAGCGCCGGCTGTTGCGCTTGCTGCGCCAGGGACGTTGCCTGAGTTCCGAACGCGAGCGCCAAGAGTGCCAGCGGCACCGACAATCCGCGATGTAACATCATCACCCCCCGTTACCACTGCAATATCCGACGAGCCTACATCTGATCATAGTCGAGGACCAGCCGTGGCGAACGAGCCACGGCCTGGCAAGTCAGCACGAAGCCCTTCGCCGTTTCCCAGGGTTCGAGACTGTAGTTGACCTTCATGACGACATCGCCATCCAGGACCTGGGCCCGGCAGGTGCAGCACATGCCGCCTTTGCAGGCGTAGGGGACGCGGATCCCGGCGCGGAGCGCTGCATCGATGACGGTCTCTCCCGATTGCATCCTAAAGCGATGCACGAGCCCATCGAGCGTCGCCACCACGTCCGTTCCAGCCGACGCTTCTTGAGCCGGTGCTGGTTTGTCCGCAGGCGCGGCGGACTCGCTTGTCTTGGCCGCGTTTGCCCCGGCCGTGCGATAGGCGCCGCCGCCGGCCGCGAAGAACTCGTGATGCACGCGGTCGCGGGCGACACCGAGCGCGAACAGCACGTTACGCGCGTCCTTGATCAGGCTCCCAGGCCCGCACAGATAGACATGCGCCAACTCTTTGACAGCCAGCCCCGCGGCCAAGGCTTTGAGTTTTTCCCCGTCGATGCGGCCTTCCAGCAGCGGCGTGTCGGTCATGTCGCCCCGCGAAAGCACGTTGATCAGCGTGAACCGGTCGAGATACCGGTCCTTCAGGTCTTCAAGCTCGTCGCGAAACAGGATCTCCTCGACGGTGCGGTTGCCGTAGATCAGCGCCACCCGGGTCGAAGGCTCGGTGCGGAGCGCATGCCGCACGATCGAAATAATGGGCGTTATTCCCGATCCCGCCGCGATGGCGAGAAGCCGGCGCGGCGTCCCGTCACCCGACGCAAGCGCAAACCGGCCTGCGGGTGGCGAAACGTCGATC
>JANXRM010000512.1 GCA_025353015.1 Hyphomicrobiales bacterium
CACAGCCGCTCGGTCATGTGAAACGACGCGCGGCCGCGCGCTTTACATGGCCTTCGCCATCTCCCTGAGCACGAACTTCTGGATTTTGCCGGTCGACGTTTTTGGCAAGGGTCCGAACACGATTGTTTTCGGCACCTTGTAGCGGGCCATGTTCTCGCGGCAGTATGTGATGATGTCTTCGGCCGTGACGGGTTTGGCGCCGGGCTTCAACGTGACGAAGGCGCAGGGCGTCTCACCCCACTTGTCGTCCGGCTTGGCGACGACGGCGGCCTCCATCACATCAGGGTGCCGGTAAAGAACCTCCTCCACTTCCAGCGAGGATATGTTTTCGCCGCCCGAGATGATGATGTCCTTCGAGCGGTCCTTGACCTCGATCGTGCCATCGGCGTGCCAGACCGCGAGGTCGCCGGAATGGTAATAGCCGCCGGCGAAGGCCTCGCGGGTGGCGGCTTCGTTTTTCAAGTACCCCTTCATGATCGTGTTGCCGCGCAGCAAGATCTCGCCAATCGTTCGGCCATCACGCGGTTCGGCTGTCAGCGTCTGCGGGTCGGCGACGATCATGTCCTCGACCAACGCGTTGGGGATCCCCTGGCGCGCCATCAGCGCGTAGCGGTCGTCCTTGGGCAGGCCCTTGTCCCATTCGGAGCGGTGGGCGCAGTAGGTCGAGGGCCCGAAGCTTTCCGTCGTGCCATAGAGATGCAGAACTTCGAAGCCCATGTCTTCCATGCGCTGGATGACGATGGCGGGCGGCGCCGCGCCGCCGGTCGCCACCTTAGGCCGCGTGGTCAGCGCGCGCTTGTCAGCTGCAGGCGCGTGCACCAGCATGTTGAGTACGATCGGCGCACCGCAGAGGTGCGTCACCCGTTCCTCGGCGCAGAGATCAAAAATCCGTTTCGGATCGACGCGGCGCAGGCAGACATGCGTGCCGCCGGCCGCCGTCACCGCCCACGTGTAGGTCCACCCCGAGCAGTGGAACATGGGCAGGGTCCAGAGATAGCGGCTTTCGTGATCGAGCTTGAACGACAGGGCATTGGTCAGCGCGCCCAGGTAGGCGGCGCGATGGCTGTGCACGGCGCCCTTGGGATTGCCCGTGGTGCCCGATGTGTAGAGCAGGCAGATCGAATCCCATTCATCGGCGGGGCCAGGATAGACGAACTCGGGCTCGCCATCCCTGATGAAATCTTCGTATTCCACATGACCGTAAGCGGTGGCCGACGCTGTTTCGGCATCGGCGATGTCGACGACGATCGGCCGCGCCGTGCCGAGCTTTTCCAACGCCGGCGCCACCGTCGCGTGGTACTCCCGGTCAGCCAGGATCAGCTTCGCCTCCCCGTGTTCGAGGCAGAAGGCGATGGCGCCCGAGTCCAGCCGCGTGTTGATGGGGTTGAGAACCGCACCAAGCATGGGCACGGCATAGTGCGCCTCGAGCATGGCCGGCACATTCGGCGCGATGATCGCCACGGTGTCGCCGCGTCGAATCCCAGCTTTTGTCAGGGCGTGGGCGAGCCGCCGCGTCCGCGCATAGAACTCGCGGTAGGTCAAGCGCCGATCGCCGTGGACCACAGCCGTTCGTTCGCCGAAGAACGCCGACGCGCGCGCCAGGAAACTGATTGGCGACAGAGCGACGAAGTTTGCCGCGCATTTCGCGAGTTCGGGGCGGTCATGCTGCATGGGCGTTATTCCTGAGCGGGCTTGGGTGGTGGGCTCGGGAATAACAGAGGCGCAATTCCAGTTCCACCTGATCCCTGGATCGCAAAACCACAGATCAAGCCTTGGGCTCTGCCTCCAGCACGGCCAGCATGGTCTCCAAGGTCTTCAGCGCGAATGCCCGCATATTGGCGGCCCGGTCGCCGTGCCCGGTCTCCAATGTCAAGGCGCGATCTGACGGACCGGCAACCGCGATGCAGGTATGCCCCGCCTTGTCGCCGTAGCGATTGCCCGTCGGCCCGGCCGCGCCGGTTTCGGCCAGCCCCCAGGTGGCGGCGTGGCGGTGGCGCTGGGTCCGTGCCAGCAATTTTGCATAGGGCTCACTCGAAGAACGCAACCCTGCCATCTCGGCGTCAGTGATTCCGACCAGCGCGCTGCGCGACTGTCGCGTGTAAACGATTGCGCCGCCGAGGAAATACGCCGATGCCCCGGGGACGGACAGCAACGCCGCAGCAACCAGACCGCCCGCCGAGGACTCGGCTACGGCGATGGTTTCCTTGCGCGTTTTGAGATGGTGCGCGACCTTCTCGGCGACCGGCATCAGGATATTCATGGGGCATCTCACCAGGGTTCAGGCTGCAATCAATACGGAGGGGCGCCGAGCTTATCCGCAGGCGTTATTCACGTAATTGCATAGGCTTATCTGACAGGGCGCGTAGGACGATTAGCCATCCGTCCAGATCCATGTCATGACTACGGTCGCGCAGTCTCGATGCTCCGGTCAAGTCCCGGTAGCTAGGCTGTCCCGCACTGCGAAAAAATTCGCCAGCGGCTGTAAGAGGCTGTTGACGTTTGATATCGAGGACTATAAGTTGCGCGCACACTAACGACTTGGTCGTAGGCCTCTCGGTGGCTCTTTGCCAGATCGAGTTTCAGCCTAAACACAGTCGATGTCTCTGAAACAGACAAGAATACGCCAAGAACGAGCGGCCGCTTTGGTGGTCTCCGTTCCTCTGGCAATGGAAGCTGGGCGCCCGCGGAAACGCGGTGGCTCAGTTTTTTCGGTTTGGCGCATGCCGCATGATGAGGGCGGTATCTAAGGTGGACGGGGCTCATGCCGACGATTCAACAGCTGATCCGCAAGCCGCGCGTCAAGCGCATCTACCGCGAGAAATCGCGGCACATGGAAGCGTGCCCGCAGAAGCGCGGCGTGTGCACACGTGTTTACACGACGACACCGAAGAAGCCGAACTCGGCCCTTCGTAAGGTCGCCAAGATCCGGCTGACCAACGGCTACGAGGTCATCGGCTATATTCCGGGAGAGGGCCATAACCTCCAGGAACATTCGGTCGTCATGATCCGCGGCGGTCGCGTCAAGGATCTGCCGGGCGTCCGCTACCATATCATCCGTGGCGTGCTCGACACGCAAGGTGTGGCCGACCGCCGGCAGCGCCGGTCGAAGTACGGCGCCAAACGTCCGAAATAAGCTGTGCATTTTCGAGGGTTACGCGATCCGGCCCCGTAGGGAGCGCGGGAACGCTGACTGGGAAGACGAAAAAGGAAGAGCGGCATGTCGCGTCGGCACAAAGCTGAGAAGCGGGAAATCAATCCCGATCCGAAGTTCAGCGATCTGGTCGTGTCCAAGTTCATGAATTCAATCATGTTCCAGGGCAAGAAGTCGGTCGCCGAGAATATCGTGTACGGTGCGTTCGACCGTATTCAGACCAAGGGCAAGACGGATCCGCTACCGGTGTTTCATTCGGCGCTGGAGAACGTGATGCCGGCCGTCGAGGTTCGCTCGCGGCGTGTCGGTGGCGCCACCTATCAGGTTCCTGTTGAAGTTCGCACCGAGCGCCGGCAGGCGCTGGCGATCCGCTGGATCATTACGGCGGCGCGAGCTCGCAACGAGAACACCATGGAGGAGCGTTTGTCGGCGGAACTGATGGACGCCGCCAACAATCGTGGCACTGCCGTCAAGAAGCGCGAAGACACGCACAAAATGGCGGAAGCCAATCGTGCCTTCTCGCACTACCGCTGGTAATCGGTACTCACGCACGACCGCTGAACTTAACTGTCGAGGCAGGCCATGGCGCGCCAATACAAGATCGAGGACTACCGCAACTTCGGCATCATGGCACATATTGATGCTGGGAAAACCACGACCACTGAGCGGGTCCTCTATTATACCGGCAAGAGCCACAAGATCGGCGAAGTGCATGACGGCGCTGCGACCATGGACTTCATGGAGCAGGAGGCCGAGCGCGGCATCACCATCACGTCGGCGGCCACCACCTGTTTTTGGCCGGGCCGCGACGGCAATATGCGCCGCCTGAACATCATCGACACACCAGGCCACGTCGATTTCACGATCGAAGTCGAGCGCTCGCTGCGCGTGCTCGACGGCGCTGTGTGCGTTCTCGACTCGAACCAGGGCGTTGAGCCTCAAACCGAGACCGTTTGGCGCCAGGGCGACAAGTACGCCGTGCCGCGCATCATCTTCTCCAATAAAATGGACAAGACGGGTGCTGACTTCTTTATGTGCCTGGATGACATCAAGGAAAAGCTCGGCGCGCGCGCTATTCCGCTGCAGTTGCCGATCGGTGCTGAAAACAACTTCCTGGGCGTTGTCGATCTCATCACGATGAAGGGCATCGTTTGGGATGGTGACGGCAAGGACGCCAAGTTCTCGGAAGTCGAGATCCCCGAGGACTTGAAGGAGAAGGCTGTCGAGTTTCGCGGCCAGATGATCGAAGCTGCCGTCGAAATGGACGACGACGTGATGGCGGCCTATCTCGATGGCACGGAGCCGGATGCGCCGACGCTGCGCCGCCTGATCCGTAAGGCCACGATCACGCGCACCTTCTATCCCATGATGTGCGGCTCGGCCTTCAAGCACAAGGGCGTGCAGCAGCTGCTCGACGCCGTGGTCGATTTCCTTCCCGCTCCTTCGGATCGTGAAGCCTACAAGTGTATCGACATGAAGACCGACGGTGAGACCGCGCGCCGTCCGGTCGATAGCGATCCTTTGTCGATGATCGCCTTTAAGATCATGACCTTCCCGCACGTCGGCTCGCTGACGTTCTGCCGCGTTTACTCCGGCAAGCTTGAAAAGGGCATGGCGCTCGCTCAGACCACGCGCGACAAGAAAGAGCGCGTCGGCATGATCTACGAGATGCATGCCGATAAGCGCGAGGAAGTGAAGGAAGCTTTCGCCGGCGATATTATCGCCCTCGGCGGTCTCAAGGACACGCGCACGGGCGAGACGTTGAGCGACCCGTTGAAGCCGGTTCTGCTGGAAAAGATGGACTTCCCGAACCCGGTCATCGAGATGAAGGTCGAGCCGAAGACGAAGGCTGATCAGGAGAAGATGGCGACGGTTCTGCACACGATGTCCGTCGAGGACCCTTCGTTCCGCGTGTCGGTCGATCAGGAATCCGGGGAGACAATCCTCAAGGGCATGGGCGAACTGCATCTCGACATCAAGGTCGATATCATGCGCCGCCCGCCGCACAACATCGAAGTCAATGTCGGCGCGCCGCAGGTGGCCTACCGCGAGACGTTGGCGCGGGCAACCGACATCGATTACACGCACAAGAAGCAGACCGGTGGTACGGGCCAGTTTGCGCGCGTCAAATTCCGCATCGAGCCGAATACGATAGGTGCCGGCAACGAGTTTGAAAGCGAGATCGTCGGCGGAACAATCCCGAAAGAGTTCATTCCCGGTGTCGAGAAGGGGATCAACTCGGTCTGGGAGTCAGGAATTCTGATCGGCTTCCCAATCGTCGATATGAAGGTGACGCTCTATGACGGCGCCTTCCACGAAGTCGACTCCTCCGCGATCGCGTTCGAGATCGCGGCGCGTCAGGCGCTGAAGGAAGGTTGCACGAAGGCTGGCATCAAGTTGCTCGAGCCGATCATGGACGTCGAGGTGGTCACCCCGGGTGACTTCGTCGGTGGCGTCATCGGCGACATCAACAGTCGGCGCGGTCAGATCCGCAATCAAGAGATGCGCGGCAACGCGACGGTCATTCGCGCCAACGTGCCGCTCGCCAATATGTTTGGCTACGTCAGCCAACTTCGGTCGATGAGCCAGGGGCGCGCCTCCTACACGATGCAGTTCGCGCATTACGCGGAAGTTCCGCGCAACGTCGCGGAAGAGGTCAAGGCGAAGTACGTCTGAACGCGCGGCAGCGCCGGTTGACCACCGCGGAAGCGGCGTCGGCGGCGTATTTCGAGCGGAATGGAATGGTTGCAAATGATCCGAAGCCGGGGACGGACCTGGCGGCTGGTTTGAGCGAAGTAAAGAACGAGGAGCGCCACCATGGCCAAGGAAAAGTTTGATCGCAGCAAGCCGCATTGCAACGTCGGCACGATTGGTCACGTGGACCACGGCAAGACGACGCTGACGGCGGCGCTGACGACGGTGTCGGCCGCCAAGGGCTGGACCAAGACGGCGATCG
>JANXRM010000009.1 GCA_025353015.1 Hyphomicrobiales bacterium
CTGATGGCTGGCATCGGCACTGATCAGGCTCTTATGGCCGGGCTCATGCTCGCCGGCGGCATCCAGATCGACGCCTACCGCTTCGCAGGCTCGCGACGCGCTGCCGGTGACCGCAAGCTGCTGGGTGGTCTCGGCGAGGCCGCTTGGCGCTTCGACAGTTCGAGCGGCGAACTCGTCCCGGTCGACGATAGCCTTAGCAACGATGGCATCGGCGAAGCAATGTTCACAGATGATGCAGCGCGCGATACCTGCATCATGGCGAGCAGCGATGGTGGCGCACTACTTGCACCGAACTTTGAAGTCTGATCAAACCAAAGACGATCCTTTGATAAATGGAGACCAATCATGAGCACGAATCCAACCGATGCCCGCCCTGCAGGCGCGGCAGTGCAGCCTGATGAGGACCGGGCTGGAATAACCAAGATCACTTGGGACGACAGCACGATGCAGACGACGTTTGCGAACGTGATCAACGTGATCAATACCCGCGAGGAGTTCACGCTGCTGTTTGGGACCAATCAAACATGGAACATTTCGACCTCGCGGGAATTGACGGTCCGCCTCTCCAACCGCGTGGTCCTCACGCCTTACGCCGCCAAACGGCTCGTCACGCTACTTGCCGCCCGCGTTCAGGATTACGAGCGCCGTTTCGGGGAAATGTCGCTTGACGGCTGAGGGAGCACCGGCCCGCACATAGATCGCTCGTCGCAACCTCTATTGGCCGGCAGCCCCGGCCAACACTTCTGTATCCAGTTCTCGCGTAAATCGCGCCAGGCGGCAGAGCCGACATGAGTAGTACTGGCAGTTTAGAGGACGCCGTCGGCAGCGCCCGACGCGCTGGCACGGCCGGAAATGAGGGGCAGCCGTCGCCGGCAATGACGGAGGTGTCGCTTTGGTCGGAGCTGACGCAGGCGCCGACGCCCGATGCGTTCTGCCGGAGCTGGCTTGCGCTGACGGCACGATCGCACCCGGCCATCGTCGATGCCATGCTCGCGTTCGATCGCGATAGGTCCGGCCAGTTGACGCCCATCACGCGCTGGCATAGGGAGGAAGGCAGCAGTGGCGTCGGCACTGATGCAGCCGGCCGACGGTTCATTCACCAGGACGCTCCGGCCCCGTTCGCCGACGCCGCGGCAGCCCTAGTCTCGCGCATCGTAGAAGCACCCGCACCAACCGTCGTCGGCGAGGGCCGCCAAGCGCTGATCGGCTGGCCGATCTCGATCGGCCAGCATTTGCGCGCAGTGGTCGTCGCGCGCGCCACCGTCGGCGACGACCTAGCCGCGAAGCGCCTGCTGCGCCATCTGCAATGGGCGTCAGCGTGGGTCGAAGCCCATGTCCGCCGGGACGGGCACGAACAGGCGGAGATCCGGGCCGAGCAGGCCACGACGCTGCTCGATGTGATCAATGGGGTAGCTGCCGAGACGACGCTTGAAGGTGCCGCACGTGTGCTCGCGGTCGAGGCGGCGAGACTTTCCGGCGCTGATCGGGCATCCGTCGGCTGGCGGGAAGGTCTTTCGACGACGGTACTGGCGCTTTCACAGACAGCGACGTTCGAGCGAAAGTCGGCACTTGCGTCCGCTATTGCAGGCGCCATGGACGAGGCGATCGATCAGGCGGCGGTGCTCGCAGCACCGCCCCGAAGCGATCGCGGCGGTCTGGCGGCATTCGCCCAGGCACGCCTCGCCCGCGAGGGAGGCGCCGTCTCGGTGCTCACCCTGCCTCTGGTCGCCGAGAGCGACCTCGTTGGGGGACTGACGATTGAGCACATGCGGGGCGAGCGGCTTGACGACGGACTCGTCGCCACATTGGAGGCGGTGGCCGCCGCGGCCGGCCCGATTCTGCGCGACAAGCGGAAGGCGGATCGGGGACTGTGGAAAGTGGCGCATGAGCGCTGCCACGAGGGGCTGGCTTTCCTCCTGGGTCCCAGGATGCTGCCAGCCAAACTGCTCGCATCACTTGCAGCGGCCCTGCTCACCTACAGCGTGCTCGCGACCGACGAGCATCGCATTCACGCAAAGATCCAGATCCAGGGCGAGCAGCGCCGCTTGATCGGGGCGCCTTTCGACGGCTATCTCCG